>CAYNFY010000154.1:0-7366 GCA_964396585.1 uncultured Nocardioides sp.
GGCGCGCACGTTGGCTGCCTTGAACTCGTCGATCGAGGTATCGATCCGGGCCTGGGTGCGCTCTTCGATGCCGTGAGCCTTGACCACGGCGGCACCGACCACGGGCTCGGAGATCGCGCCCAACATGATCCCGATCTGGGCCCGGACCACCGCGTAGGCATCCGAGAGCTTGCGCTGGAACCAGCGCAGACTCAGAAAGAGCGGCGCGAAGCAGAGCCAGACGACCAGGGTGAGCTGCCAGGAGTAGAAGCCCATCACCACGGTGGCCACCAGCATCTGCCCGACGCTGACCACCAGCATCAATCCACCGAAGACCAGGAACTGGCTGATCTGGTCCACGTCACTGGTCACCCGGCTGACCAGGCCACCCCGGCTCTCGGTGTTCTGGGTCAGCATCGGCAGGTCGTGGACGTGCCGGAACGCCTTGGTGCGCAACGTGGCCAGACCACGCTCCGACGCGGTGTAGAGCCGGGCGGTCATCAGATAGGAGGCCACCGAGGTGAGCACCATGCCGCCGGCCGCAAGGAGCGCCATCCGAGCCGTGAACGAGACGTCGACCCCTCCGTCGGCCTCCAGACCGCGGTCGATCACCTGCTGCACGGCCAGCGGGATGATCACCTGGCCCAGGCTCGCGACCACGGTCAGCAGGATCGTCCAGCCCAGGCCCTGGGTGATCTCGGGCGAGAAGGAGAGGCCGCGGCGGACCGTCGCGAACGCGCCCAGGCCCGATCCGGTGGATACCGCGCCGGTGGCCGGCGGCGCCCCAGTGGTGTCGGTGCTCATCCGCGGGCTCCTGTCTGTGCGGTGTCGGACTCCTCGTGATCGGCCTCGTAGGCGTTGACCAACTCGGCATAGTCCGGATTACGGGTCAACAGTTCGGTATGCGTGCCGCGGTCGACGATCCGTCCCCCCGCCAGGAACACGACCTCGTCGGCCAGGGCGATGGTCGCCTTGCGATAGGCGACCACGACCATGCTGGCGTCGTTCTCCCCGGTACGCAGGGCGGCCAGAATGCGTGCTTCGACCTCGGGGTCGACCGCGCTGGTCGCGTCATCGAGGACCAGCAGCCGGGGGTGCCGGACCAGGGCACGGGCCAGCGAGATCCGCTGACGTTGTCCACCCGACAGGGAGGTGCCTCGTTCCCCGAGCCGGGAATCGAGACCGTTCGGCAGTGCCGCGACGAATCCGTCGGCCTGGGCGATGCGCAGCGCGCTCCACACCTGCTCATCGCTGATGTCGCCGCCCAGGGTCACATTGCCCCGCACCGTGTCGTCGAAGAGGAAGGCGGTCTGCGGCACCACCGCCAGCTGCTCGGGCAGGCTTCCCCGACTCAGCTCACGCAGGTCGATGCCATCGATCTGCACGGCGCCCCGATCCGGGTCCACCAGCCTGGCCAGCAGGGTGGTCAGGGTGCTCTTCCCGCTCGCGGTGGCGCCGACCAGCGCGACGGTGCGACCGGGCGGCACATCGAAGGAGACCTCGGCCAGGACCGGCTCGGTATCCGGACCGCTGTCGGGGTAGGTGTAGCCCAGTCGGTCGACCACCAGATGGGCACCTCCTGGGGTGGGCGGCACTCGCCGGTCACCGAACGGCATCGCACCGGTCGCGTCCAACACGTACTTGACCCGTTCGTAGCCGACCACGCTGCGCGGGAAGTCGCCGAGCAGCCAGCCGATCGACCGGATCGGGAAGGCCACCACGGTCAGCAGGTAGGCGATCGACACCACGTCGCCGGCGCTGGCTGCGCCCGAGTCGACCCGATGTGCCCCCACCACCAGCACCAGCAGGACGCCCAGATTCGGCAGCAGCGCCAGAATCGGATCGAAGACCGCGCGGACCTTGCCCGCCCGCACCATCACGTCACGCAGCTCGGCGGACTTGGCCCAGAACCGGTCGGTCTCCTCGGTCTCGCGGCCCAGGGTCTTGACCACCATGGCCCCGTCGAATGATTCGTGCGCGATCGCGGATACCTCGCCGCGCAGGTGCTGGGCGCGCGCCCAGAGGGGGTTGGCGGCGCGCTGGAAGATGACATTGGCCACGATCACGACCGGAAAGATCAACAGCCCCACGACCGCGATCACCGGATCGGTCAAGATCATCTGCAGCACCGCGATCACCATCATCGCCACCGTGCCCACGGCCATCGGCAGCGGTGCGATCGGCCCCCAGGCCGCCTCGACATCGGAGTTCGCGTTGGAGAGCAAGGTCCCGGTCGGGTGCTTGTGATGCCAGGCCATCGGCAGGGCCAGGTATTGACGGGTGACGGCGCGACGCGAGTGCGCCTGCATCCGGTACTGCATGACCCCGGCACCGATCCGGCGCGCCACGATGCCGACGGCCCGCAGGATCGCCACCCCGATGAACAGGGCCACCACGGCCACCAGCACTCCGGCACCGATCTCGCCGTCACGGAACGCGGGCAGGACGGCATGGTTGGTGGCCCAGCCGAGTACCCAGGCGTCGGCGACGGTGAGCGCGCCGAAGAGCAGGCTGCCGATCGTCGAGATCCAGAACACGCCGGGCTCACGCCTGATGGCGACCATCAGGACCCGGAAGCCGTCCAGGGTCAGCGAACGACGGGGCCTCTCCCCGGGGGTGCGCATGGATGCCGCGCTGGACATGGGTCTCCTGTCGATGAACGGCTGGACGAGCAGGTCGAGATGCGGGCGAGACTCAGTCGCCCTCGACGAACCAGCGCTGCAACAACGTGGAATCCTGCTCCAGCATTCCCACCAGACGCAGATCGCGGGCGACCTCGGTGCCGTGCAGCAGCCGACGATGGTCGCCGGCGAGCAGTCGCGGCACCACCGTCAGGCACAGCTCATCGACCACTCCGACCGCCAACAGGTCGCGGGCCAGGGTCGGCCCACCCTCGCAGAGGATGTCTGAGAACCCCTCGTCCACCAGCCGTTCCCTGAGCCGGGTCAGGTCCGGGCCCTCGTCGCCCAGAACCAGGGCACGCGCACCGAGCAGGTCTTGGGTCTCGGCCAGATGTTCGGCCTTCGACCCGGTGGCCATCCAGACGTGGTCCAGCGATCCCTCACGCAGGGAGCGCGGCACCTGGCCGCTGCGCGAGACCACGACCAGCGGCTTGACGTTGGGCCGGTAGGACTCGGCCCGGATGGTGCCGGCACCCACCACGATCACGTCACTGCGCTCGCGCAAGACCTCGAAGACACGCTGGTCGTCGTCGTTCTGGATCGACTTGCTCAATCCGTCGCCCCCGGTGACCGCACCGTCGACGGTGGTGACGAAGTTCAGCCGTAGCCACGGGGTGCGCGGCGGCGCGTAGGCATCCGCCAACTCGGAGTCGTCGAGGTCGGCCAACCGGCGCAGGGCAGTCATGTGCCCATCGTGCCTGCTGAACGCTCCGAGAGGGACGTGGGGGCGATCACTAGACTCAACTCCCGTGATCACCCTTGCCGACCTGGCCGCGCTACACCATGAGCACGGTGCCGCGTTCGACCACCCGGTGGCCCCGGTCGAGGTGGGCGGCCTGGTGATCGGCGACGACGCGCCGGTCCTGATGGGCGTGGTGAATCTGTCCCGGGACTCCTCCTACCGGGAGTCGGTGGCGGTCTCGACCGAGCGGGCCGTGCAGATGGGCCGGATCCAGGCACTGCAGGGCGCCGGGATCGTGGACCTGGGCGCGGAGTCCTCCGACTTCGGCACCCGTCGAGCCACCGCAGCCGATCAGTGCGCCGTTCTGGTCCCGGTGGTGGAGCAATTAGCCGAGCACGTGGTGGTGTCGGTGGAGACCTACGAACCATCGGTGGTCAAGGAGACTCTGGCGGCAGGCGCCCGGGTGGTGAACATGACCGGACGTGCGCACGAGGACGAGATGCTCCATCTGGCTGCCAGCTACGACGCGGCGGTGGTGCTGTGCTGGGGCGAGGTGGCCAACGTGCGCGAGGTCTCCGACATTCACACCGCCACCGACCACGGTCATGACGCCGATCCGTTCCCGGCGATGCTCGACCATTTCGGTCAGCGTCTGGAGCGGGCCCGTGAGCTCGGTGTCGCCAGGCTCATGATCGACCCCGGGATCGGGTTCTACTACGGCAATCTGGTGGACCCCAAGGTTCGGGCCCGGTATCAGACCCGGGTACTGGCCCAGTGCTTCCGGCTCCGTTCCCTGGGGGTGCCGATCTGCAACGCGCTGCCGACGGCCTTCGACCTCTTCGGCGACGAACTACGGATCGCCGAGGGCTTCTTCTCGGTGATCACCCAATTGGGCGGCACTCACGTGCATCGCACCCACGAGGTATCCAAGGTAGCCGCGACCCTCGGCGCGATGGCCGATCTATCAGTGCGCTGAGAAGGCAGTTCTGGTTGCCTCGTGAGTAGGTTGAGCCTGCATCGACGCACCGTAGCGAACTGCCGATAGTCCGTCCAGCGGCCATCCGGGTGAAATGTTGTAACCGGGATGACAAGAATCAAACATTTGTTTCTAGGCCTGCTTCCCACCCCTCAGCTTCAGTGTTTCCCTGGGAACGGGACATCACGTCGGACACCCCACCAGTTCAATCCCACCCAGCAGCGAGCGACACCCGGGCAACCGGAGGGACCTACATGAAACATAACGTCAGACCTCACCTCAAGACGCTCTACCGTCTCCTCGGGAGAGTTGCCGCCCTACCACTGATCCTATTCTCGATCTATATGATCCCTCACGCCTCTCATGCCGACAGTTTTCCAGTCGACCACGGCCCCGATCGGGGGAAACACGTCTTTTGCTTCGACCCCCAGCACCCTCTAGCAAACGCCGTTCATTCTCGCGCCATAAGCACGATGAATAACGTCGAATCACAGACGATCGTTACCACAAAAAAGCAACCCACCTGCGGACCCAAGTCAGATGTGAGATTCCAACAGCGACCTATAGGGACCGACATGTTCGGATATGCGCCATGCAGGGCTCGAGTTGCGGGGAGCTCTCGATGCGACAGTCGCGAGGCCCGGATCGACTGGGGTGAGATTAGACGCCTTGCGACTCACGATAATTATCAGGCCCGGAAAACACTTTGTCACGAGGTTGGTCACACCCTCGGAGCCAACCATTATGCGAATTGGCTCGTCAATCCTGACGGAACCTGGGCTTCAAACAGTTGCATGATCTCTGGCCTGCACGACAGTGGAGATGTATGGACTCGTTCCTATGGACCACATCACATCTCTCACATCAATGGGTGGTTCTCATGAAGGAGAGAGCAATGCGCCATCGACTCATAGCGGTCGGACTTGCCGCAGTCCTCCTAGGGTCCGCCTCATGCGCAACCGAATCAGCGACGAGAGATACGTCCTCCGCGACGAGCACCCAGCCTTCGAGCGCCCAGTCTTCAGACTCCTTATCCAGTGATGGTTTGAAAATTATTCAAAGATTGGAAGAGGGTCTCGATTATTATGCTTACACCACCCCCCAAGACCTCTTGTCAGCGAAACCAGCGGCCTATCTAGGAGTAGTCGACGAGGTTCACGAGGGACGGAGTATCATTTCCACCTCCGACCGATTGATAACCCGCGACAATTCCGTCATTCTGCGAGTGAAAATAGCTCACGAGATCAAACCCTCCGATGGAGTCGAGAAGGATGGATATCTGTACGTATCCATGCCCCGTGGCGTCAACGCCATCGACGCAGAAGGGAACATTCTGGGAGACGATCCCAATCCCTCGCTCGACGAAATTCGCAAGGCTCTTCCCCCAGGGCTACGGGTCATGGTGGTCTCGCAACCACATGACCAGAATCTCGAACTTAGCAACCCAAGCGTCACCATCGGTTCAGATCCGAAGGTTGTTCCTCAGGGAGTCACCCTCCTAGCCGGCATCCACCCACAGATGTTGGTGTTCGACCAGGGCACCGATGATCTCGAAGCATGGCCGGGCCTCACCTTCGCCGAATATGTGACCCAACTCGACCGCTGACACGGCACCTTATGTACCTGCTTAGTAACTTGTACCGCCCCCTCAGCGGTGAGGGGGCGGTACAAATTAACTCATGGGTAACTTGTAGTGCCGTCTCAGCGGACGGGGTGGCCTGCAGTGCGGAGGGCCGCCTTGACCTCGCTGATCCGCAGGGTGCCGAAGTGGAAGACCGTGGCGGCCAGGACCGCGTCGGCGCCAGCGTCGACGGCGGGAGCGAAGTCCGCGAGTTTCCCGGCGCCTCCCGAGGCGATCACCGGGATCGAGACCTCGCGGCGGACCGCGGCCAGCATCTCGGTGTCGAAGCCCGAGGTGGTGCCATCGGCATCCATCGAGTTGAGCAGGATCTCACCGGCGCCCAACTCGGCGGCACGAGCGGCCCACGCCACGGCATCCAGACCGGCAGACTGACGACCACCGTGGGTGGTCACCTCGAACCCGCTGTCGGTACCGGCCGCACCGGGCTTGACCCGGCGGGCATCCACCGAGAGCACCAGCACCTGGTTGCCGAACCGGTCGGCGACCTCGCTGATCAGCTCGGGCCGGTTGATGGCAGCGGTGTTCATCGCGACCTTGTCGGCCCCGGCCCGCAGCAGTCGATCGACGTCGGCGACCTCGCGCACTCCCCCACCGACGGTCAGCGGGATGAAGACCTCTTCCGCGGTACGGGAGACGATCTCCATCGTGGTGGCCCGGCCCTCGTGCGAGGCCGAGATGTCCAGGAAGGTCAACTCGTCGGCGCCCTCCCGGTCGTAGATCCGGGCCAACTCCACCGGGTCACCCGCGTCGCGCAGGTTCTCGAAGTTGATCCCCTTGACCACCCGACCGCCATCGACGTCCAGACACGGGATCACACGTACTGACAACGACATGTCAGGCATCCTTCGTGACAGGCCGAGTTGCTGTCAGCGCCTCGGCGAAGTCGATCCGGCCCTCGTACAGCGCGGTGCCGATGATCGCGCCTTCGACGCCCCCGACCACCAGGTCGTTCAGTGCGATCAGGTCCGCTACCGAGGTGACCCCACCCGAGGCGACCACGGGACGACCCGTGGCCGCACACACGTTGCGCAGCAGGTCCAGATTCGGGCCTTCCAGCATCCCGTCCTTGTTCACGTCGGTCACCACGTACCGGGCACACCCCTCGGCGTCCAACCGGGCCAGCGTCTCGTAGAGATCCCCACCCTCACTGGTCCAGCCGCGTCCGGCCAGGGTGGTTCCGCGCACGTCCAGCGCGATCGCGATCCGGTCCCCGTAGGTAGCGATCGCCTCGGCGCACCACTGCGGGTTCTCGATCGCGGCGGTACCGATGTTGACCCGGGCACAGCCGGTGGCCAGCACCTTCTCCAGCGACTCCTGGTCCCGGATGCCGCCGGTCATCTCGACCTGGATGTCGAGGCGGCGCACGATCTCGGACTTCACCTCGAAGTTGTCCCCGGTACCGAAGG
>CAYNFY010000155.1:0-7301 GCA_964396585.1 uncultured Nocardioides sp.
GGCCGGAGGCCGAATTAGAGGAGATGCGGATGGGGCTGGCCAATCTGTTGGGTGACCTCGATACCTATTCGTTCGTGTTCGACCAGTACCTGCCCGAGGTCGTCGAGAGTCAGCTCAGTGACGATCTCACCGCGATCGCCAGCGACCTGGAGAACGGTCTGCGGCACCACCGCAGCGGTGACCTCAAGGAGGCACTGTGGTGGTGGCAGTTCTCCTATGTCGCCACCTGGGGGAACCTGGCCGGTGCCGCGTTGAACGCGCTCCTGTCGGTGGTCTCCCATGACCGCCTCGACTCCGAGCACCCCGATGAGACCGACCAGGTTGCGGCGGCCGATGAGATGTTGTCGGTTGCGGGCCCGGGCGCTGGATAGACTGGCGTTTCGAGGCCGGCAGAGTCGCCCGCCTGAGTTCGTCTGAAGTTACGTGAGGAACAACCGTGGGCATTGTCGTGCAGAAGTACGGCGGCTCGTCCCTGGCTGACGCCGACGCGATCACGCGGGTCGCTCGGCGGATCGTCGAGACCAAGAAGCAGGGTAACGATGTGGTGGTGGCCGTGTCGGCCATGGGCGACACCACCGATGACCTGTTGGCACTCGCCGCCGGAGTGAGCCCCATTCCCCCGGCTCGCGAGATGGACATGCTGCTGAGCGCCGGAGAGCGGATCTCCATGGCGCTGGTGGCGATGGCCATCTCCGACCTGGGATACACGGCGCAGTCGTTCACCGGCTCCCAGGCCGGGGTGATCACCGACGCGGTACATGGCAAAGCGAAGATCACCGAGGTGACACCGGGGCGGCTGGCCAAAGCGCTTGAAGAAGGCCACATCGTGATCGTGGCCGGATTCCAGGGCGTGAGTGCCGACACCAAGGAGATCACCACGCTGGGTCGTGGTGGTACCGACACCACGGCAGTGGCGTTGGCGGCGGCATTGAACGCCGATGTCTGTGAGATCTACACCGACGTCGACGGTGTGTTCAGCGCCGACCCCCGAGTGGTTCACAGCGCCCACAAGCTGGATCGGATCTCCTTCGAGGAGATGCTCGAACTGGCCGCCCATGGCGCCAAGATCCTGCACCTGCGCTCGGTCGAGTACGCACGGCGCACCAACATCCCGATCCACGTCCGGTCCTCGTTCTCCCACTTGGAGGGAACCTGGGTCGTCGAGGACCCCACGGAGGGAAGCACCATGGAAAACGCCATCATCTCCGGCATCGCGCACGACAGCAGCGAGGCCAAGATCACCGTCGTCGGAGTACCGGACAAGATTGGCGAGGCGGCTCGGATCTTCGATGCTCTCGCCAAGGCACAGATCAACATCGACATGATCGTGCAGAACGTGTCCCAGGCGTCCACGAACCGGACCGACATCTCGTTCACGCTTCCCGGATCCGACGGGCAGGCCGCCATGGGGGCACTCTCCACCCTGCAGGCCGAGGTCGGCTACGACAAGCTGCTCTACAACGACAAGGTCGGCAAGGTGTCCCTGGTCGGTGCTGGGATGCGCTCCAACCCCGGTGTCACCGCGAAGTTCTTCACCTGCCTGGCCGATGCCGGGGTGAATATCGACATGATCGCCACCTCCGAGATCCGGATCTCCGTGGTCGTGGACGAGGGACAGGTGGGTGATGCGGTGCGCGCCGCACACACCTCATTCGGTCTGGACGCCGACTCCATCGAGGCCGTCGTGTACGGCGGGACGGGACGCTGAGTCATGGCTGAGAAGATCAGTATCGGAATCGTGGGCGCGACCGGGCAGGTCGGTGTCGCGATGCGGCAGATCCTCCTCGATCGCAGCTTCCCGGCCGATCAGGTCCGGTTCTTCGCGTCCGCTCGTTCGGCCGGCCGTAGCCTTCCTTACGGTGATGCCGAGATCGTGGTCGAGGACGCGGCCACCGCCGACCCTCACGGGCTCGATGTCGCGCTCTTCTCGGCGGGGGCGACCACGTCGCGGGCGCTGGCTGCGAAGTTCGTCGACGCGGGGGTGATCGTGATCGACAACTCCTCGGCCTTCCGCAAGGACCCGGCCATCCCGTTGGTGGTCTCGGAGGTCAACCCCGAGGCGATGGATCAGGTGATCGAGGCCCGTCGCGGGATCATCGCGAACCCGAACTGCACCACGATGGCCGCGATGCCGGTGCTCAAGCCGCTGCACGACGTAGCTGGTCTACATCGGTTGGTGGTGGCCACCTATCAGGCCGTCTCCGGTTCCGGTGTGGCCGGCGTCGAGGCATTGGCCGGCGGTGTCGAACGGGCCGGTGATGCCCGGGGGCTGTCCTACGACGGTGCGGCCGTGCCGTTCGGCGACGGAGCACCGTACGTCGAGACGATCGCCTACAACGTGCTGCCTCTGGCCGGCTCTCTGGTCGAAGACGGTCTGAACGAGACCGACGAGGAGCAGAAGCTTCGTAACGAGTCTCGCAAGATCCTGGGTATCGAGGACCTCAAGGTCTCCGGCATCTGT
The DNA here is from genome assembly GCA_964396585.1 of uncultured Nocardioides sp. Taxonomy (GTDB): domain Bacteria; phylum Actinomycetota; class Actinomycetes; order Propionibacteriales; family Nocardioidaceae; genus Nocardioides. The sequence continues at coordinate 2,462 of CAYNFY010000155.1, forward strand.
GTCCGAGTGCCGGTCTTCAGCGGTCATTCGCTGGCGATCAACGCCGAGTTCGCCGCCGAGATGACGCCGGAGCAGGCCCGAGACTTGCTCAAGGCCGCTCCGGGTGTGGAACTCGAGGAGATCCCCACCCCGCGCAAGGCCGCGGGCAAGGACCCCTCCTACGTCGGCCGGATCCGGCAGGACGAGGGCGTGGAGGGTAACCGCGGTCTGGCGCTGTTCGTCAGTAACGACAACCTGCGCAAGGGCGCCGCGTTGAACACGGTGCAGCTGGCGGAGATCGTCGCCGCTCGGCTCTGATCCACAGCTGCCCATCCCGCTGATGAGGCTCTTAGGTGCCTCATCAGCGGGCGGTGAGTGGGCACATAAGAGCCTCATCACCGGAATATGCAACAAGGCCCGGATCCACAGATGTGGATCCGGGCCTTGCACATGGTCGGGCTGACAGTGTGCTGGCTCAGGACATCGGCGACACATCTCTGAAGACATCAGAGACACATTGGCCGTCGGTGATGCTCGAGCATGTCGAAGGCTCGCCTGGTCATCACTGCCCTGTTCATCGAGCAGCAGTCGCCAGCGGAGGTCGCCGCCCGCTACGGCGTCCACCGCTCCTGGGTATACCAGCTCAAGGCCGGCCCCGACACCATCAGCCGGTATCTGGCCAAAGCTGGCATGGCCGTCCCCGTCAGATTCGCCGGCATCCGACGCCAAGGCGGACCCCACGCCTTCGACCACGAACTCAGACGACTCCACGTGACCCAGAACGCGACTACCCGCCACGCAAATAATGAACACCCGAACCTGCTTCCGCAGATTCGGGCGTCTCCGATCTCTTGAGAGATCACATTCGTAGTCCTGGCCTCTGCGAACCACATCATCCAACGCAAGCTTCCACTCGCAGCGACCGATCGCCCTGACCTGTCCCCCAGCGACGCCGCATCACCAATGACCTGCGTCAGCAGGTCATCGCTACTACACCCAAGGTGACATCAGTGCCTGGAAGGTAGGAGACGAACTTGGTCTCGCCAAGTCCACCGTCCTGCGCATCCTCAAGCAAGCCGACGTCACCCTCCGTCCGCAGGGCAGACGGATCACGTAGCACTGCTCATCGCACCAGATCCCCGACGTCATTCACTACCTGTGCCAAAGGCATGCAGCCCGGAAGGCATCGGCAGACACAATCGCTTGGCCACACTCTGGCCGGAGGGATCCCTCTCGAACATACGTTGCGTTGGTCATAGCATTGGGTCACCCAGCCTCGGGAAGCAGGATCGGGGGCCGGATCACGGTCTCGTTGTGTGCGTTCAGGTACTTGAGCGCCTTCGAGGCATCGAGACGGCTCATCTCCGCCTGAGTTCGGACATTCGGTTTAGTGCCTGAGTTGTGCGGGTCAGGTGAGGCTGTCGAGGATCGCTTGTTTGTCGTTGGGAACCTCGGGCGGGAAGGTCTGAACGGCGCCGTTGATCGCGATGGTCGCTGACCGCAGGGGTCGCAGTTGGCGGATCACGTTGCGGATCGCGAGCCCGGTGCGGGCCTGGGCCTCACGGCTGACAGCGAGTGCGGTGAACACGATCGTCAGGTGAGCCTCGATCGCATCCCTGGTGCGGGCGAACATCGGCCGGGCCCGCAGGTCGGTCTTCGACATCCGGAACGACTGCTCGACTTGCCACAGCGCGTGGTAGCTCCCGATCACCTCGACGGCGGGCATGAGCTCGACCGGGATGTTGGTGACGTAACCCTTCAAACCGACCAACCTGCGGGCCCTGGTCAGGGAGGTCTCGTCGAGTTCGGCGGCACCGTTACGGGTCTTGACGAACCGGGGCGTGCGGGCAGTCTTCTCCCCGGCCACCACAGCCTTGGCACGCTCCTCTTGCAGCGTGAGGGTCCGGTTGTCCCGCACGGCCCGCTTCTGCGAGTACGCCCACACCGCCCGCCACGACCCGCCATGTTGTGCGGGGTCCCACACGGGTTCGGCCTTCACGAGCGGGTTGCTCGCGGCGTCCTTGTGGTGCACGCTGCGCGGGGTGAGGGTGTCGATGACCTGACCGTCGCTGAACAGGTCACCGTGCCAGCGGAAGTGGGACTCCAGACCCTTCGGTGCCTTCGTCACCCGCGACCCCACGATGAACCGCAGGCTCGCTTCGTCCAGGTCGCGCAGGTTCGACGCCGACAACATCCCGGCGTCCGCGACCACGACCATGTCGGCCAGGCCGTGGCGGGCCTGGAACTGCTTCACGATCGGGATGATCGTGGCGGTCTCTGCCTTGTTCCCCTCGTAGCAACCGATCTCCAGGGGGAACCCGTTGCGGTCGACCAGCAGCCCGACCACGATCTGCGGGTCGACCCGGCGTTCCTTGGAGTAGCCGACCTTGCGGAGTTCGTCCTCCTTCTCGGCCTCGAAGTAGAGCGTGGTCACGTCATAGAGCACCAGGCTCACATCCCCATGGGTCACAGCGTGGTTGAAGCAGGCGGTCGCAACGATGTCGCGGTACCCACGTTGCTGAGCGCGACCCAGGGTCCGGCGCATCGTCCGCTCGTTCGCGGGCTCGCGACCCAAGTCATTCAGGACCCGAGGCGTGTCCAGGATCGAGGTCGGCTCCACGATCCGACTGATCACCAAGTCACGGAACGTCTCGTCACCGACCGCGGTGAACCCGAGGCCGTCGTAGACCTGGGCGAGGACATCGAACAGCAACCTCGACGAGGTGCCGATCACGCGCGGGGCGCCCACCCGCTCCTGCTCACCAGCGCTCACGGCAGGCTCGGCGAACAGTCCTTCGTCCGCGGCGGGCGAAGACACCAGCCGGGACTTGGGCCGTGCCGGCTCGACACCCAGATCGAGTTCGTCTTGACCCGCATCAGCGAGCATCCCGCGAGCCTGTTCCAGCAACAGTCCCAGCTCAGCATCGGTATGTGCAGATCCCACATGAGCCACGATCCGGCGGCGGCCATCGACGTACTCAGCGATCTGTACCGCCGTCGCCCCCGAGGCCGTCCGCACCCGCCTCACCCACGCCATCGTCCGAGCGTAGAGCACCAATTAGTGCCTCAAATCATCCACCCAGCGAACCATCACTGCAGGTCAACGACTTGCGCCACTAGAAATCACGCAGGGGTGTCCGAAGTCAGGCCAAAGGCATGCAGCCCGGAAGGCATCGGCAGACACAATCGCTTGGCCACACTCTGGCCGGAGGGATCCCTCTCGAACATACGTTGCGTTGGTCATAGCATTGGGTCACCCAGCCTCGGGAAGCAGGATCGGGGGCCGGATCACGGTCTCGTTGTGTGCGTTCAGGTACTTGAGCGCCTTCGAGGCATCGAGACGGCTCATCTCCGCTCCAGTATGTGGATCAAGTTGGACGATCTGGGCCTTATCGTCACGCTCCCACCAGGCCACGATCGAGTCTTCCTGCACACGAGCAGTGAAATTCTGGTCGGACTGATCCACCAAGACACGTCGATTCATCGTCTTTATATCCAGGGCGATGACCTTCCCCCCGGTATCGACGAAAATCGTCTCGCCGATACTTCCAGCGATCCGAGAGTCCAGACTCAATCCAACCTGCCTAGTGCGCCACCTCCAGGGACTCATAGGCGTCTTGCGGGTTCCAACGTGAAGCCCCAACTTGGAACGGGCCAGTAAGACCGGCCGATTCTCCACACACGCCAGGTTCTTCACCGGGGTGTCAAATGGGCTGGCTACGATCTCGTTCTTTTCGGTGATGCGGTGGCCGTCCCAGGTGAGCGTATGCAGACGCGAGGTCGTCTTCCGACTGTTGGGTCCGCTGTAGTGGTGGGTCACCATCATGGCTGCATCACCACAGCCAGCTTGACCGTAAGGGTCTCCGAGTATCTCAGCCTCACTTACCCGGGTCCCGTCGGTGACGCTGATACCCAGCCGGTACCCCTGTTCGCCAGCACCGTCGTTGAAGACAACCCAGCGAGCGTCATCGGTGGTGACCGAGTCCCACTCCAGCACGTGCTGGCCCTTGCGGGGGACGCTGGTGGCTGCGTCACGGGTCAGGACCCATTCCTGGTGTGCATCCGAACTGAACAAGGTGTCGCCGATCAGCGAGACCGTCCCGATGTAGATCCCATCGGTGGTCTGCTGGCTCAGGGAGCCGTCCTCGTTGATGAGCAGGATCCGACCTTTGAGGTCACCGTCGTCGAGCTCGTAGATCGACGAGACGTTGAGAGCAACCCGGGCAGTGCCGTAACCGTGTGCTCTAGGTGCCGGTGGCGCGTTGTCACACGCCGAGATAATCAAGACCGCGGCCGCCGCGCAGCCTACCGCGGCCCTGGTGTAGAGATTCACAGTTTCTTGTATGCCTTCACCTTGTTGTGGTTCAGGATGTCTACAGGCCAAACGCCCTTGCCACCATTCACGTCTGTCTCGACTCCTAAGCGTTTGAAGGAGGCCCACACCAACTGCGAGCAGTTCCACGGCTTGGCATAGTACTTGTTGTCCAGCCAATTTACGGCACTGAGCCCGCTGACCGTCACACGCCAGCTGTAAGGCTCACCATCTTTACCCTTAGCCCACGCCGCAGCCTGGCTCCATCGCGTTTGACGAACTACCGGATCAGTCGACGCGTCAACCCACGCAATCCACGTGTGACCTTTTGGGACCTTTCGCTCCCTGGCCAGGATTTTGTGCACGCCCAAATTCGCGTTAGCAGCGTCGACGATTCTTTTTTTTCCCACGTATATTGCCGCGTGCCCGTGGTTAATTCCAAACTTTTCCCTGTCATAGTAGACAACGTCACCCGCATTGCCGAGCGGCAACTTTACTGAGCATTATTCAGAAGTCACCATCCTAATCGGTAGAACTCAAGCCGTGTGA
>CAYNFY010000156.1:0-7272 GCA_964396585.1 uncultured Nocardioides sp.
CTGACCCCGGCCGACTACGCACACCACATCGACAAGTGGAACTTCACCGTGCCGTTCGTCTGTGGCGCCACCAACCTGGGGGAGGCGCTGCGCCGGATCACCGAGGGTGCGGCCATGATCCGCTCCAAGGGCGAGGCCGGTACCGGTGACGTCTCCAATGCGGTCACCCACATGCGCACGATCCGGGCCGAGATCGCCCGCCTCGCCGGGCTGCCCAGCGACGAGCTCTATGTCGCGGCCAAGGAGCTGCAGGCTCCCTACGACCTGGTCAAGGAGGTCGCCGAGAGCGGCAAGTTGCCGGTGGTGCTGTTCACCGCAGGAGGGATCGCGACGCCGGCCGATGCGGCGATGATGATGCAGATCGGTGCCGAGGGCGTCTTCGTCGGGTCCGGGATCTTCAAGTCCGGCAACCCCGCCCAGCGAGCCGCCGCCATCGTCAAGGCGACCACCTTCTTCGACGATGCCGACGTGGTGGCCAAGGTCTCCCGCGGTCTGGGGGAGGCGATGGTCGGCATCAACGTCGATGAGCCAGCGCGATCGATCCAGTTCGCTGAGCGCGGCTGGTGACCTGACGTCCTTTTCCGCACCACGCAGCATGGATCCGGCCCCACGGTGGGCCGGATCTTTGCATTTCAGGGGTTATCAGGTCATTTGACCTGTGAGCCCTCACACATCGTTGAAGTATCAGTTACCCAACAGTATGAAAGGTGGCAAACTCCTGGACGGAAGGCCCAGCGACGTCTGACTCGGCGACTCATGTTGCGGTCCCCTTCTGCCCGGGCGGACCCTCGTTCGGGCTCGTATTGCGAATGAGGAATCATGAAGAAATCCACTAAGGGCGCCATCGCCGGCGCCGCGATGGCGGTGCTCCTACTGGGCGGCGCCGGTTCGCTCGCGTTCTGGACCGACCAGACCACCGCCGTCGGCGGCATCATCACCTCGGGTCACCTCCAGCTGAAGCCGGCCACGGCCGGTGCCTGGTCGCTCAACGGCAAGCCGGTGGCGAATCCCTCGGCTGTTCGTCTGGTGCCCGGTGACGAGCTGCGATTCGCGGGCTCGTACAGCGTCCAGATCGAAGGGGACGACATCACCGCCGATCTGTCGGTCACCGGTGCCACCGCAAGCGGGGCACTGGCCGACTTCGTCACGACCACCCCCACCTTCACCTTGAACGGGGGCGAGATCACCTCGGTCTCCGCGGCCAACGACGGACAACTCGTTGCGGTGGGGATCAGCATCAGCTTTCCCTTCGGCAGCGAGGACAACTCCTCGAATGTCGCCGGCGGCCTGGCGCTGGACCTGACGGACGTCGCGGTCACCCTGACCCAGACCCACGACAACGCGTGAACGGTCCGTTCCGCCGGACCGCCTGGCGGTCCGGCGGGGCGGCCCCACCCGAACACGGACGCTTCGACGCCCTGGTCCAGGGGATCTCATGGGCGGTGATCGTGGCCGTCGTGTTCGTGCTGGGTGCCGCCGTGCTGTTGCCCCGGGTGGCCGGTGCGCTGCCCTACACGATCCTGACCGGATCCATGGAACCCGCGCTTCCCCCCGGCACGTTGGTGGTGACCCGCGAGGTCGAGACCACCCAGATCGGGATCGGTGACGTGATCACCTACCAACTGCGCTCCGGTCAGGAACAGGTCGTCACCCACCGAGTGGTCGGCCAGGGACTGAACTACCTGGGTGAGCCCATCTTCACTACCAAGGGCGACGCCAACCGGGTGGTTGACCCGAGCCCGGTCCGACCGGTCCAGGTCAAGGGCGAACTGTGGTACTCGCTGCCCTGGCTGGGGCACCTGAACAGCGCGATCGGGCCCGGCGCCCGTCGTGGTGCGGTCGATCTGGCGTGTCTGGCACTCGGCGGCTACATGCTCTGGATGTTCGCCAGTGCCTTGCGCGACCGCGCCCGGCGTCGGCGGTGAGTGATGGGGGAGGCGGGATGGGGATGACCCCCACCGAGTCGAGCGAGGGACGAGTGAGCGACGCAGAGGTCAGTAAATCACCGCGAGGAATATCGCCGGTGCGCGCCGGTTGGGCGAGCCGCACCTCGGTGCGGGTCAGAGCTCTACTCAGCCTGGGAGTCGTGCTGGGGCTGGGCAGCGTCAGCACGATGGCCTATTGGACCGACACCGCCACCATGTCGACCGGGTCGTTCACCTCCGGCAGCCTGGACTTGCGCTTGCAGGGCAATCTGGCCGGTCAGGGCGGTGACTGGACGAATGCCGATCTGGCGATGAGCAAGATGATCCCGGGCGAGAGCGTGGCGGTGACCGTACCGGTACAGCGAGCCGGTGGCAGCATCGGCTTCAGGTACGGACTGTCGGCAACGGCGACCGGTGCGCTGGCGCCTTACCTGCGATGGGATGTCGCCGCGGGGACCGCGGGCGCAGCCGGCACCAGCGGATCCGGGCTACGTACTCAGCACTGCTCCGGCGCCGCACTGAGTACCGCCAACACATTGTCGGGCGATGCGGTCGAGTTGGTACGCGACAGGGCACTCACCGGTAGCGCGATGAGCGAGACGTTGTGCCTGCGCGTGGAACTCCCGGCCTCGGCCGGCAACGCGGCCCAGGCCAAGAGCGCAACCGCCTCGTTCGTCTTCGACGCCACCCAGATCGGCTGAGGCCGATGATCGACGATTCAACCCGGACGCGGCTGCTGCGTGGTCTCCGCGAGGCGACCCTGTGGATCGGTGCAGTCCTGGGCGTCTTATGCCTCGCCTGGAGCCTGACGATGGCGGCACTGGGGCTGACCCCGCTGGTCTTCACCTCCGGTTCGATGGGCCCGCACATCGAGACCGGATCCTTGGCTTTCGCCCGCACCGTGCCCGCCGAAGACCTCCGAGTCGGAGACGTGGTCAGTGTGACCGACTCCCGCGGGACTCGAGTGACCCATCGAGTGGTCGGGGGCGAGGTCTCCGGAGAGTCAGCGATGTTGACTCTCAAGGGGGACGCCAATGCTGCGCCCGACGCCGAGCGGTACCAGGTCCGGACGGCCGACCGGGTGGCCTTCGCGCTGCCGCGGGTCGGCTATCTGATCAGTGCCGTGGGCTCGCCCTGGGGCATGTTCACCGGTGGCCTACTGGTTGCCGGTGTACTGTTCCTCGCCTTCGGAGGACGTGACCGCACGGGGGATCGTGCCTCGAGCGGTGGCAGGCAGGCGCTGGGAGTCGGAGTCGGGTTGGTCGCCGTCGGTGCCCTGATGGCTGGAGGCACCGGGACGGTGGAGCCCACCCGGGCCGCCTTCAGCGACCGCGCCATCATGACGACCGGGAGCCTGAGCGGAGCGGATTCCTCGAGTTCGGCCGATTGCGTCGCGACTCTCCACGGCACGAAGCACCTGTGCGAGATATCCGGGATCAGGGCCCGTCAGTGGTCCGACGGCATCACCACCTACCGCGACTACTACATCTCGCTCAGCTCCGCGGCCGGCTACGGGGCGATCCCCAGCTTCACAGTCGATCTGAGCCGGCTGAAACCTGCCGATCTCACGATCACCGCCGGAACCTGGCCGGCCCGGTGGACCACGATGGGCACCATCGCGACCGGTCAGTACACGACGAGCCACGGATACGCCTGCTCGGGCCTGCCGGTGATCACCGCCAGCTCGCCCGCCTGGACCCTGAATCAGACTCTGTGGATTCGCGTCGTGGCGCAGCGTGGCGCGGTCGATGCGTCGTCATTGACCTGCTCCTGAGATCGGGACCGACCCGCGTTCCGGGGGGACCTAGGATTCGGTTGTGGCTCAACCCCTGATCGGAGTGCTCGCCCTCCAGGGCGATGTCCGCGAACACATCCATCTGCTGGAGTCGATCGGGGTCCACGCGGCTCCGGTGCGCCGACCCGAGGAACTGGCTCGATGCGATGGGCTGGTGCTGCCCGGCGGAGAGTCCAGCACGATCTGGCGACTGGCCAGAAGCTTCGAGCTGGCCGAGCCGCTGCGGGCGGCGATAGCCGACGGGTTGCCCGTTTTCGGGACCTGTGCCGGGATGGTGCTGTTGGCCACGGAGATCCTGGACTCGGCTCCAGATCAGGAGACGTTCGGTGGCTTGGAGATGACCGTACGGCGCAACGCCTTCGGTCGCCAGGTGGACTCCTTCGAGGAGGATCTGGCCTTCTCCGGCCTGGACGAACCGGTGCATGCGGTCTTCATCCGGGCACCCGTGGTCGAACGGGTCGGGCCTGGGGTCGAGATATTGGCCACCAGCGCAGGTAGGATCGTGGGCGTTCGACAGGACCATCTGCTGGCGACGTCATTCCACCCCGAGGTGGGTGGCGACGCCCGGATCCACGAAATATTCGTGTCGGTGGTGCGGGACCGGTGAGTCGACATGCAGTTGCGGTGCTAGAGCAGCTGCGGTGATCCGGTCGGCACCCAGGGCGCTGCACCCCTCGAGTTACGAGCGGGTGCTCAGTATTACGAGGCGAGAAGGAGCACCGATGGCGGGCCACTCCAAATGGGCGACCACGAAGCACAAGAAGGCGGTGATCGACGCCAAGCGTGGCAAGTTGTTTGCCAAGTTGATCAAGGGCATCGAGATCGCGGCCCGAATCGGTGGCGCCGACCCTGGAGGAAACCCGACCCTGTACGACGCCATCCAGAAGGCGAAGAAGCAGTCGGTCCCCAACGACAACATCGATCGCGCCGTCAAGCGTGGCTCCGGCGCCGAGGCCGGTGGCGCGGACTACTCGACGATCATGTACGAGATCTACGGTCCGCAGGGTGTGGCGTTGTTGGTGGAGTGTCTGACCGACAACAAGAACCGGGCCGCGATGGAGGTTCGCACCGCGGTCAGCCGTAACAGCGGCACGATGGCCGATCCGGGGTCGGTATCGCGACTGTTCAACCGCAAGGGTGTGGTCCTGGTCGCCAAGACCCAGGAGGACCGAGAGGTCTCCGAGGACGACATCTTGGAGGCGACGTTGGACGCCGGTGCCGAAGAGGTCAACGACCTCGGTGAGTCGTGGCAGGTGCTGTCGGAGTCCACCGACGTGGTGGCCGTGCGTAGCGCGGTGCAGGCAGCCGGCCTCGACTACGACTCGGCCGAGGTCGAATTCGTGGCGAGCATGGAGATTCCGGTGGACGCCGACGCGGCGGCCAAGGTGTTCCGGCTGATCGACGCGCTTGAGGACCTGGACGACGTGCAGTCGGTCTTCTCCAATGTCGACGTCTCCGACGAGGTCATGGCCGAGCTCGACGCCTGAGCCGGACGGCCGGGTGCTGCGCGCCGCTCAGCCGGTGGTAGGTCTCGCCGGCTGAGCGGCGCGCGTGCCGGGCACCGGGCGTGTCGAGGTGAGGCGGGTCGGGGCGATGGACTAATGTTGTCGAACATCCGTTCGTAGGCATGCGTATCACTCACCCCTACCACCCATCGTCAGCAGGAGGAGGCCGAGTGCGAGTCCTGGGCATCGATCCCGGCCTGACCCGTTGTGGGATCGGCGTCGTGGAGGGGCAGGTCGGCAAGCCGCTGCGAATGATCGATGTCAACGTGATCCGGACCAGTTCCGAGGTGCCCGTGGCGACCCGTCTGGTCACCATCGAGCAGGGCATCGATGCCTGGCTCGACGAGTACCAACCGGATGCGGTCGCCGTGGAGCGGGTCTTCGCCCGCTCCGACGTCTCCACGATCATGGGCACCGCCCAGGCCAGTGGGATCGCCCTGGTGGCCGCGGCCAGGCGTGGCCTGAAGGTTGCCCTGCACACACCCTCGGAGGTCAAGGCGGCGGTGTCGGGCAGCGGTCGAGCGGACAAGCAACAGGTCGGGTTCATGGTCACCCGCATCCTGGGTCTCGACTCACCTCCCAAGCCGGCCGACGCGGCGGACGCGTTGGCACTGGCGATCACGCACATCTGGCGCGGTGGTGCCTCCGAGCGGCTGGCCGAGGCCGGACGCCGACAGAACGCGCGACTGGGTCAGGCTCAGGAGCAGGCGGCGGCCCAAGCGGCCTTACAGCAACGACGCTGGAGGGAGGCGGCTCGCGCCGCCCAGTCTCCGGGAACAAAGGGGAGTAGAGCATGATCGCGCACGTCCGGGGACGGGTCACCGGGGTCGGTCTCACCTCGGCGGTGGTCGAGGTGGGCGGCGTCGGGCTGCACCTGATGTGCACGCCGGGCACCCTGGCCGGGCTACGCACCGGGAACGAGGCGACCCTGGCCACCAGCCTGGTGGTGCGCGAGGATTCGATGACCCTCTTCGGCTTCGCCGACAGCGACGAGAAGGCGATCTTCGAACTGGTGCAGACGGCTTCCGGCGTGGGACCCAAGGTCGCGCAGGCGATCGTCGCCGTGATGAACCCCGACGATGTGCGGCGCGCGATCGGGAGCGAAGACGTGAAGGCGCTGACCAGGGTTCCGGGGATCGGCCCCAAGGGCGCCCAGCGGATCATTCTGGAGCTCAAGGACAAGGTCGGCCCCGTGCTGCAGGGAGCCTCCCCTTCGGGCGGGAGCGCAGGCCCGGGAGAGTACTGGCGGGAGCAGGTCTTGGACGGCCTGGTCGGTCTGGGCTGGTCGGTCAAGGAGGCGGACAAGGCGGTCGAGGCGGTGGCACCCCCCGAGGGAGAGCGGGCCGACGTGGGTGCCCTGCTCCGGGCCGCACTGCGCACCCTGAGCAAGGCCTGACATGAATGCCGACGAACTCGACGCGCACGAGAACGCACACCTCGGCCGAGTGACCGCGGCCGAGGCGGAGGGCGACGACCGTGCCGTCGAGGCCGCGCTGCGGCCCAAGAGCCTCGATGAGGTGGTCGGCCAGGGGCGGGTCCGAGAACAGCTCGGCCTGGTGCTGGAGGCGGCCCGCCGAAGGGACCGTACGCCCGACCACGTCTTGCTGTCTGGCCCCCCCGGGTTGGGAAAGACGACTCTGGCCATGATCATCGCCGCGGAGATGTCGGCCCCGTTGCGTCTCACCTCCGGTCCGGCGATCACCCATGCCGGAGACCTGGCGGCGATCCTGTCGGGTCTCAACGAGGGCGACGTGCTCTTCGTGGACGAGATCCACCGGATGTCGCGGCCGGCCGAGGAGATGCTCTATATGGCGATGGAGGACTTCAGGGTCGACGTCGTCATCGGCAAGGGGCCGGGTGCGACGGCCATCCCGTTGGAGCTCCCGCCGTTCACCATGGTCGGTGCCACCACCCGGGCCGGCCTGTTGCCGGGACCGTTGCGGGACCGGTTCGGCTTCACCGCCCACATGGAGCCCTACACCCCCGCCGAGCTCGAACGCGTCCTGGCGCGCTCCGCCGGGCTGCTCGGGGTCCCGCTCGAGGCCGA
>CAYNFY010000157.1:0-7189 GCA_964396585.1 uncultured Nocardioides sp.
GCAGGTGCTCGCCTACATCCGCGAGCATTGCCCCGAAGGCAGCCGGCCTCCGCTGGGCGGCAACACCGTCGCCACCGACCGGGCCTTCCTGGCCCGCGACATGCCGGGCCTCGAAGGTTCCCTGCACTACCGCAACGTGGACGTCTCCTCGATCAAGGAATTGGCCCGACGTTGGTACCCGCGCACCTTCTTCTCCTCTCCGGAGAAGAAAGGCAACCACCGGGCCCTGGCCGACATCGCCGAGAGCATCGAGGAACTGCGCTACTACCGCGAGGCGGTCTTCGTGCCCGCCCCGGGGCCGGACTCGAACACGGCCAAGCAGATCGCCGCCAAATATGCCGGCGTGATCACCTCCACCCTCCCGGGGATCCAGTCGCACTGAGCCTTCGGGGACCCCGATTCCCCATCTTCGGCGGGCGTGCCATATGCTTCTTCTCGTCCTGCTCAGCAGGGCCGCATGGTGGGTGTAGCTCAGCTGGTAGAGCGTCGCGTTGTGGTCGCGGATGTCGCGGGTTCGAGCCCCGTCACTCACCCCAGACCTCGAAGGTCCCGAACCGTTCCGGTTCGGGACCTTCGTCGTTTCCGGCCGACCCGATCACGTTCGGGGCTCGGCCCACTACGGTAGGCCTGTGCCGACCGAGCAGACCAGTTACGACGTCGCCGTCATCGGGGGCGGCCACAACGGTTTGGTGGCTGCCGCCTACCTGTCCCGGGCGGGGCTTCGGGTCGTGGTTCTCGAACGACTCACCCACACCGGAGGCGCTGCCGTCTCCGCCGCCGCCTTCCCGGGTGTCGAAACCCGCCTGAGCAGGTACTCCTACCTGGTCAGCCTGCTGCCTGATCGGCTGATCGCAGAACTCGACCTCGACCTCCGGCTGGCCAGTCGGCCGCTCTCCTCCTACACGCCGTGGCGACGCGGCGGAGTCAGTGGCGGGCTCCTGGTCGAGCGGGACGAGTCTGCGGCGACCCGCGAGTCGTTCCTCGACATGACCGGGTCGGGTGCGGACTACTGGGCCTGGCAGGAGTTCTACTCCGGACTCCGACGATTCGCCGGGGTACTGGCACCCACCCTCCTGGAACCTCTTCCCGATCCCGCCGACCTGGCCCCACAGGTCGATCCGGGGATCTGGCGTGATGTGGTGGAACGCCCGATCGGCGAGGCGATCCGACGCCGGTTCGGTGACGACACCGTGCGCGGGGTGATCGGCACCGATGCCCTGATCGGAACGTTCGCCTCGCTGGAGGCCCCGTCACTGGTACAGAACCGGTGCTTCCTCTACCACCTGATCGGCAACGGGACCGGGGAGTGGCGGGTCCCGGTCGGAGGGATGGGCACGGTCACCGATGCACTGGCCCGGGCCGCCCGGAACGGCGGCGCCGAGATCGTCACCGGCGCCGAGGTGACCGATGTCTTCGCCCACGGCTCCTGGGCCGAGGTGCACTGGCGGGATGCCGAGGGCCGCGAGCATGGCCTGAACTGTGGCTTCGTGCTGTCGGGCCTGGCACCCGCAAGCCTGGCCCGACTGCTGGGGCAGCCCGACGCCGATGAACGGCCCGAGGGCTCCCAACTGAAGATCAACCTGCTACTCGACCGACTCCCCCGGCTGCGATCCGGGATGGACCCGGCCACGGCCTTCGCCGGGACCCTGCACCTGAACGAGAGCTATGTCGACCTGGAGACCGCCCACGCCCAAGCCGCCCGAGGTGAGCTCCCCGACCGACCACCGGGCGAGGTCTACTGCCACACCCTGACCGATCCCAGCATTCTGGGCTCCGACTCCGGATCGCCCCGGCACACGTTGACCTATTTCGGACTGCACACCCCGGCACGGCTCTTCGAGGAGAACCCCGACCTGCTGCGCGCTCAGGCCGTCAGTGCCGCGGTGACCTCCATCTCCGAACACTTGGCCGAGCCGCTGATGGCCTGTGTCGCCACCGACGCGAACGGCAATCCGTGCATCGAGGCGAAGATCCCCCAGGATCTCGAACGTGACCTCGCCATGCCGGGCGGCCATATCTTTCACGGCGACCTCGAGTGGCCGTGGGCTCCGCGCCATGCGGCCTTGGACACCCCGGCCCAACGCTGGGGCGTGCACACCTCGATGCCGTCGGTGCTGTTCTGCGGATCCGGGGCCCGGCGTGGTGGCGCGGTCTCCGGCATCGGTGGTCACAATGCAGCCATGGCCGTATTGGAGTCGATCTGACCATCGGCGGAACCGATTTCGTCACCCGGGACACTAGAGGGTATGCTTCTACACGTTCCGGCGGGCGCCATTAGCTCAATTGGCAGAGCAGCTGACTCTTAATCAGCGGGTTCGCGGTTCGAGTCCGCGATGGCGTACGGAACAAACGGCGGTCCTCCGCAAGGAGGACCGCCGTGTTTTGCGCCATTAGCTCAATTGGCAGAGCAGCTGACTCTTAATCAGCGGGTTCGCGGTTCGAGTCCGCGATGGCGTACCCGACGAGAGGCCCTTCCACGGAAGGGCCTCTCGTGATTTCAGCGGGCGGCCGGCTCGGCGGTGACAGACAGCCTGCGCTCCAGGCCCGCGCCGAGCACCAGCAGCGCGATCCCGCGCAGGATGGCCCAGAAGCCCATCACCCAGACCAGGGCCGACAAGCCGCTGAAGGGTGCGATCAGCAGCAGCACACCGAGCGCGACACTGAGCACCCCGCTGATCAGTTGGAATCCCCAGGAGGCGACGCCGGAGCCGCGCAGCGTGAAGGCTCCGACGACCTCGTTGAAGCCCGTGACCAGCGCCCAGAACGCCACCAAGATCATGGTGACGAGGATCGTCACATCGGGCATCCGCAACACGACGATGCCGGCCACGACGCTCAGCACTCCCAAGAAGACGAGGGTCCAGCGGCCCTCATGTCGTCCGCTGAGCCCGGCGAATATCTCTACCAGGCCCTCCACGATCCAGAAGGCGGCGAGGAGCGCGAGCAGGACGTCGATGGTCGAACCGGTGAAGACCATCGCGCAGATCCCGAAGGCGATGGCCAGCACCCCCTGCACCATGAAGGCCCAGCGAACGGTCTTGACCAAGGATGCTTCCACGGGCGAACCTCCAGAACCGCACACCCACCGGTGTGAGTGCGATCAGTCCGTTCTACACCGCCACGGCGCTGGAGGTACAGGCATCAGAGGTACAGACCTGTGGAGCCGCCCTCGAGTCGTTCAGCGGCCAGGGCATGAATATCACGCTCACGCATCACCACATAGACCTCGCCACTGACCTCGACCTCAGCCTTGTCCTCGGGGTCGAAGAGCACCTTGTCTCCGGTCTCCACCGATCGGACGTGCGGGCCGACGCCGACCACCCGAGCCCAGCTCAGCCGCCGGGCACCCATGGCAGCGGTGGCCGGGATGACGATGCCGCCCGAGGAGCGCCGCTCCCCCGCCTCGGCATCCAGCTCGACCAGGATCCGGTCGTGCAACATCTTGATAGGGGTCTTGTCACTCATACTGGAACTAGTTCACAGCCTTGCGGACCAGACGGATCAGCACGATCGCGCCCACTACTCCACCGACGACCTTGAGAATGTTCTCGGTCCTGGGCTCACCGGTACCGGGGTCGACGAAGAACGCCTTGGCCGTGGTGACGTTGCGATTGACGATCGTCTTCGGGTTCGCGCGGTACACGAGCTGGTCGATCGTGCTGGCCAGACGCTCGCGGGTCGCCTCGATCTCCCGCTCCAAGGATGTCATCTCTTCGGTCACGTCGAGAAGGCTACCAATCCAACGACGGGGACGCCCGTCAGCCCGTCATCCGGCTCGACCGGGCTAACATCCGAATACACACCATCTTCTGGAGAGGACCACGATGACCCGCTTGGCCGTCGGAGACACCGCACCCGATTTCACCCTGACCGACGACTCCGGAGCGCAGGTGACCCTCAGCGGCCTGCGGGGCAAGAAGGTGATCGTCTACTTCTACCCGGCCGCGATGACCCCCGGCTGCACCAAGCAGGCCTGCGATTTCACCGATTCGCTCGACTCGCTTCGCGCGAAGGGCTACGAGGTACTCGGAATCAGCCCCGACAAGCCGGAGAAGCTGGCCAAGTTCCGCGAACGTGACCAGCTCACCATCACCCTGCTCTCCGACCCCGACCGCGAGGTCATGCAGGCCTGGGGCGCGTTCGGCGAGAAGAAGCTCTACGGCAAGGTCGTCACGGGAGTGATCCGCTCCACCATCGTGATCGACGAGGACGGAAAGGTGGCACTCGCTCAATACAATGTGAAGGCCACCGGACATGTCGCCAAGCTGACCCGGGATCTGGGCCTGGCGAGCTGATCGGAGTCAGGTGACGTCCTTGCGTACCGTGGTCCAGCTGCCGATCCCGGCCAGCGCCACGGCATAGGCCAGCAACAGCAACCCACCCGCGACTCGAGGCAAGAGCTCCCCGATCCCGGCCGTGGCATAGAAGCTGGTCCCGACCAGGGCCTCCGCGGCGGCTCCGGGCAGAAACCTCGAGAGACCGGACACCGCATCGATGCTGCCCAGCAGGACCCGCACGATCGGCTCCACGAACTGGGTCCAGGCCAAGATCACCACGATCGCGGTGACCTGGTTGGGGATCAACGTACCCACTCCGACGCCGATCACGGCCCACCCAGCCAGGGCCACCACACCCCACATCGCGGAGACCCACACCGCGCCGGAGCCCAGCATGGTGGGTTCTCCGGCTACGGCCAACGTCGCTGCGCCGACGGCGATGGTCGAGAGCACCCCCACCAGGCCCACCGCCGCGCCCAGCCCGGCTTGCACCAACAGCTTGGCGGCCACCACTCGTCCGCGTCGTGGCTGCAACAGGTAGCTGGTGGTCAGCGTCCGGTGGCGTACCTCGCCGGTCATCGCCAAGGCACCGAGCACCAGGGGGAAGACGTATCCCATGCTCGGCGCGATCGTGTAGACCGACTGCGCCGTCTCCAGAGGAGACATGCTCAGGCCGGTTCCTGCGGCGTCGGATCCGGCAGCCATGCTGAATCCCAAGACTCCCGCCATGAAGGCCATGTAGCCGGCCATCGACAGGGTCAGGACCCACCACATCTTGGTGGTGAGCACCTTGGCGGTCTCCGAGCGCAGCGTCGCCGCCAGGCTCACCCCGTTCCCCGCCATCACGCACCCACCATTCCCAAGAAAGTCTCTTCCAGGCTGGCACCCTGAGTGCTCAGCTCGTGAATCTCCAGCCCCGCCGCGAACAGCGCGGCACCGACCTCGGCGGTGCTGGGGCCGTGCACCTCCAACTCCCCCGGTCCGGGCACACAGGCCCACCCATGCCCCACAGCCACCCGCTCGATCTCGTCGAGCCGGGGGCCCACCACTCGGACGTGGCTACCAGCCATCGCTACCAGGTCCGACAGCGTCGAGGCGTGCACGAGTCGACCCTCGGCGATCACCACCACGTCATCGACACTGGCCTGTACCTCCCCGAGCAGGTGACTGGAGAGCAGCACGGTGCGTCCCTCGCCTGCCAGATGCCTGAGGAAGCCTCGAAGCCAGGCGATGCCGGCCGGATCCAAGCCGTTGATCGGCTCGTCCAGGACCATTACCTGAGGGTCCCCCAGCAGCGCTCCGGCCAACGCCAGCCGCTGTTTCATACCCAGCGAGTAGCCACCCACCGGACGATCTGCGGCGTCTGGCAGTCCGACCATCCTCAGCAGATCATTGACTCGTTCGGCGCTCGCGCCGACCAGCGGCGCCAATGTCGAGAGATGTCCCCGGCCGGTCCTGGCCGGGTGCGCCGAGGCCTCCAGGGCCGCGCCCACCACTCGCCCCGGATCAGGCAGGTCGCGGTATCGGATGCCACCGATCGTGGGTGACCCGGCGCTCGGCTGCACCAGCCCGAGCAACATCCGCAGGGTGGTCGACTTTCCCGACCCGTTGGGTCCCAGGAAGCCGGTCACCCGACCGGGTGACACGGTGAAACTCAGGTCTTGGACGGCCTGGACCGCCCCGAATGTCTTGCTCAGACCGACGATCTCGATCGGCAGGCCGGCAGGCACTGTCATTCGTCTCCCTCTCGGTGTGCGGCAAAGCCGTGATGACACCCGACTCGGTGCGCGCTGCGGTAGCGCACTAGGCTTCAGCCCGAGCCGAAGTGGTGGAATTGGCAGACACGCAGGATTTAGGTTCCTGTGCTCTTAGGAGTGTGCGGGTTCAAGTCCCGCCTTCGGCACCCAGCAGGATCGATCAGGCCAACCGTTCGGCGATCAGCGGTGCGATCTCACGCAGGGCCCGCCCGCGGTGGCTGATCGCGTCCTTCTCGGCCGGGGTGAGCTGGGCAGAGGTCAGCCCGGCACCGTCGTCGGCAGCCGCGTGCTCGTCGGCCACGAAGAGCACGTCATATCCGAAACCCCCCGCACCGCGGGTCTCCCGGATGATCCGGCCGACCATCTCACCGTGCACCACCAGCTCCTTGCCTCCGGGGGTGCAGAAGGCGATCGCGCAACGGAAACGGGCGCCGCGGTGTTCGTCACGGATGTCGGACATCTGGGCCAGCAAGAGGGCGTTGTTGGCTGCATCGGACTTGGGCGTCACCCCGGCCCAGCGGGCGCTGAGCACACCGGGCAT
Source organism: uncultured Nocardioides sp. (assembly GCA_964396585.1). Taxonomy (GTDB): domain Bacteria; phylum Actinomycetota; class Actinomycetes; order Propionibacteriales; family Nocardioidaceae; genus Nocardioides. The sequence continues at coordinate 6,576 of CAYNFY010000157.1, forward strand.
GCCGTTGAGCGCCTCCACACACAGACCGGAATCGTCCGCGATCGATGGCAGCCCGGTGTTGCGGACCCCGGCATGCGCCTTGAGCAGAGCATTGCCAGCGAAGGTCGGCTCGTTCTCGACCGGCTCCGGGTAGTCAGGAACGTCGTCCAGGCCCACCACCTGCACGCCGGGCATGTAAGCGGACAAGATCCGCTCCATCTCGGCGATCTTGCCGGTGTTACGCGAGGCCAGGAAGATTCGCGCCCGGCCCTCCTCAGCCACGGAGCGCCTGCTGCTGCAAGAGCGTCAGGTCCACACAGCCCTTGGTACCCAGGTCGAGCAGCAGATCGAGCTCGGCCCGGTCGAACGCGGCACCCTCGGCGGTGCCCTGCACCTCGACGAAGGAGCCGGACCCGGTCATCACGATGTTCATGTCGGTCTCGGCACGGGAGTCCTCTTCGTAAGGGAGGTCCAGGCGGGGCTCCCCATCAATGATGCCGACGCTGATCGCAGCCACCGAGTCCTTCAGCGGGTTGCCGCGGACGGCTCCGAGCCCCTTCAGATGCTCGATTGCGTCCGCCAGCGCCACATAGGCACCGGTGATGGACGCGGTGCGCGTCCCGCCATCGGCCTCG
>CAYNFY010000158.1:0-7010 GCA_964396585.1 uncultured Nocardioides sp.
CCGGCGATCGCGCGCGCCATCCGCCCCGGTCCCGCCACATAGTGGGTGGCCGGGAAGATATGCAGCTCGCTGTCCTCGGTGACCACCTCACCGGTGACCGGGTGCAACGTCATCAACCGCTCGATCTCGTCGCCGAAGAACTCGACCCGGACCGCCAGTTCCTCGTAGACCGGGACGACCTGGAGGGTGTCCCCGCGCGCCCGGAAGGTACCGCGGGTGAACGCCATGTCGTTGCGGGTGTACTGGTTGCCGACCAGCTGACGCAGCACCTGGTCCCGCTCGATCTCCTGGCCCACCTTGAGCCGGATCATCCGGTCCACGTACTCCTGGGGGGTCCCCAGACCGTAGATGCAGGACACCGTCGAGACCACGATCACGTCACGTCGGGTGAGCAGCGAGTTGGTGGCCGAGTGCCGGAGCCGCTCCACCTCCTCGTTGATCGAGGAGTCCTTCTCGATGTAGGTGTCGGTCTGCGGCACATAGGCCTCGGGCTGGTAGTAGTCGTAATACGAGACGAAATACTCGACCGCGTTCTCGGGGAACAACTGGCGCAGTTCGTTCGCGAACTGTGCGGCCAGGGTCTTATTGGGCTGCAGCACCAGCAGCGGTCGCTGCAACTGTTCGGCCACCCACGCGACGGTGGCGGTCTTGCCGGTGCCGGTGGCACCCAACAGCACCACGTCCTTCACACCCCCGCGGATTCGCTTGGAGATCTCCGCGATCGCCCCCGGCTGGTCGCCCGAGGGCTTGTAGTCGGAGACCACCTCGAACGGGGCCACACGACGTTCCAGGTCGGTCACAGGTCTCATGGGTCCGAGCCTACGACCGGTCACCGACATTCAGCCTGACGGCGGGTCCGTGGGCGGCCGTGGAGCACCGGCCCGTGCAGCGCGGGGCCGTCACTCCGCCCGGCACGATCGGGGCCGATAGGCTGACAGCGTGCCGTCCGCTCCTCACCATCACCGGATCCTCCGGCTCGTGCGTCGGACCCTGTTGACGATCATCGGGGTGCAGTTCGCGCTGGCGATCGGGATGTCCCTGGTCGATGCCTACCGACGCCGTGGCAAGCAGGCTGTTCCCTTTCCCACCAAGCCCCCCGAGGCGGTCCAGATCGGCCAGGGGGCGGTCACCACCTACACCTACGGGGCGGATCTTTACGACGACATGCTGGCCGCGATCACCTCGGCGCAGAAGCAGATCCTCTTCGAGACCTATATCTGGAAGGGCGATGAGGTCGGCGAGCGGTTCAAGTCCGCACTGACCGCCGCTGCCGAGCGCGGCGTTGACGTCCACATCATCTACGACGCATTCGCCAATCTCGTGGTCTCCCCCAGGTTCAAACGGTTCAGCCCCCGACTCAAGGTGCTGCGCTATCCGATCTATAACGCCGGGATCCGATGCTGGGAGCTCAACCGGTACGGCCGCGACCACCGCAAGATCCTGGTCGTGGACGACGAGGTCGGGTTCGTCGGCGGGTACAACATCGGCTCCGCCTACGCCACCGAGTGGCGCGACACCCACGTCCGGATCACCGGACCCGGGGCGCAGGACCTGAAGCGCGCCTTCGCCGACATGTGGAACCTGAATCGGCGAAGACTACTCTCGGCCAGTGAGCGACCGCTCCTGGTGGAGACCCCGTCCGAGTGGGAGGCCCGGATCCGGTTCAGCCGCAATATCCCCCGGCTGTGGATGTTCCCGATCCGGTCGATGTACCTGGAGGCGATCCACCGCGCCAGCAAGCGGATCTGGCTCACCCAGGCCTACTTCCTGCCCGACCAGGACTTCGTGGACGCGCTCAAACAGGCCGCATACCGAGGTGTCGACGTGCGCCTGATCCTGCCGCACAAGTCGAATCACATCGTGGCCGACTGGATCAGCCGGGGCTACTTCGCGCAGCTGCTCGAGGCCGGGATCCGGATCTTCCGGTTCCGCGATGCCATGGTGCATGCCAAGACCGCGACCATCGACGGCTCCTGGTCGACGGTGGGCACGGCCAATATCGACCGGCTCAGCCTGCAGGGCAATTACGAGATCAACGTGGAGATCATCGACGACGCCTTCGCCAGTGAGATGGAGAGCATCTTCTCGGTCGACCTGTCCAACTGCTTCGAGCTGACCATCGGCGAGTGGCAGGCCCGCGACCTGCACCGAAAATTCACCGAACATGTCCTGGCGCCGCTGCGCCCACTGCTGTAGCCCGAACGACCAAGGAGTTGCATGCCTCGCCACGACGCAAGCGGTGACCTGCTCGACGCCGCTGAGCGACTGATCGCCACCCACGGCATCCACAAGGTGTCGGACCGTCGGATCGCGGACGCCGCCGGCAACAGTAACCACTCGGCCGTCGGCTACTACTTCGGTGGTCGGGCGGGGTTGATCCAGGCTCTCCTCACCCGCCACCACCAGGCCATGGTGGGGTACCGACGGAGCCTGTTCGACGAATCGGACTCGCTGATCGGGGATGTCCGGGCCCTGGTGCTGCCCACCACGATGGTGCTAGCCGAGCTTCCGGCCCCCACCTGGCGGGCCCGGTTCCTCACGCAGGCCTATCACGATCCGCGCACGGTCAGGGCGCTGGAGGAGTCCGACGACGACCCCTTCCGGGCCAACGACGTCTACGAGTCGGTGACCTCTCGGTTGGTGGCTCTGGACCCGGTCGTGGTGAGTGCGCGGGCCGATCTGATGACCCACCTGGTCTCGAGTACCTGTGCCTACGCCGAGGCCCAGGCCGACCGGAGCGGCAGCCCGGCGCCCTGGGCGGCGACCGGGCGCTTCCTGTGCGACGCGATCGCCGGCATGCTCCAGGCTCCGATCAGCGACCACTGAGCTACCTGCTCACGTCCGCTGCGAGAGATCTCCCGACTGGAGTCAGCGACGACGACGTCGGTACGTCGTCCCGGGGGTGGGCGCGGGAAGATGGGTCCGCGGCGCCATCCGTGGACCGCGCCGCGCTGGCCGTACACCCGAGGCCCAGACCAGCGCCACCACCCGGGCCCGGTGCCCACGCCAGGGCTCGAGGAACTCCCGTAACCGGTCGTCGTCCATCGCCTCCCCGGTGAGTGCGAAGCCCACCTGGGTGGCCACGTGATAGTCGCCGAAGCTCACCGCGTCGGGATCGCCCAGCGCCCGGCGACGTACCTCGGCCGCCGTCCATTCCCCCACCCCCGGCAACGAGGTGAGGCGTCGCTCGGACTCCGCCCCGGCCCCCGGACCGGCCAGGTCGACGATCCGATCCAATGCTCGGGCCCGGGCCGCGGCACCCACCACCGTCCTCGAGCGGGCCTGGTCCACATGATGGGCGAGCCACTGCCAGCTGGGCACCGCCCGCAGCGCCTCGGGGGTCGGCGGTATCCAGAGGCGTAGTCCCGGCGGCGCGCCTGGCCCCGGCTCACCATGCGCGGTGACCACCGATCGGTATCCCGCGAACGCCTCCTGACCGGTCACCTTCTGTTCCAGCACCGAGGGCACCAGTGCTTCGAATACCCGGTCCGTCCGTCCGAAGCGGGGCACGCCGGTGCGGCGCAGCGTCTCCTCGAGGACCGGGTGGCCGGCCACGAAACCGGTCGGGTCGTCCTCGGCGCCGAGCAGTCGGGGCAGCCGTTCCAGAACCAGCTCCGATCCGGATCCCCAGGCGGTGGCGGTGACAGCACCGCCACGACCCGAGGGTTGACCCAGGGCGAGGCTCACCGGGCCGAGGTCGGTACGCATCCCCAGCCAGTGCGTGCCATCGGCCGCCACCCGATGGGTCGGGTCGCCCGCCCCTCTCCGAAACGGGAGCAGCACCGCGCTCAGGGACAACGGCCAATCCGCCTGCCACACCCTGCCCCTCGGTCCTCGCACCGCACCACGGTATCGGGGCATAGGCTCATTCGCATGAGTGCCGACTCGCACCGCGAACGAACCCTGGAACAGGGCATCCACCAGGACCTGAGCGGCCAGATGTCCTACGCCGGGTATCTGCACCTCGACACGCTGCTCGCGGCCCAGGTCCCGCTGAGCGACCCGCCGCAGCACGACGAGCTCCTGTTCATCATCCAGCACCAGACCTCGGAGCTGTGGCTGAAGCTGCTGGTTCACGAGCTGCGCTCGGCCCGCTCGCTGTTGGCCGCGGATCATCTGCCCGAGGCGCTCAAGCGGCTGGCCCGGATCAAGCACGTGCAGCACACCCTCACCGACCAGTGGTCGGTACTGGCCACGCTGACGCCCAGCGAGTACGCCGAGATCCGACCGTTCCTGGCCACCTCGTCGGGGTTTCAGTCCCATCAGTACCGCGAGGTCGAGTTCCTGCTCGGCAACAAGAGCGCCGACATGGTCAAGGTGTTCGCCCACGATCCGCAGGCCCAGGACGGATTGGCTCGATTATTGCGGGAGCCCTCCCTGTACGACGAGTTCCTGGCCCTGCTGGCCCGGCGGGGGCTGCCCGTTCCGGAGGACGTGCTGCATCGGGACTTCTCGCTCCCCTACCGATCGCACCCCCGGGTGGTGGACGTCTTCGCCGGTATCTATGCCGACCCGCACCGGCACTGGGGGCTGTACGAGACCTGTGAGGAGCTGGTCGACGTCGAGGACAACTTCCAGCAGTGGCGGTTCCGGCATCTGCAGGTAGTCCAGCGCACCATCGGGCACAAGAGCGGTACCGGTGGCTCCTCCGGGGTGGACTTCCTACGCCGTGCCCTGGACCTCACCTTCTTCCCGGAACTGTTCGAGGTGCGGACCCGCATCGGCCAGTGAGCCGGGCCGGGTGCGAGGCTGTGCGCCATGAGTAGCCCGCAGACTCCCGACCTGCCCGACCCGGCCGGCGACCTCCCGAGCGACCTGCCCGAGAACCTCGAGGCGGCGAGCGAGCTGGTACTGACCCTGACCGACGGAGTCGCCACCCTGTGGTTGAACCGCCCGGCCAAGCGCAACGCCCTGACCCATGCGATGTGGCGCGGCCTCGGAGACCTCTGCCGTGGTCTGGATCTCCGGGCCGACGTCAGGATGCTGGTGCTGCGCGGGGTGGGTGATCACTTCTGCGCCGGTGCCGATATCTCCGGGCTCACCTCGATGCCGTTACGCGAGTACCACCGGGCCAATGATCATGCCGACGGGTCCCTGGCCGCGTTCAGCAAGCCGACCATCGCGTTCATCACCGGTTCCTGCATCGGCGGCGGCGTCGAGATCGCCTCGTCCTGCGACCTGCGGATCGCCGATGACACCGCGATCTTGGGGATCACCCCCGCCAAGTTGGGAGTTCTGTATCCCCCTCGGGCGGTGGAGCGGGTGACCCGGCTGATCGGCCCGTCCGCGGCCAAGCAGCTGTTCTTCACCGGCGAGCTCATCGACTCGGCTCGGGCCCTGCGGATCGGGCTGCTGGACGAGGTGTGTCCCGGCGCGAGCCATCCGGAGCGACTCGCCGAGCTGAGCGACCTGATCGGGCGCCAGCGCTCGTTGTTCACCCAGATGGCCTCGAAGGCGATGATCGACGCGACCAGTTCAGGGGACGGCGTCCCACCCTCCATGGAGGAGGACTGGATGCGGGCCCTCGAGTCCAGTAGCGATCTGACCGAAGGCGTGGCGGCCTTCACCGAACGACGCACCCCGGTGTTCGGTTGGACCCCCACTCCGCACGGCTGAAACGTACGAAGATCCGCAGGCGCGGGAGCGAACCCGACCTATTCGACTCCCGTTATTCTGCTGGGATGCGAGCGCCGAGGGGACCTGGACCAGGACGGTTCAACCTGAGCGTGATGGCTCCACGAGACCCGCACCAGCCGGACCGGGTCGCGAGCTCACTGGAGCTCTTCTTCGATCTGGTCTTCGTGGTCGCCGTGAGCACGGCGGCGGGTCAGTTGCACCATGCCCTGCGCAGCGGGCATGTCGTGGACGGGGTGACCTCGTACCTGCTGATCTTCTTCGGGATCTGGTGGGCTTGGATGAACTTCACCTGGTTCGCCACCTCCTTCGACACCGACGACTGGCTGTACCGGGTCACCACCTTCGTTCAGATGGCGGGCGTGCTGGTGCTGGCGGCCGGGATCGAGCCGGCGTTCTCCGGCCACGACTACCGGATCGTGGTCGCCGGGTATGTCGTGATGCGGGTAGCCATGTGCTCCCAGTGGCTGCGCGCCGCGCGGCAGACCTCGAGTCTTCGGCGGACCGCACTGACCTACGCCTGGATGATCGCCCTCGTGCAGTGTCTCTGGGTGGCCTGGATCTGGATCCCCGAATCGCTTCAGCTGCCCGGCTTCATTCTCCTGGTGGTACTCGAGCTCACTGTGCCACTCGCCGCCGAACGGGGTGACCCGACTCCGTGGCATCCGCACCACATCACCGAGCGGTACAGCCTGTTCACTCTGATCCTGCTCGGGGAGAGTCTGCTGGCCAGTTCTCACGCGATCTACTCGGCACTGCATTCGGGCACCGACCTGGCCCCGCTGTTGTCTCTGGCCCTGCTCGCCCTGGTGGTCACCGCGTGTCTGTGGTGGATCTACTTCTGGCCGCCGCACCACCGGGTGATCGGTTCGCTGCGTCAGTCGATCCGCTACGGATACGGGCACTACGCCATCTTCGCCGCCGCCGGAGCCTTCTCGGCCGGAATCGAGCTGGAGGTCGACCGGATCGATGACCGAAGCGCTCTCGGCGAGGTCGCTGCGTCATTCACGGTGACCCTTCCGATCGCGATCTTCCTGCTCGGCGTCTGGTTACTGGCGATCCGTGCCCAGGCACCCCGGGTGATCAATGTGGTCGTCCCCTGGGGTGCGTTGCTGGTGCTGTGCGATCCTCTGGTCCCGCTCCCCATCGCGTGGACTGCCCTGGTACTGGTCCTGGTGGTGGCGGTTCTGGTCCGTCATTCGGTGCCATCGGGCGCGTCCGATGCTCATGCTGAGCCGTCCGAGAGTCGATCGTGAGATTCGTCACCCCGAGACCAGTTCGACATTCAACGGTTCATCGGGTTTTGATGAGGTGCTCGCCTGTCCACCAGGGACACGAGACGTCCGGTACGCGCTGAGGCCCGTCGAGTGCCGGAG
>CAYNFY010000159.1:0-6917 GCA_964396585.1 uncultured Nocardioides sp.
TCCCCACCCAGGCGCACCACAACCCCGGATTTTCATCCGGACCATGTGGGAGCCGTTTGTGGCGACAAGAGAGAACAGTACGGGTCGTTGCTGGGGGATGCAAACCCTGGCGACGTGATCCGCGCCACTCCCCCTCGTTCGGTGCATTCGCGCAGGTCAGGACACCTGGACCCCGGCCATCTTCTTCTTACCGCGACGTAGCACCAGCCACGATCCGCCGAGCAGATCCGACTCGGTGACGGTGGCCTCCGGATCGCTGATCCGCCCGTTGTTCAGGTAGGCCCCGCCTTCTGCGATGGTGCGTCGAGCCTCGCCTTTGCTCTTGGCCAGACCGGTGAGCACCAGCAGATCGGTGATCGTCCCCAACTCCTTCGCGGCTACCGAGTGAGTTCCCGTCTCGGCGAGGGCCGCGGCCAAGGTGCTGGTGGGGAGAGAGCTCAGATCGCCGCCACCGAAGAGCGCCGCGGCCGCGGCCTTGGCGGCCTCGGTCTCATCGGCGCCGTGAACGATGGTGGTGACCGCGTCTGCCAGGGCCTTCTGGCCGGCCCGTCGGAACGGTTCCTCCGCAGTCTGCACGGCCAGTTCATCGATCTCCGCGCGGGTCAGGAAGGTGAAGATCTTGAGTAGTTCGACGACCTTCTCGTCCTCGACGTTGAGCCAGAACTGGTGGAAGGCATAGGGCGACATCATCTCCGGGTCGAGCCACAAGGCGCCCCCTTCGGTCTTGCCGTACTTGGTGCCGTCGGTCTTGGTGACCAGTGGAGTGGCGAAGGCATGCACCGAGTCACCGGTCACCCGGCGGACCAGCTCGACCCCGCCGGTCAGGTTCCCCCACTGGTCGGAACCCCCGAACTGCAACACGACCCCATGGTCGCGGTGCAGGTTGAGGTAGTCCATCGACTGCAGCAGGATGTAGGAGAACTCGGTGTAGGAGATGCCGTCTTCAAGACGACGCTTCACCGTGTCTCGGGCCAGCATCCGGTTCACCGGGAAGTGCTTGCCGATGTCACGCAGGAAGTCGATGACCGACATGGACGCGGTCCAGTCGTAGTTGTTGACCATGGTGGCGGCGTTGGCCCCCTCGAAGGTGAGGTACGGCTCAATCTGGCCATGCACCCGCTGCACCCACTCTTTGACAGTGTCCAGCGAGTTGAGTGTCCGCTCCCCGGAGTCACGTGGGTCGCCGATCATTCCGGTGGCGCCCCCGACCAGAGCAAACGGAGTGTGCCCCGCGTCTTGCAGTCGCTTGGCGGTGAGGATCTGGACGAGGTTGCCCATGTGCAGGCTGGGAGCGGTGGGGTCGAAGCCCACATAGAACCTGACACTCCCTGATCCGAGCGCTTCGCGCAGGGCATCGAGATCCGTCGAGTGGGCGAGAAGCCCGCGCCACTCGAGTTCGTCAAGCACGTTGGGGGTCGACACAACAGTTCCTTCCATCGCTGCGGGCCGGTCGGTCCGCCGGGGCAAGCCTGCCAGATCGGACCGGACGGCACCGCCCGTGGTTCGCCGAGACGGCCCGATCGGGTCCTCTCGGCGATGGAGAGGGCCGCTTCAGGCAGGGGCTGGGTCCCATCTCTTACGCTGGTGCGGGACTACCCGGTCTGGGGCCGGATGAGGAGCGTGCATCGGTGATTGGCGGCAGGTACACCCTGGACCGTGAGATCGGTCGGGGTGGGATGGGCGCGGTCTGGTTGGGCCGCGACATCACACTGGACCGCCAGGTCGCTCTGAAACGGATCGGGATCGCACCCGGCGCTCAGACACCCGATGTGCGACGGGCCGGACGCGAGGCCCGTCTGGCCGCGATGCTGAGTCATCCCCACGTGGTGTCGGTGTTCGACATGATCGAGGAGGACGGCCAGCAATGGCTGGTGATGGAGTACGTCGAGGGCCACAGCCTGGCCCAGCTGGTCCGTGAGACCGGCCCACTGGATCCGGCCACGACCGCCTCCGTATTGGCCCAGGTCGCCGACGCCCTGGCTGCTGCCCACGCGGCCGGGATCGTGCACCGCGACGTGAAGCCGTCGAACATCCTGCTGACCCAGGCCGGAACCGCGAAACTCTCCGACTTCGGGATCGCCCGCAGTCAGACCGATGACAACACTCTCACCCAGACCGGTCTGGTCTCCGGCTCCCCCGCCTATCTGGCCCCCGAGGTGGCCTCCGGGCACCCGGCGACCGCCGCAAGTGACGTCTGGGCCATGGGTGCCACCCTCTACCACGCCAGGGCCGGCCGTCCCCCGTACCCGGGTGAGAACGTGATGGCGGTGCTCTACCGGATCGTGCACGAGGATCCCCCTCGACTGCCCGAGGAGGGATGGCTCGGAGAGCTACTGGAGCACACCATGACCCCGGTCCCGGGGCAGCGCTGGTCGATGAGCCAAGTAGGTGAGTACCTACGGCAGGGGCCACAGCCGACTCTGCACCAGCGGCACAGCGTGGCCGCCGCTGTCGGCGGTCGTGGCCGGGAATTCGAGAGCCCTGTTCACCCCTCTCCCGACCCCGGTGAGCCGACCAGGGCGGGGATCCGGCCGGTACGTCATCCGGGGCGTGGCGTGAACCGGCTACTGCTGCTGGCCGCCACGCTGGCCCTGGTGGTACTGGTCGTGGCCGCCTTCGCGATCGGCCGGATGAAGCAGCCGGACGCGAGTCCCCCGCCGACGACTCCGTCGGCCTCCGAAACCCCGTCCCCGAGCGCCGACCCCTCAGAGAGTGCCCCCTCAGCGGCCGGCATGGAGAAATTCGTCCACTCCTACCTCGACACGATCACCCGTGACACCACCGAGTCGTGGAACATGCTCACTCCGGGATTCCAGGTGAGCAGTGGCGGCTTCCGTGCCTACGACGCGTTCTGGCAGCAGTACCGCTCCGCGACGTTGACCAGTCTCTCGGCCGATCCGGCGCAGGGGACCGTCACCTACCGGGTGGACTACCTGCACAAGGACGGCTCCGAGAGCAGTGACGACGTGACCCTGAGCCTGGTGCTGGAGGCCGGGCACTACCTCATCGACGGAGAGTCCTGAGCAGGACCGATCCCGGTCGGCCGGGATCAGGGAGCCGGTACGAATCCCAACCCGAATACGGTCTCTCCGGTATCGGTGACGTCGTAGATCTCAACGCCCTCTTCCACATGGGCTCCGTCGGTGGCGCTTGCGATGGCGACCTTGTTGGCGGCGTTGCGCAGCATGTCCAGCACCAACTCGACCTGCTCGGCAGCAGTGAACTCGGCCCGGATCCGGCGGACCGACTCGGCGTCCAGGCCCGTCGGCTGCCAGATCAGTAGGTCGGTCAGGGCCAAGGCTGCCCGTTGCCGCTCATCGAACGCCGTGCTGTGCTGCCAGTCGTCCAGGTGCGAGTACGCGGACTCGGAACCGCCGGACTCGAGCGCGCTCCGGTTGCGGAGGCTCTTGCACAGTGCGCAGCCATGCTGACGTGCCATGCGGAGGCGCACGTACTCGGTGGTGAGCGGGTCCAGGGTCTGGAGGCGCCCAATCGCCTCGATCATGGCGGCGAAGTCGCCCCATAACCGGGAGGCGTCGCCGTCGGGTTCCGGGTCCGCCCAGTCCCCAGGGCCGAAGAGCGCATCGAGGGCGTGCCTGACCCGCGGGATCCAGTCGGCCAGATAGACGCTGAGGAGGTACCCGTGAGCGGCTCGTCCGAGCATGTCGGTCAACACCGCGCGTTGCTCATCGGTGACCCCGGAGACGTCCAGCGCCAACTGCTCGGCGACCTCGACCGCGGCCTCGACGACGGGGCTCTGCTCCGGCTCGATCAGGTCGATGGAACCAGGTAGCGGCTCGAGGCCGGTGATCCGGCTGACCGCGGACCGGGCCGCCCCGGTCAGTGGCTCGTCTCGAGGACCGAGCGGCACCATGCACACCAGTCGAGTGAGGTAATCGGCCACCTCGGGAGCGAACAGGGCCAGCGCCTCGGCGCCCGAGGCGGGAGGCAGGTGTCCGGAGCGGGGGTGTACCGAGAGAGCGTTCGTCATGTGGCAACTGTGACACAGGTCATAGCAGCACGGCGGGCCTTCCGGACGGCCCGCCTCGCCTGCTTCGAGGTGGCGAGGTCCCCCGATCCACCCGTGATCCCTCGACCGAACCTGACGTGCACTACTCTCTCTCGGTGAGGCCATCCGCCTGATCCAGCGCCCTACCGACGCGTGCCCCGAGTACGAGCCGGAAAGATGGGGCTGGTCAGTGGCCTCTGGCCTGTCACAGGTCGCGGGCCGGTAGCTCAGTCGGTTAGAGCAGAGGACTCATAATCCTTGGGTCGTGGGTTCGAGCCCCACCCGGCCCACCACCGTCGTCAGACAGCGGCTGAGGCGACCGTGTCAGTGCGGGCGTGCTCGATGTCGCGGGCCACGGTGGTGGCCAGGATCAGGGTGGCCATCACTCCGACGACGCACACCGAGAACGCGATGAACGTGAACGCGTCGTAACGCAGGACGGTCGCTAGGGCGACCGTGATCGCCACCGCGACCGCGGCGGCGATCAAGCCGACCCACCAGGCCAGAGTGCTATCAGAGGCGGGAATGCTCGTACGTACCATGATCTCGGCCACCACCAGGGAGCCGGCCGAGGTCAGGCCGAGCACGAACAGGCCGGTACCGACCGCGCCCACCGTTCCGAACTGCTCGGCGACGAACAGGCCGACCGCCGTGATCAGGACGCCGATGGCCATGGCGGACCAGAAGCTCTTCTCGGTCTGGTCCCGTACCAGGAGATGGATCGGGATCTGCAACCACAGCGCCGTGATCAGACCGACCTTCAGCACGGTACGGGCTCCCAGCCTGGGATTCTCGTCGTGGCGCTGGACCGGTTCGGTGGGTGTCTCCATGACAGACATGGTGCCCGCTCGTTCAACCCCGACGAACAGCACCCCGTCAGAATCGGCCTCGGCAGCGCAACCTGTACGGACGGCCGTCCGGATCATGCAGGTAGCGGTACCACGGAGCGGCCAATGCCTGCCGGAACAACGGCAGGTGCGGGTCGGGCAATCGGCGCAGGCGACCGGGCGGACGCGGGCCCTGGCGACCGCCCTCGTGCCACCGGTCCAATGCGTCCGCGCTCTCAGCGAAGCGGGCGAACATCTGCGAAGGCTCCACACAATCTGACAGTGCAGCGACCAGCGCCTCGTCAGACACCTCGTCGACGTGCCGCAACTCCTCGGCTGAGAGCCGGTCCAGATGCTCCGCAGCCAGGCTCAGCCTCAGTCTGGTGGCATAACCGAGCCCAGGGCCCGAGCCCAGATCGAGCACCGCGGCCGACAATTCCGAGTCGTTGGTCCAGGACCGGCGACAGAAGTTGTCCGAACCGATCGAGGCCCACTCATCATCAAGCACACAGGCCTTGGCGTGTACATACACCGGCGTACCCAGCCGGTTCTCCAGCCCGTAGAACGCGACCCGGTCGGGGGCTGCCTGTTGGACCCGTGACACGGCCCGCATCCGGCCCAGCAGTTGCGGGTCCCTGGCGAACCAGCCGTCCTGATCGGGGAACTGGGGCAGCACAGCCATCAGGTGCAGGGTGGGATGCCTGCGGAGCGCCTCGATCAGTACCTGGCTCATCGCGCGGCCCCACATGAACTGGTCCTCGACGTAGATCAATTGTCGAGCACGGTCCAGGGCCTTGGTGTATCCGCGTGCCACCGACCGCTCACCTTGCGGCGCGAAGTCGAAGGACCAGCCGACCCCGAGCTTCGGATATGTGCGCAGCAACTGCACCGCATGCTCTCCCGCCGTCGGCGGGGGCGGCGCCTGCTCGGGCAACGGCCGGCGCTGCTCGTCCAGGTCACGGCGGGAGTCCTGCCATCGGCGGACCGGGTTTCGGGTGGTCGGCGAGGTGTCCTCCCAGCGCTCCCGGAAGACGGTCTCGACATCGTGGACCACCGGCCCTTGCAACTGCACCTGGATGTCGTGCCACGGGGGCCGCACACCGTACTCGGCGGCGAGCGCATCGGCCTGAGGGTCGCCGTGGTGCAGCGCATCGTCGCGGCGACCGTGACACAGGTCGATGCCGCCGACGAAGGCCACATCGGCCTCCGGGTCGCCCGGGTGGCGGATCACCACGAATTTCTGATGGTGTGCTCCGTTGGGCCGCACCCGCATGTCCAACCGGACGTCGGCGCCCCGAGCCTGGAGTCGATCCCCCAGGGTCTGATGCTCCTCGTTGGAGTAACCGATCGCGTCCGCATGCGAGCGCCAGACCAGGGCCCGGACGTCGGCGCCCCGGTCCATCGCCCGGCCCAGCACCTCGACCAGGTCGGCCCCGGGCTCGTCGCTCAGCAGCTGGTCGGGATTGCTCTGCCAGTCGGTGAACAGCACCAGGTCACCGGCACCGACCCGGTCCAGACGACGGCATAACTCCGCAAAGTAGCGGGCGCCGTGGATCAGCGGGACGGCCGCGTTGTGGATGGACCAGGCCGCGCCGGGGTGCGCCTCATCGAGTCTGGTGGCACGGTTGTCCCGCTCTTCGCGACTCAGGAACCAGGTAGTGGGGTCGGCTGGGCGCCTCACTCCCCCCATCCCATCGGGAAGACCTCGAAGGCTGCCCCGAAGGTACTGCCGAGTCGGGCTCCGGCGGGCCGAGCCCCGCCCTCCAGGAACTCGCGCGGGTCCCAGTTCTCCCAGCCGAGCCCCTCGATATAGGCGCTATGCGCCGCCAGAGAGGCGACCCCGGTGTCGAAGGTGGCCGTCGTGTCGACCCCATGCTCGGACTGTGGGGAGCCGGCGGCCCAGACCTCACGGACCCCGTTCCAGGGTTCCAACCCCGAGGCGAGTTGCTCGGGGAAGATCCACCGGTTGCCGGCGTCGCGTACCGCGTCCAGCACCGCCCGCCCGACCGCGATGTGGTCGGCCTGGTTGAGATTGCGACCACCCCAGGTGGCGCGGAAATTGCCGGTGATCACGACTTCGG
>CAYNFY010000160.1:0-6891 GCA_964396585.1 uncultured Nocardioides sp.
GCAGGCCTTCGACGACTTCGGTGGCAGCGTCGTGCTCAAGGCGACCGCCGACCACCTGCGGCACCGCCAGGACATGGCGCACGTCTGGCGCAACGTGGAGACGGTGGAGGAGCTCACCGAAGGCTGGAACACCCTGAACCGGCTCATCGCCGAGCCCGAACGCGCCGGATTCGCGGTCCAGCGTCAGGCCCCGCCGGGAGTGCCGGTCGGCATCCATTCGATCGAGGACCCGCTGTTCGGCCCGGTGCTCTCCTTCGGAGTGGGCGGACCCCTGACCGAGCTGCTCGGCGATCGCGCCTACCGGATCCCGCCGCTGGCCGAACAGGACGCTCGCGACATGGTGCGTGAGATCAAGGCATCGCCGCTGCTGTTCGGATACCGGGGCAGCGAGATCGTCGACGTCGACGAGGTGGAGCGGATTCTGCGGGCCGTGGCCCTGATGCAGCACGACCTGCCCCAGATCCGTGGACTGGACCTGCCCCTGGTGCTGGCCGGTGCCCGAGGGGCGGCCGTCCTGGGAGCCAGCATCCGAATCGAACCGGTGGTGGACCCCCGCTCGGACTGGTTCGTGCGGCGGTTGAGCTCGATGCCGCACGACACCATGTCCGACTGACGCATCCCACCCGTCCCACCCGTCCCACCCGTCCCACCCGTCCCACCCGTCCCACCCGTCCCTCCGGGTGACCGTCCCCGCTGATGAGGCACTTTCCTGCCCCCTCACCCCCCGCTGATGGGGCACGTTTGTGCCTCATCAGCGGGAGCATGCGCGCCACCGGAGAGGGGTCTGAGAGACTTCAGCCATGTACAACCGCTCCCGGAACAGTCCTGCGACCGGTTCGCTGCTGGCACTGCAGCAGGCCATCGAACTCACCGGCTACTACCCCGACGTGGTCAACGAGGCGGTCACCTCCGCGATCGGCTCCGAAGAGGTCATCTCCTACTACCTGCACCACGAGCCGACGTTCGATCGCGAGGAGGTGCGTCGACACCTCACGGTGCTGGTGCTCACCGGGACCCGACTGGTGCTCGCGCATACCGACGAGCACCCCGGTGACGACATGCTTCCCGAGCCGTACACCTCCACCTCCACCGAGGCGATCGTGCTGTCCACGGTGCGCTCGGTGGTGGTGACCCGGATGGTGGTCAACTCCGCAGCCGGTGGCGCGCCCGTGGCCGAGGTGGTGCTCACCATCGGTTGGGGCGGCGTGGGCCGGATCGACCTGGAGCCCGCCTCCTGTGCGGACCCGCACTGTGAGGCCGATCACGGCTATACCGGCGTCCTGGCCGGTGAGGACTTCTCGCTGCGGGTCTCGCGGGCCGCGGAAGGTCAGGTGGCGGTGGACGGACTGCTCGAGTTCGCGAGTGCTCTCTCGGCGCGTACCGACGGGGCCTGAGTCGATGGCGGAGTCCGGGCCCGGGTTCGTGACGCCCGCCTACCATGCGCGTTCGCTGGGCGACGTCCTTCCTGCCGTCGGGGCTGCGCTCGGGCTGCCCGGAGTGGCGGGAGAGGCTCCCAGCGACCTGACCCTGCCCGATGCCGGGTCCTACGTGGTCTTCCTGATCGACGGGCTCGGGGCGCAGCTGCTGCACCGCTACGCCCACTCTGCCCCGTTCCTCTCCGAGCACCTGGCCGACACCCCACCCGGCACCGCCGGAGTGCCGTCGACCACGGCCACCAGCCTGACCTCGCTGGGCACCGGGCTGACCCCGGGGGAGCACGGGCTGGTCGGGTTCACCTCACGGATCCCGGGCACCGAGAAGCTGCTCAACGCCCTGTTCTGGAACGCCGAGATCGATCCCGTGGTCTGGCAGCCGCATCCGACCGTCTTCGATCGGCTCTCCCGAGCCGGGGTCGATGTCACTGTGGTGAACAAGCGCGATTTCGCGAGTTCCGGGCTGACCCGGGCGGCGCATCGCGGTGGCACCTTCGTGGGCGCCGACCTGGCCGGCGAACGGATCGCGGCGGCCCTCGAGGCATCGCGTCGGGCCCCGTCCCTGACCTACCTGTACGACGGCGACCTGGACCACACCGGGCATCGCTTCGGGGTGGCCTCGATGCAGTGGCTGCAACAACTCTCGACGATCGACGCCGAGGTGGAGCAGTTGCGCGCGATGCTGCCGCGGCATGTGCGACTGGTCGTGGTGGCCGACCACGGCATGGTGGACTGCCCACCCGAGCGGCACATCGACGTCGACGTGACCCCGGGGCTTCGCGATGGGCTCGCGCTCCTCGGTGGCGAGGCACGCTTCCGGCACCTGTACTGCCAGCGCGGCGCGGTGGCCGACGTGGTCGCCACCTGGCGTGAGGTGCTCGGCGACCGGGGCTCGGTGCTGGAGCGGTCCGAGGCGCTGGCGCGTGGCTGGTTCGGCACCGGGACCCACGATGTGCTGCCGAGGATCGGCGACGTGGTGGTGGCCTGCCACGACGACCACGCGGTGATGAGCTCGACCGACTTTCCCTACGAGATGACCCTGATCGGTCTGCACGGCTCACTGACCCCGGCCGAGATGCTGATCCCGATCCTGGTGCTCTGAGCCCACGGGGTCGGCTGAGGAACGAGATGAGCGAGGAGAGGATCCCCGTCGCCAAGGGGCGCCGCATGCTTCAGCAGATCCGTCATTCACGGGTCGAGGTGGAGGCGCCGGTGCGGTTCCTGGGACCGGTCACCTCCGCAGGTCCGGTGCGGATCGGCGCGTTCAGCTATCTCGTGGGCGGCTGGCTGGACACGGTCTCGGAGATCGGACGGTACTGCTCCTTCGCCCGGGACGTCCGGATCGGTGACCCGGGGCATCCGCACGACTGGCTCAGCTCGAACACCTTCCAGTACGACTCGAATGCGTGGGGGTGGCACCCGTCCGGACGCGTCGAGCGCACCCGACGGGAGCAGATCGACTTCGTCAAGCCGCCGACTCGGATCGGGCACGACGTCTGGCTCGGCGCGGGGGCCATCGTGATGCGCGGGGTGAGCATCGGCAACGGCGCCATCGTGGCTGCCGGGGCCGTGGTCACCAAGGACGTGCCGGCCTACGCGATCGTCGGGGGAGTGCCGGCCCGGCTGATCCGCTACCGGTTCGACGCGGCCCTCATCGAGGAGTTGCAGGACATCCAGTGGTGGCGGTTCTCCCCGGCCCAGCTGGAGGGCCTGGAGTTCGAGAGTCCAGCCAAGGCCTGTGCCGAGCTGCGACGGCGGATCGCGGATGGCCTGGAGCCCTACGAGGGCGAGATCAAGGTGCTTCCCTGGCGGCAGCGGAAGTCGGCACCGAAGCCGACCGAGGTGCCCGCGCCGGAGGTCGCCTCGGACCGGTTCAGCCGAGTCCTGAGGCGCCTGCTCGGTCGCTCCTGACTCCCAGCGAGCCTGGGACAGCCGAAGGGTCAGCCGAAGGGGAGTGGCTCAGGAGCCATCGAGACGGCTTTGGCACGGGCTGCGGTGAGTCGGCGCCGGTGGTGTTGGCGGCAGAGCACCTCGTAGGCCACGTCGGCGGGCTCGTCGAGGACCGGAGTGACGCCCTCGCTCTCGGCCACGTCTCCGACCAGCACCACGTCGCCCTCGGTGACCATCACCCCGTCCTCGGTGCGGGCGTTGTGGGTGGCGCGCTTGCCGCACCAGCACAGTGCCTCGACCTGCAGCACGTGCATCCGGTCGGCGACCTCGACCAGTCGGCGGCTGCCGGGGAACAGCTGGGTACGGAAGTCGGTCAGGATCCCGAAGGCGAACACGTCGATCTGCAGTTCGTCCACCACCTTGGCCAGCGCATCGACCTGGTCGGGGGTGTAGAACTGGGCCTCGTCGCAGACGATGTAGTCGACCCGGCCGCCCTGGGTGAGCGTGTGCACGGTGTGCTTCCAGAAGTCGAACTCGCTGGTGACCTCGATGGCCGCGTGGGTCAGGCCGAGTCGGCTGGACAACTGCGCCTGCCCGGCCCGGTCACGGCTGGTGAAGATCTGCCCGACCCGGCCACGCGTGGCGTGGTTGTGGTTCGTCTGAAGCGCCAGGGTGCTCTTGCCCGAGTCCATGGTGCCAGTGAAGAATTGCAGTTCGGCCACGAGGACCGATCCTCTCATGAGGCCGGGTGCGCGAGGATGGCGCCATGAGTCGTTCGCCGCTGATCACCGTCACCGGACTCGCTGCCCTGCTCGCGCAGGTCCATCCGGTGACCCTTCTCGACGTGCGCTGGCGGTTGGGTGGCCCATCCGGAGCCGATGAGTTCGCTCAGGGGCACGTGCCGGGGGCGTGCTACGTGGACCTCGAGCGGGACCTGGCCGGTGAGTCCGGTGCTCGGGGGCGGCATCCGCTTCCGGACCGGGCCAGGTTCTCTGCCGCGATGCGACGGGCCGGGGTCCGACACGAGGTCCCCGTCGTGGTGCTGGACGACTGGGGTGGCCGGGCGGCGGCACGGGCGTGGTGGCTGCTGCGTCATCACGGGCACAGCGACGTCCGGGTGCTCGACGGCGGCTGGAGTGCCTGGCGGGCCGCCGGGGGAGCGGTCGAGACCGGTCCGGGACTTCCGGTGGCGCCGGGTGACTTCATCGCCGCGGAGGGGCGAGCGGTGCTCGCCGTCGAGGATGTCTTGAGCGTCGAGGTGCTGGTCGACGCGCGCAATCCGGAGCGATACTCCGGTAAGAGTGAACCGGTCGACCCGGTCGCCGGACATATCCCGGGAGCCGTCAAT
The DNA here is from genome assembly GCA_964396585.1 of uncultured Nocardioides sp. Lineage (GTDB taxonomy): Bacteria > Actinomycetota > Actinomycetes > Propionibacteriales > Nocardioidaceae > Nocardioides. Next base: position 4,672 of record CAYNFY010000160.1, read on the forward strand.
GTGCCCACCGCCGAGAATCTGGCGGCGGACGGGACATTCCGCTCTCCGGCCGAGCTGCAGGCGCGCTTCGCCCAGGTGGGCGCGGTTCCCGGAGCCCAGGTGGCGGCTTACTGCGGATCGGGCATCACCGCCTGCCATGAGCTGTTGGCGCTGGCCCTGACGGGGGTCGATGCGATGCTCTACCCCGGTTCCTGGTCCGAATGGGTGACGGATCCGAGCCGGCCGGTCGAGACCGGGCCAGGCATCGGCGTCATCGGGTGAGCCCAGGGTGGGAACCGATGGCGGCTTCGGCACGTCGAAGGGGTATGGATACTTCACGACGTCTTCTCGGCGCCTTCGCGATATGCGGTGGCACCGTGCTCGGCTCGATGACGCTGGTGGTCCCGCCGACTGCGTCAGCGCTCTCGTGTGTGCCTGCCGAATACGTTGCGGATGAGGCGGCACACCTGTTCACCGGACGGATTGTGGACAGCCGCGCGAACCGGATCCTGGTCGAGGTGGAGCGGGTGACTCCGGGCGATGACGTGGCGGCCCAGCTCTGGCTGAAGGTCGAGCTGGGCGTCTGGATGCCGTGGCGTCAGAGTGACCAGGGCGACCAGAGCGTGCCGATGACCGGCCACGGGGTGCCGCAGCACTACACCGATCCGCGGCCGTGGGTGTTCGCGGCAGACAAACACTGGACGGTGAACGCGTGTACTGCCTGGCGCGGGGTGTTCAAGGATCCCACCCTGCAACCCGTTACCACCGGCCTGGTCGCGCTCCCGGTCCAGGGCATCGCCACTCCGCTGAGCGGTGATCAGGTGACGGAAGGTGCTCCCGCGGCCGATCTCAGACGCGAGACCACGAGCGCCGCTGCCGGTCTCTCCACCGGCACCATGGTCTGGTCCGCCGTGGCCGGCGTGCTCCTCGGTGCCATCGGACTCGTCGCCGCCTGGACGATCAGCCCGATCAGCCCCCTGCGTCGCCCCCGCCCCCGCTGAGACGGCACTACAAGTTACTGGTGGGGCAACCTGTACCGCCGCCTCACCCCCGCTTTAACGCTCAGTCCTTGGTGCCGTTGCCGCCACCGAACATGATCTCGTCCCAACTCGGAACGGAGGCCCGACCCCGGCCCTTGCGTGGCTTCTTGGGTGCCGGGGGAGGTTCGGGAGTGTTGTCCAAGGTGAGTTGCTCGGCGACCGGCTTGGCTACTGGTTCTGCAACCGATGGTGCTGACTCGGTGGCGTCTGCCGCAGCATCGGCCTGATCTTGATCCTGAGTCGGTGCGGTCCCGCGGATCCGGGCCGCCGTATCGCTGAGGTCCACCGTGCTCTCGACCAGGGGTGTCGAAGTCGGGTCGGGTAGCGGGGGGTCCTCGCTGACCAGGCTGATCGCGTCCGTGCCCAGTTCACCTTCGACCGGCCCGCTCGTTCCCAACCGCCGGACCCGGGCTTCCTGCAGATCGTCTCGAACCGGCAGAGTGGGTGCCATCGGCTCACCCACCAGCCACTTGGCGTCCTCGCCGTCAGAGGTCACATAGTTCCCGCGCGGATCGAAGACGAAGCGTGCAGTTCCCGAACGCTGCTGGGTCACGAACTCGGCGCTCAGCACCCACCGTCGGTCTTCGCGCTGCCAGGCATCCCAGACCACCGACCGATGGTCGGCCTCCGCAGCATGCATCTGCTGCTCCACGGCCTCGCCCAGCGTACGAGCGCCGGTGTCACCGGCTCGGCGACGTACCGAGGAGGACTGAGCCCGCTCGGCCACGTGCACCCGCTCGTCGAGGACGGGGCCCGCGTACGTCATGATCCGCTCCAGCGAGGTGTTCGCTGCCGCAGCGACCTCCTCGGCCGACTCCCCGGCTCTGATCCGAGCCTGGATGTCGCGGGGCCGCAGCGAAACGTCGGCGTTGTCAGGGGTATGCATGGTGCTCTCCGTCCGACCGGTTCCGTCGAGGTGCCACGTGGTTCGCAGCGTCTGCTTCAGCGATGCGTCCACGTCGAGGGTGTAGGTGGTGCCCTCTTCGTCCACCAACTCCAGCCGCGTTCGGTTCGCGCTCATGCCGGTGAGCGTGAGATGAACCATGTGGCTGTTGCTCCTGATGCGTGAGTGTAGTGCCGGGGTTGGGTGGACGCGGCCACGTCCGAGCCTACGCCAGTGTGCCCCGGCCTCAAGGCGATGAGGGGGCGCTAGTGGTGCGCGTCGTAAGTTCTGAAACGCTTGGTGGTCTGAAATCATGGC
>CAYNFY010000161.1:0-6752 GCA_964396585.1 uncultured Nocardioides sp.
CCGTCTACATGGGCGCCGTCGATACCCGCCGACAGGCCCTCAACGTGGCTCGGATGAACCTGCTCGGTGCCACCGTGGTGCCGGTCGAGTCGGGTTCGGCCACCCTCAAGGACGCGATCAACGAGGCGCTGCGGGACTGGGTGGCCAGTGTCGATGAGACCGCCTACCTGTTCGGTACCGCGGCCGGACCGCACCCGTTCCCCTCGATGGTGCGTGACTTCTGCCGGGGGATCGGGGACGAGGCCCGGGCTCAGTGCCTGGAGCAGTACGGCGTGCTGCCGGATGCCATCGCGGCCTGCGTCGGCGGCGGGTCCAACGCGATCGGGCTCTTCACCGCCTTCCTCGACGACACCGACGTCAAGATCTACGGCTTCGAGGCCGGCGGCGAAGGGGTCGACACCCCGCGCCACGCCGCCACCATCGGGGCCGGTGAGGTCGGGGTGCTGCACGGTGCCCGTACCTATCTGTTGCAGGACGAGGACGGCCAGACCATCGAGTCGCACTCCATCTCGGCCGGGTTGGACTACCCCGGGGTCGGGCCGCAACACTCGCACCTGGCCGCGATCGGTCGCGCCAGCTATCTGCCGGTCACCGACGACGAGGCGATGTCCGCGATGGCTCTGCTGAGCCGGACCGAGGGGATCATCCCGGCCGTGGAGAGCGCCCACGCGCTGGCCGGGGCGCTCAAGGTGGCCGAGGAACTGGCCGCCGAGAAGGGGCCCGAGGCCACCATCCTGGTCAACCTGTCCGGTCGCGGGGACAAGGACATGGGCACCGCCATCGAGTACTTCGGTCTGGGAGAGCAAGGGGCACAGCAGTGAGTACGAAGCGCGCATTCGACGCCGCCGCGGCCGAGGGGCGGTCCGCCCTGATCGGCTACCTGCCGGCCGGGTTCCCGGACGTGGCGACCTCCATCGAGGCGATGAAGGTACTGGTCGAGAACGGCTGCGACATCATCGAGGTGGGGTTGCCCTACTCGGATCCGGTGATGGACGGCCCGACCATCCAGCACGCCGCTCAGCAGGCGCTGGACAACGGGATCCGCACCAGTGACGTGTTCCGGGTGGTGGAGGCGGTAGCCGCGACCGGTGCTCCGACCGTGGTCATGACCTACTGGAACCCGGTCGAGAAGTACGGGGTGGAGCGGTTCGCCACCGACCTGGCCGACGCCGGGGGAGCGGGCCTGATCACTCCCGACATCACCCCCGACTACGCCCCCGAATGGATCGCTGCCGCCGATCGGCACGACCTGGACAAGATCTTCCTGGTGGCCCCCTCTTCGACCGACGAGCGGATCGCGATGACCACGGCCAACTGCCGCGGTTTCGTCTACGCCACCGCGGTGATGGGGGTGACCGGGGCCAGGGATGCCTCCTCCGACCTGGCCGGACCACTGGTGGCCCGGACCAAGGCGACCACCGACCTGCCGGTCGGGGTCGGCCTGGGTGTCAGCAACGGTGACCAGGCCGCCGCGATCGCTCGTTTCAGCGAGGGTGTCATCGTAGGGTCGGCCCTGGTCCGGACCCTGCGGTCCGGCGACACTGCAGCAGGGCTGCGAGAACTGGCCGCGCTTACGGCCGACCTAGCGATGGGAGTCCGCCGCCGATGAAGTCTGGCAACGTCCGTACCACCCTGCGACGAGTGCTGGCCTCGGCGGCCGGTCTGGCCCTGGCCGCCTCCCTGGCGGCGTGCGGGTCCGGAGCCGACGACTCGGCGCTGAACCAGGACGGCATGCACGCGGCCACGGTCCGGGCACCCTCGGTGGCGGCACCCCAGGTACTCACCGACACCGACAACGCGGAGTTCACCTTCACCAAGAGCCTGGACACCCCGCTGACCCTGGTCTTCTTCGGGTACACCAGCTGTCCCGACATCTGCTCCATGGTGATGGGCACCATCGCCTCGGCGTTCAAGAAGCTGCCAGAGGACGCACGCTCGCAGGTCCGGGTGGTCTTCGTGAGCACGGATCCGGCCCGAGACACCGGTAAGGTACTGCGCGACTACCTGGACCGGTTCAATCCCGACTTCCAGGGCGTGCGGACCGAGAACATGAAGTCGGTGATCGAACTGGGCACCGCCTACGGAACGGCCATCGAGCAGGGTGAGAAACTGCCCAGCGGCGGCTACGACGTGGCACACAATGACTATGTCCTGGGCCTGGACGGCACCGGACAATGGATCTGGACCTGGAACCGCGACGTCCGCCAGGGTGACCTGGTGGCCGACATCGAGAAGATCCTCGCCGAGCGGGGCGAGAAGGCGGAGACGAAGTGACCGTGTTCAGTACCTTGCCCCTCAGCATCCCCAGTCCCGCGGACGGCGTCTGGCATCTGGGTCCGCTCCCGGTCCGCGGGTATGCGATCAGCATCATCCTCGGTATCGTCGCCGCGATCTGGATCGGTGAACGTCGCTGGCAGAGCCGCGGCGGCCGTTCCGGCGAGGTTAGCGACGTCGCCATCTGGGCGGTCCTGTTCGGCATCGTGGGCGCTCGGCTCTACCACGTCATCACCGACTGGGACCTGTACTTCGGCGAGCACGCCCGCTCGTTGGGCAACAGCCCGATCGACGCGCTGGCCGTCTGGAACGGTGGCCTCGGCGTGTGGGGCGGGATCGCCGCCGGTGCGCTCGGCGTGATGATCGGCTGCCGACTCAAGGGCATCAAGGTACTTCCGATGTTGGACATCCTGGCGCCGGGAGTACTGGTCGCCCAGGCGATCGGCCGCTGGGGCAACTGGTGGAACCAGGAACTCTTCGGCGGCCCGACCACCTTGCCCTGGGGGCTGGAGATCTCCCCGTCCCACCGTCCGGTGGGGTATGAGGAGTACGCCACCTTCCACCCGACGTTCTTGTACGAATGCCTGTGGAACCTGGCCGCCTTCGGCGTGATCATCTGGCTGTGCCACCGATATCGGATCGGGCACGGCCGGGTGGTGGCGCTCTACGTGATGCTCTACACCGCCGGTCGGGCCTGGATCGAGAACATGCGCATCGACACCGTGCAGATGAACGACGTGCTCGGTCTGCGCCTCAACGTGTGGACCTCGATCGTGCTCTTCGTCGCCGCCGCGATCTACTTCGTGGTCTCGCTGCGCCGCCGCCCCGGTCGCGAAGAGGAGATCTACCAGACCGGCCGTGGACCGGTCGAGGACGTGACGTCCGGCGTCTGACGTCATAGAGCCAAATCGTCCGGGCGCCCGTACCCGACCATGTCAATGGGCGTGAATCGCCGATGATCCGTGCCGTCGCCAGTTGGTGATAGGCTCACCTCCCGCTTGGGCCAGCGTCGTCCCCTGCAGATTCACATCAACCCTTTGCCTTCTACCGCGAGTCTCGCGGGGCCGTCCCTGTTGGGGACTCGGCACGGTACGGGCAGACGACGACGGGAGTACCTGTGTCCTCGATGAGCGCACTTCCGCCGGGCCAAGGTCTCTACGATCCCGCCCACGAGCATGACGCTTGTGGAGTGGCCTTCGTGGCGACCCTGACTGGTATAGCGAGTCACGAGATCGTCGCCAAGGCGCTGACCGCGCTGCGCAACCTGGAGCACCGTGGAGCCGCCGGTGCCGAACCCAACTCCGGTGACGGGGCCGGCATCCTGATGCAGGTGCCGGATGCCTTTCTCCGCGAGGTCACCGACTTCGACCTGCCCGCCCCGGGCAGCTACGCGGTCGGGACCGCCTTCCTGCCGGGGGAGCCCGAGCAGGTCTCGGCCACTCAGAAGATGATCGAGCAGATCGCCACGGACGAGGGCCTGGAGGTCCTCGGCTGGCGCGAGGTCCCGGTCGACACCGAGACGCTCGGCGCCACCGCGCTCTCGGTGATGCCCACCTTCATCCAGTTGTTCGTGTCGGCCCCTGGAGCCGCACTGACCGGCCTGGATCTGGAACGGGCCGCGTTCTGCCTGCGCAAGCGTGCCGAGCACGGCTGCGACGTGTACTTCCCCTCGCTGAGCTCGCGCACGCTGGGCTACAAGGGCATGCTCACCACCGACCAGCTGGACCGGGTCTTTCCCGACCTGGTCGACGAGCGGATCGCGTCGGCCCTGGCCGTGGTGCACTCCCGCTTCTCCACCAACACCTTCCCGAGCTGGCCGCTGGCGCATCCGTTCCGGTTCATCGCCCACAACGGCGAGATCAACACCGTCAAGGGCAACCGGAACTGGATGCGAGCCCGGGAGGCGCTGCTGGCCTCCGACGCGCTCGGTGGCGATCTGGCTCGGCTCTACCCGATCTGCACCCCGGAGGCATCCGACTCGGCCTCCTTCGACGAGGTACTCGAACTGCTGCACCTGGGTGGTCGCTCGCTGCCGCATTCGGTGCTGATGATGATCCCGGAGGCCTGGGAGAAGAACACCGAGATGGACGCCGCCCGCAAGGCGTTCTACGAGTTCCACGCGACCATGATGGAGCCCTGGGATGGTCCGGCCTGTGTGGTGTTCACCGACGGCGACCAGATCGGCGCGGTACTGGACCGTAACGGCCTGCGTCCGGCCCGCTACTGGGTCACCGACGACGGCCTGGTCGTGCTGGCCTCCGAGGCCGGTGTGCTCGACCTGGACCCGGCCCGGATCGTGCGGAAGGGTCGGCTCACCCCGGGTCGGATGTTCCTGGTCGACACCGCCGAGCACCGGATCATCGGTGACGACGAGATCAAGTCGGCACTGGCCGATGAGCATCCCTATACCGAGTGGTTGGACGCCGGTCTGGTCCACCTCGACGACGTGCCCGATCTGGAGCACGTGGTGCACACCCACGCCTCGGTGGCCCGGCGCCAGCAGGTCTTCGGCTACACCAACGAGGAACTGCGCAAGATCATCGCCCCGATGGCCGATACCGGCGCCGAGGCGATCGGCTCGATGGGAACCGACACCCCGATCGCGGCGCTGAGTGCCAAGCCACGGCTGGTCTTCGACTACTTCGCGCAGCTCTTCGCCCAGGTCACCAACCCACCGTTGGACTCGATCCGAGAAGAGTTGGTCACCTCGCTCAGCGGATCGATCGGTCCCGAGGCGAACCTGCTGGAGCCCGGTCCGGACTCCTGTCGCCAGGTGCTGTTGTCGTTCCCGGTGATCGACAACGACCAGTTGGCCAAGATCCGGCACATCAACCGCAACGGCGACCACCCCGACTTCGTGACCCACGTGGCCCGCGGTCTCTACGACGTGGCCGGTGGGGGAGCGGCACTGGCGGAGCGGATCGACGAGATCTGCGCGGAGGTCTCGGCGGCGATCACCGAGGGTGCTCGGATCATCGTGCTCTCGGATCGGCACACCACCGCGGACCAGGCGCCGATCCCCTCGCTGCTGCTGACCGCGGCGGTGCACCACCACCTGGTGCGGGAGAAGACCCGGACCCAGGTCGGGCTGATCGTCGAGGCCGGTGACGTGCGCGAGGTACACCACGTGGCCCTGCTGATCGGCTACGGCGCGGCGGCGGTCAACCCGTACCTGGCGATGGAGACCGCCGAGGACCTGGCCCGGGACAAGCACTTCGTCGGGGTCGACGAGGAGAAGGCGGTCCGCAACCTGATCTACGCGCTCGGCAAGGGCGTGGTCAAGGTGATGTCCAAGATGGGCATCTCGACGGTGGCCTCCTATACCGGCGCCCAGGTCTTCGAGGCGGTCGGACTCTCGGCGGACCTGGTGGAGAGGTACTTCACCGGCACCACCTCCAAGCTGGGTGGCATCGGCCTGGACGTGATCGCCGAAGAGGTGGCGCTGCGTCATGCGAGCGCCTACCCGCGCGGCGGCGTCCTACCCGCCAACCGGCAGCTGGAGACCGGCGGCGAGTACCAGTGGCGCCGCGACGGCGAACCGCACCTGTTCGATCCCGAGACGGTCTTCCGGTTGCAGCACTCCACCCGGGAGGGCCGCTACGACATCTTCAAGCAGTACACCGACCGGGTGAACGAGCAGTCGGAGCGGCTGATGACGCTGCGCGGCCTGTTCGGTTTCAAGGACGCGGGTGCCACCGGTCGGTCGCCGATCAGCATCGACGAGGTCGAGTCGGTCTCCTCCATCGTGAAGCGGTTCTCGACCGGTGCGATGTCCTACGGCTCGATCAGCCAGGAGGCGCACGAGACCCTGGCCATCGCGATGAACCGGCTGGGTGCCAAGTCCAACACCGGTGAGGGCGGTGAGGATCCGGAGCGGCTCTACGACCCCGAGCGTCGCTCGTCGATCAAGCAGGTCGCCTCGGGACGCTTCGGCGTCACCTCGGAGTACCTGACCAACGCCGACGACATTCAGATCAAGATGGCGCAGGGTGCCAAGCCCGGCGAGGGCGGCCAACTGCCCGGTCACAAGGTGTACCCGTGGGTGGCCAAGACCCGGCACTCCACGCCCGGCGTGGGTCTGATCTCGCCGCCGCCGCACCACGACATCTACTCGATCGAGGACCTGGCGCAGCTGATCCACGATCTCAAGAACGCCAACCCCTCGGCGCGGGTGCACGTCAAGCTCGTGGCCGAGGTCGGGGTCGGTACGGTCGCGGCGGGTGTCTCCAAGGCACACGCCGACGTGGTGCTGGTCTCCGGTCACGACGGCGGTACCGGGGCCAGCCCGCTGACCTCGCTCAAGCATGCCGGTGGTCCCTGGGAACTCGGCCTGGCCGAGACCCAGCAGACCCTGCTGCTCAACGGACTGCGCGACCGGATCGTGGTGCAGACCGACGGTCAGCTCAAGACCGGTCGTGACGTCGTCATCGCCGCACTGCTCGGTGCCGAGGAGTACGGCTTCGCGACCGCACCGCTGG
>CAYNFY010000162.1:0-6591 GCA_964396585.1 uncultured Nocardioides sp.
TCGTCCTTCATCACCCTCTGCAGCATCGTGCCCAGGTAATGCCGGGGCGACGGTCATCGTCCAGTTCAACGAGCTGGGCGGCGGCACCGTGGCGGGGTGCGACCCGTCGGCGGCGGGACAGGTCGCCTCCGGGGTCTTCGCCGACGCCGGTTTCCCGCTGACCTATGCCACCAGTGACATCGGGTTCGTCTGCCGGGTCAGTGGGAAGCCGGCCAGCGACGACTGTGTCAATGCATCACAGGCCGACGCCTATTGGAGCCTGTGGACCGCGGATGGCGAGGGAGGCGGATGGACCTACGCGCGGCGCGGTACGAACAGCCTCCGCGTGGGAGACGGGACCTATCTGGCCTTCGTCTGGCAGGGATCGGCCACCCGCCAGCCTCCGGGGGTCGCGGCCACCAGGCGTTCCGCCCCGGCGAATACGCCCAGCGTGGCCCCTAGCAAGAGCAAGGGGCCCACTCGGGGCAAGGGATCGGGCAAGGGATCGGGCAAGGGCACCTCGGCCGGTCAAGCCGCCTCCAGCTCGAGGCCGACTGCGGCCGGGGTACCGCGCAGCACCCCGAGCCTCTCCTCCAGTCCCACCCCGAGCGCATCGGCCAGTGCCACGCCGACTGCCGGCTCGAGCAGCACCGCAACCGGCGGTGCGACGAAGACCTCCTCACCGACACCGACACCTACACCTACACCGACAGTCGATGGGTCGGCCTTGCCGGATGCCTCGGAGATCACCGCGGGTCCCCCCGAGGTGGACACCTCGGCCGCGGATCGGGCTGCTGACTCGGGGCTGCCGGTCTGGGTGCCGATCCTGGTAGTGGTGGGGCTCGCCGGAGTCGGTGGTCTCGTCGTGTGGCGTCGTCGCGCATCCTGAAGCCGGTCTCGGTGAACAAGTCGAGTAGCCGGCCACCACGTGACCTGCACCCTGTGGCCTGGTGGCTCTGGGCGGCAGGGGTGGCCGCCACCGCGGCGCAGACCACCAACCCCTGGTTACTGCTCCTACTGGCCACCGTCACCTGCCTGGTGGTCCTGGCCTGCCGTGGCGATGGCACGTGGGCGCGAGCCTTCAAGCTCTATCTGTGGCTGGCCGCGCTCACGGTGCTGGTCCGGGTCGCGTTCCGTGTCCTGCTCGGCGGAACCGACGACGGCCGGGTCCTGCTGAACCTCCCGGAGGTGCCGTTGCCCGACTGGGCGGCGGGGGTCCGGCTACTCGGACCGGTTACCGACACCCAGATCCTGGCCGGACTGTACGACGGGATGCAGCTGGGCTGCATCCTGCTCGCCTTCGGTGCCGCCAATGCCCTGGCCAATCCCAAGCGGCTACTCAAGAACCTTCCTCCAGCGCTCTACGAGATCGGCTCGGCCCTGGTGGTGGCGGTCTCGGTACTGCCGCAACTGGTGGACAGCGCCCGCCGGGTCAAGCACGCTCAGGAGCTGCGCGGTGGGCCGGCCGGTCGGATCGCCGGGTTGCGTCGACTGCTGGTTCCGGTCCTGGAGGATGCCTTCGACCGTTCCCTGGCCCTGGCCGCCGGAATGGATGCCCGCGGCTACGGCCGCAGCGGCGACGCAGGCACGGCCCAACGCCGTGCCACCGGGGCCCTGATGCTGCTCGCCCTGGTCGGCACTTGTGTCGGTGTCTACGGGTTCTTGGACCGGACCACCCCCCGCTGGCTGGGTCTGCCGATGCTGCTACTCGGCACCCTGGCCGCCCTGCTGGGGATGCGGAACGCCGGACGGCAGGTGCAGCGCACCCGCTACCGGCCGGATCGATGGCAGCCGGTGGAGCTGATCATTGCGGCCAGCGGGTGCGGTGCCGCGGTGCTCGTGTGGTGGGTAGGGCAGCACAATCCTCGGGTGACGCACCCGGACCTGACCGGGATGCCGGTGCTCGATCTGGCGACGCTGGTCGCCTCCTTGGTGCCACTGGTTCCGTTGCTGATCGCGCCACCGGCACCCACCGTGCTCAATCGCGAGCCCCAGAGGGATGAGGAGATCGCCCGATGATCGAATTGCGGAGCATCGAGTTCGGGTATTCCGAGGCCGATCGGCGGATCCTGGCGGGGGTCGACCTCGATCTGGCGGCCGGTGAGTTCGTGGTGCTGGCCGGCCCGACCGGCGCCGGCAAGTCGACCCTGCTGGGGGTGATCGCCGGACTGGTCCCTACCTACAGCGGCGGAACCCTGCGTGGGGACGTGCTGCTGGACGGCACCTCGATCCTCCAGATCCCGGCCCGGGAGCGCGCGGACCGGATCGGGTACGTCGGGCAGAACCCGTCGGCCTGGTTCGTCACCGACACCGTCGAGGAAGAACTCGTCTACGGCATGGAGCAACTGGGCCTCGCCTCGGCCACGATGCGCCGTCGGGTGGAGGAGACCCTGGACCTGCTCGGCATCGTCGACCTGCGCCACCGCGACCTGCGCACCCTCTCGGGTGGACAGCAGCAACGCGTGGCGATCGGCTCGGTGCTGACCATGCACCCCCGGCTGCTGGTCCTCGATGAGCCCACCTCGGCACTGGACCCCACCGCCGCCGAAGAGGTGCTGGCGATCCTGACCCGGCTCGCGCACGACCTGGACACCTCGGTCCTGCTGGCCGAGCACCGGCTGGAACGGGTGGTGCCCTTCGCCGACCGGATGGCGCTGCTGCCCGGGGACGGGACCCTGCGCCTCGACACCCCCGCCGCGGTGCTTGAGGACTCACCCGTGGCCCCGCCGCTGGTGGAACTGGGCCGATGGGCCGGTTGGTCCCCCTTGCCGCTCACCGTGCGCGAGGCCCGTCGTCGGGGCCGGGAACTGCGTGAGCGATTGTCGAGCGTCCCCGAGACTCAGGTCTCCCCGGGTCCCGAGCCGTCACCTGTCCTGATCGCGCGGGGGATCCGGGTCGATCAGGGGCGGACCCAGGTGCTCCACGATGTCGACCTCAGCCTGACGCCGGGTCAGGTCACCGCCCTGATGGGGCGCAACGGCTCGGGTAAATCGACCCTGCTCTGGACCCTGCAGGGACGACTCGGCCGGGCGCACGGCGACCTGAAGATACAGGGCACCGACCCACACGAGGCGAAGCCCGAACAACGGCGGACGCTGAGCGGGATGGTGCCCCAGACCGCGGCGGACCTGCTGTATCTGGAGAGCGTGGCGCAGGAGTGCGATGCGGCGGATCTGACGACCCGAGCGGAACCGGGGACCTGTCGGGCCCTGCTCGATCGGCTGGCCCCGGGGATCGACCCGACGCGACACCCACGCGACCTGTCGGAGGGGCAGAAACTGGCGCTGGCCGTCTCGGTGGTGTTGTCCGGTACTCCACCGGTGTTGTTGTTGGACGAGCCGACGCGCGGTCTGGACTACCCGGCCAAGGCGGCGCTCGCTGTGATGCTGCGGGACCTGGCCGCACGGGGCACCGCGGTACTGGTGGCCACCCACGACGTGGAGTTCGTGGCCCAGACCTGTGAGCGGGTGTTGGTGCTGGCCGGCGGAGAGGTGCTCTCGGATACCACCGTCACCGAGACCGTGGCCGAGTCGCCGTCGCTGGCTCCGCAGATCGCCAAGGTACTCGGCCCCCGCTGGTTGCGGTTGGCAGAGGTCAGGCGGGCCTGTGAGTGAGCTGAGATCTTCCCCGATGGCGTTGCGGATCGGGCCGCGCAGCGCGCTGATGCTGGTGCTCGTCTCCATCGTCGGCCTGATGATGCTGGGCTGGCCCTTCCTGCTCGAACTGCCGGCCGGCCAGCGGGTGGATCCTCCGTTCCTGTTCCTGGCCCTGCTGCCGTTGCTGCTGGTGATGGTGCTGGCCGAGATGACCGAAGGCGGGATGGACGCCCGGGTGTTGGCGGTGCTGGGCCTGCTCTCGGCCATCAACGGGGTGATCCGTGGCCTGGGCGCCGGGGTGGCCGGGCTGGAGCTGGTCTTCTTCCTGCTGATCCTCGGTGGTCGGGTCTTCGGGGCCGCCTTCGGATTCATCCTGGGCTGCACGTCCCTTTTCGTTTCCGCTCTGTTCACCGCCGGGGTAGGGCCCTGGCTGCCGTTTCAGATGCTGGTGGCCGGGTGGGTCGGGATGGGCGCCGGGCTGCTGCCGCGTCGATTCGGTGGTCGCGCCGAGATCGTGATGCTGGTGGTCTACGGCGTCATCGCCGCCTACGCGTACGGCTTGTTCATGAACATGTGGGGCTGGCCGTTCACCCTCGACATCTCCACGCCCGGCCATGAGGCCACCGACCTGTCTTATGTCGCCGGCGGCTCGGTAGGGGAGAACCTGCACCGGTTCCTGCTCTACACCCTGTTCACCTCGACCGGTGGCTGGGACACCGGCCGGGCGATCACCAACGCGGTGGCGATCGTCGTGCTCGGTCCGGCGGTGCTGGCCACGTTGCGGCGGGCCGCCCGGCGGGCGCACGTCGAACGCCGCTGATGAGGCTCCTATGTGCCTCATCAGCGGGGGGTGAGACGGCTCTTAGGTGCCTCATCAGCGGAAGGTGACCTGCAGGATCCGGTCGTCGTGGGCAGCCGGGTCGCCACGACCGTCCCGGTTGCTGGTGCTGATCCAGAGATCCTCGCCGTCGGTCACGACCCCGCGGATCCGACCGAGTTCGCCGACGAAGAAGGCCTTCGCTGTCCCGGCAACACCGTCTTGTACCGGGACCTGCCACAACCGGGTGCCACGGAGTGCCCCGAGCCAGAGGCTTCCGTCGAACCAGGCCAACCCCGAGGGTGAGGCCTCGTCGGTCCTCCAGACCAGGACCGGGGCCCGGAACCCGCCGGTGTCCACGTCGGCCCAGTCGGGACCGCGGTCGTTGCCCTCCATCAGCGGCCACCCGTAGTTGCCACCCTTGACGATGAGGTTCAGCTCGTCCCAGGCCTGGTCGCCGAACTCGCTGGCCCACAGGTTGCCGTCGTCGTCGAAGGCCAGGCCCTGGACGTTGCGATGGCCCATCGACCAGACCGCTGAGCCCCACGGGTTGCCCGGCGCGGCGTCACCCTCGGGAGTGATCCGCAGGATCTTGCCGGCCAGCGAGTCCTTGCGCTGTGCCGCCTCACTGTCCAATGCGTCTCCGGTCGAGACGTAGAGCATCCCGTCCGGGCCGAACAGCAGTTGACCGCCGTCGTGGTTGGTGCTGGTCGGGATTCCGGTCAGGATCGGGGTGCCGGAGCCGAGCCGACCGTCTCGCAGTTCGGCGGTGAGTACCCGGTTGTCGTCCTCGGTACTGACGTAGAAGTACAGCCGGTGGTCGGTCTCGAAGGTGGGGGAGACGGCGACCCCGAGCAGCCCGGACTCGCTGGAGGTGTGCGTGGCGATGGTCCCGGCCACCGTGACCTCCCGCATCGTCGACCGGGCCGTCGGGAGCAGCAGCACCCGGCCCGAGTCCCGCTCGGTGATCACGGCGGTGCCGTCGGGCAGGAAGGCCATTCCCCAGGGCACAGCCAGGTCCCGGGCCACCGCGCCGACCCCGGTCGGGTGGTCGGGTCCGGAAGTGTTCGAGGCCGCCGGCGGGCTCTCGCCGTTCACCGTGGCGGTGGGGGCGCTCGGCGCGTCCTGCTCCTGATCGCCGCCGCAGCCGGCCAGGAACAGCACGATGATCAGCGCCAATGTCAGCGCTCCGGCTCGCTCAGCCCTGCGGTGGTGGGGCGACGTCGTGACCCTCGGGTGCGTCATATCGTGATTGTGCCCCGCTCCTGGTCGCCCCGATGCTGGCCGCGATCACGCAGCCGATCGCGACCCACTGCAGCGTGCTCAGGACCTCGCCCAGGACCAGCAGTGCGGCCAGCGCGGCAGCGGCAGGCTCGACGCTCATCAGGATCCCGAAGACGGCGGTGGGCAACTGCCTCAGGGCGACGAGTTCGAGGGTGTAGGGGATCACCGAACTGAGCAGGCCGACCAGGGCGCCGAGCAGCAGGATCCGTGGATCGCTCAGGAAGCCGATGCCGGATCCGAGCGCCATCGGGGTGGCCAGTAGCAGGGCGATGGTGGAGGCAACGGCTAGTCCGTCCAGGCCCTCCCAACGCTGCCCGGTGGCCGCGCTGAGCAGGATGTAGCCGGCCCACGCGGCTCCGGCGAGCACGGCGAACCCGACTCCGATCCAGTCGAGGTCGGTGCGCTCCCAGCCCAGCAGCAGCACTCCGGCGGCGGCGAGCCCGATCCACAGCAGATCCTTGATCCGGCGCGATCCGATCAACGCCACGCTGAGCGGGCCGATGAACTCGATGGTCACCGCGACGCCGAGCGGGATCCGGGCGAACGAATGGTAGATGGCCCAGTTCATCAACGCCAGGCAGAACCCGTACCCGGCGGCGACCCACCAGTCTGTCCGGGTACGGCCGTGCAGCCGTGGCCGGACGAGCAGCAGCAGGACCACGGTGCTGGCCGCCAGCCGAAGCCACACCATCGTGTCCGGCGTGACCTGGTCGAAGAGGCCTTTGGCGATCGCGGCCCCGGCCTGGACCGACGCGATGCTGGCCAGCACCATCAGCACGGCCCGACCGGACCAACGAACGCTCACCGGCCCATCCTGCCCCTCGATCCCCGGCACTCGAAAACCGGTGGTGCCGCTGACTGTCGGTCCTTGATGATTGGTTGGAGTCATCACATCCGGCATCAGCAGCAAGGAGA
>CAYNFY010000163.1:0-6505 GCA_964396585.1 uncultured Nocardioides sp.
GCGGTCAGCGCGGCACAGTTCGCCGAGTTGGCCGCCGCCGGGCTACAGGGCATCGAGGTGGACCACCAGGACCACACTCCGCTCATGCGCGAACGACTGCGCGTCATCGCGCGCGAACTCGACCTGGTGATCACCGGGTCGAGCGATTACCACGGCACCGGAAAGATCGACCATGACCTGGGGATCAACACCACCGCGCCCGACCAGTTGGCCCGGATCGATGCCCTGGTGTCGCGTACCTGAAGTTCGCTGACGATGCGGCTTCCGGGCTCGTCACTAGCGACGGCCCACTGACTGGAATCTCTGCAAGAGGGAAGCGGGGATCAGTCGGGTCAGTGCGGCCACGGTCTTGTACTGGGCGCCGGGGATCGAGAAGGCCTTGCCCTTGTCGAAGTCTGCCAGGGCGATCCGCACCAGCACGTCTGGGTCGAGCCACATCAATCCGGTACCGCGCTTGACGTCCATCCGCTGGTGGAACTCGGTCTTGGTGAAGCCGGGACAGAGCGTGGTGACCACCACGCCAGAGCTCCGGTACTCCTGATGCGCCCACCGGCCGAAGGCGTTCACCCAGGCCTTGTGTGCCGAGTAGGTTCCCCGGGGCAGGAAAGCGGCGACACTGGAGACGTTGATGATTCCACCCGAGCCGCGCTGCGACATGGCCCCGAGGGCGGCGTGGCTGAGCCGTAGTACGGCAGTCACCAGAACGTCGAGCATCGCCTGTTCCTGGTCGGCGGTGTTCTCCGCGAACCGCTGCTTGAGACCGAACCCGGCGTTGTTGACCAGTAGCGAGATCGGCGCCTCGGTACTGGCCACCCGGTTCTCGACGGTCCGCAGCTGCTCGGGAATCGTCAGGTCTGCGGCCAGGGTCTCGACCGCGACTCCGTAGCGCCGCCGCAGTTCGGCGGCGACCTGGTCCAGCCGATCGGCGTCCCGGGCGACCAGCACCAGGTCGGCTCCGCGAGCGGCGAGCTGGGTGGCGAACTCGTGTCCGATCCCGGCGGTGGCTCCGGTGATCAGTGCGGTGTCTGGCATGGGTCCAGCATCAACCACCGGATCGCCTGGTTCAAGATCCGCCTCACAGTGCCCGGCTGAGGGCCTCGGGTGCGGCATGATGGCGTCATCATGGGGAACAGGAAGCCGAGAGGCCGTACCGTCGTGTTGGCCGTCGCCAATCAGAAGGGTGGCGTCGCCAAGACCACCTCGGTGGCGTCGATCGGGGTGGCCCTGGCCGAACGCGGTGCATCGGTCCTGCTCGTGGACCTCGACCCGCAGGCCTGCCTGACGTTCTCGTTGGGGGTCGATCCCGAGGAGCTGACGGTCTCGGTACACCAGGTGATCACGGGTGTGGCGGAGGCAGTGGACGTCATTCTGCGCACCGAGGAGGGCGTCGACCTGCTACCGGCCACGATCGATCTGGCTCGGGCCGAGGCCGAGTTGCTCACCCGGACCGGGCGTGAGCATGCACTCAAGGTGGTGCTGGACGACCTGGCGGGGGCCGGGCGGGAGTACGACTGGATCCTGCTCGACTGTCCGCCCTCGCTCGGGGTGCTCACCGTGGCCGCGCTGACGGCGGCCGAGGGAGTGTTGATCCCGTTGCAGTGCGAGACGCTCTCCCACCGCGGTGTGGGCCAGCTGCTCGATACCGTGCACGACGTGCGCCGCTTCACCAATCGCGGACTCACCGTCTGGGGAGTGCTGCCGACCCTTTATGACGGACGGACCACTCATGCCCGCACCGTCCTGGAGACGATCGCGGACACCTACGACCTGGACGTCGTGCAGCCGCCGATCCCGAAGACGATCAAGTTCGCCGAAGCACCCGCGCTGGGCCGCTCGATCCTGGCCACCTCGCGCACCAGCAAGGGCGCCCAGGCGTACCGAGAGGTCGCCACCCATCTCGAACGACGCCGGTGAGAGCTCCTGACAAACGCTGAGACGGCGCTTTTGTTAGAACGAGTTCTAACAAAAGCGCCGTCTCAGCGTTGGGGATCAGGCGTCGGCGGGGACCTCGGTGACTGACTGATCACCGGCGGGCTTGCTGCCGGAGCGACGACGACGGCGTCGGCGCTTGGTCGCATCGCCCTGGGTGGACTCGGTGGCCTTGTCGGTACTCTCGGCACTCGTGGGGCCGTTCGCCGATCCCGCCGATGCCTCGGTGGCGTGCTCGGTGGCGCTCACCTGCTCGCCGGCCCGCGAACGGGTGCGGGTCCGGGTCCGGTTGCGGGCCGGGCGGTCGCGCTTCTCGCGGGGCTTGTCCTCGCCCTTCTCCACCGGCTCAGGCTCCTTGATCCGACCCTTGGTTCCCTCGGGGATTCCCTGGTCGGTGAACAGATGGGGAGAGGTGGAGTAGGTCTCGACGGGCTCGGGGAAGGTCAGGTCGAGGGTGTTGTTGATCACCTTCCACCGGGTCACGTCCGCCCAGTCGACGAAGGTGATCGCGGTGCCGCTCTTGCCGGCCCGCCCGGTTCGTCCGATCCGGTGCACGTAGGTCTTGTCGTCTTCGGGACAGTTGTAGTTGATCACGTGGCTGACCCCGGTGACGTCGATGCCGCGAGCGGCCACGTCGGTGGCGACCAGAACCTGGACCTTGCCCTCACGGAATCGGGCCATGGCCTTCTCCCGGGCCACCTGCGCCATGTCACCGTGCAGCGGGGCGGAGTTGAAGCCGCGCTCCTTGAGATCGTCGGCGACGCGCTGTGCCTGGCGCTTGGTCCGGGTGAAGACCACGAACTTGTCGGCATCCGCGGACTGCAGGATGCGGCCGATGATCTCTGGCTTGTCCAGATCGTGCACCTGGTAGACGAACTGGGTCGTCGAGGGAACCGTGGAGTTCTCGTAGGAGGACTCGGCGCGGATGTTCATCGGCTGCCGCATGTGCATCCGAGCCAGGCCGACGATCGCGCTCGGCATGGTGGCCGAGAACAGCATCGTCTGGCGATTCTTCGGGGTCAGGCTGAGCAGCTTCTCCACGTCGGGGAGGAAGCCCAGGTCCAACATCTCGTCGGCCTCGTCGAGGACCAGTGCGTGCACGTGGCCCAGGTCCAGAGCCCTGCGATTGGCCAGGTCGATCAGCCGACCCGGGGTGCCCACGACGATGTCGACGCCCGAGTCGAGCGCCTCGAGTTGCGGCTCGTAGCCGACTCCGCCGTAGACGGTGAGCACCCGCAGACCGCGGTCCTTGCCGGCCAACTCCAGGTCGCTGGAGACCTGGAGCGCCAACTCGCGGGTGGGAGCCACGATCAGGGCCTGGGGCTTGCCCTGCGGCAGATCGGCGTAGTCGGGGTCCTTGGGCGAGACCGAACGCTGCAGTACCGGGATGCCGAAGGCCAGCGTCTTGCCGGTACCGGTGCGCGCCTGGCCGATCAGATCGGTTCCCAACAGGGCGACCGAGAGGGTCATCTCCTGGATGGCGAAGGGGGTGGTGATGCCGCCGCGTTCCAGGGCGTCACAGATCTCGGGGTGGACCCCGAGTTCACGGAAGGTGGTCACGATGTTCAACTTTCGTCGGTACAGCCAGTCCAGCCGGGCGGCGGACTCTGGACTCGACTGCGATCCAAGCTCCACCGCGCACATGCTCAGCGAGTGTTCTCGCTTCACGGGCCCCCGCGTCCCACTCCGGTTCATCCGGTCGGCGGTCGCGTGGCACTCGATCTGAGACATTCTATCGGTAGGGTTCTGTCATGCCCGAAATCCCGCGCGATCCCGTTGTGTCCCCGGCTGCCTCGTCGGCGGCGTTCGAGGACCCGGAGTACACCCAGGCGGTCATCGATCTACTGGGTGCGATCGCCTATGGAGAGCTCTCCGCCTTCGAGCGACTGGCCGAGGATGCGAAGCTGGCGGTGACCCTGCAGGACAAGGTCGCCATCTCGGGAATGGCGGCCGCGGAGTTCGGTCATCTGGGCGGTTTGCTGGAGCGTCTGGAGTCGCTGGGGGTGGACCCCTATGCGGCGATGGCTCCCTTCCGGCAGGCGATCGACGACTTCCACGTGAACACCCACCCCGCCGACTGGTGGGAGGGGCTGGTCAAGGCCTACGTGGGCGATGGGCTGGCCGCGGACTTCTACCGAGAGATCGCCGCCTATCTGGACCCGGAGACCCGTGACCTGGTGCTGGAGGCACTGTCGGAGACCGGCCACAGCGAGTTCGTGATCGATCGGGTCCGTCACGCCACCGAGGTGGACCCGCGGCTGGGTGGTCGGCTGGCGCTGTGGGGACGGCGACTGATGGGCGAGGCCCTGATCCAGGGGCAGCGGGTCGCCGCCGAGCGAGATGCCCTGACCGCTCTGCTGGCGGGCGGAGTGGACCGCCCCGGGCTCGACCTGGCCGCCATCGGCCGGATGTTCACCCGACTCACCGAACGACACACCGAGCGGATGACCGCGCTGGGGTTGGACGCCTGAGCCTGGCATGCCGTGCTGTTTCCAATATGGCTTGCCAAAATGGAAAGTCCATATAGAGTTTCCGCTATGGAAAGCCATGAGTCAGATGCGACGTACCCGGCGCTCGACCCGACAACGGCCCGAGCGGCACTCGATGAAGCGGCCAGTGCGCGGGCCGCAATGGCGGGTCGAGCCGCCAGCCCTGCTGGTTACTACCTGGTGCTGGGAGTCGCCTCGGCGTTGGTGATGGTGGGGCTCTCCGCGCGGGGGCAGTGGTGGGGCATCGCGCTGATCGTGGCGGCGGCACTGCTGTTGGCTCTGGACATGTGGTGGTACACCCGTCATACCGGGATCGTGGCGCTGGCGACCCTGCGTGAACCCGGCGCCTGGGCGGCATGGTCGATGATCGGGACGATCGTTCTCGGGGTGGCTGTCTCGGCCGGTGTCGGTGACCTCTGGGTCTCGATGGGCTGCGGAGTGGTCACCTTGCTGGTGACTGGTGTGGTCGGACCGATCTGGGACCGGGCCTGGGTGCGTTCGGTGGCGAGGCAGCCATGAAAGCCGTCGAACGAGAGTTCCTGGCGGGCTTTGATCCGCTCATCCATGCACCGCACAGACTTCGGATCTGCGCCATCCTGGCGGCGGTGCATACCCCCGGACTGGTGGAGTTCGCCGTGCTGCGGGACGAGCTCGGCGTCAGTGAATCGGTGTTGAGCAAGCAGATCTCGGCGTTGGAGGAGGCCGGGTACATCGCGGTGGTGAAGGGGGTTCGAGACCGCAAGGTCCGCGGTTCCGCCGCGCTCAGCGGTGCCGGGCGCACCGCATTCGAGGGCCACCTGGCGGCATTGCGGGTGATGACCGCCGGAGCCTTGCCGGGGTAGGGCTCAACGGTCGTGAAATGCACACGAGCTCCGCCTGAGCGGGGCTCGTGTGCATTTCCGGATCAGCGGAAGCCGACGGTGCCCTGGTTGGGCGAGCCGAGCTCGAGGTAGCTGATCGTATTCGCCGGGACCAGCACGGTTCGGCCCTTGGTATCGGTCAGCTTGAGGACCTCCTGCTTGGCCAGCGCGTCGGCCACGGCCTTCTCGACCTCTGCGGGCGCCGCGTCGGTCTCGAGGGTCAGTTCACGCGGGCTGTGCTGGATACCGATCTTGATCTCCATGATTCCTCCGGAGTGTGGCGTTGGGTGGTCGGGTGTTCTGATGCCGGAACAACCGGCGGACTCAGGCTTGCTCGGCGCCTTCCAGCGGATAGCCGCGGATGCCGCGCCAGGCGAGTCGGGAGACCAGGTCTGCCGCCTGTTCCAGGGACAAGGCGCTGTTGATCTGCGCCTCGTCAACCCAGAACCGTGCGCTGACCTGTGCCATTCCCACCAGCGAGACCGCGAGCAATTGTGCCGCTCCCGCCGATAGTCCGGTGTCCTCGCCGATCACGTCGGCGACCATCGCCGAACAATCCGTGGTCACTCGATCGACCCGTTCACGCACGGCCGGCTCGCTGGTCAGGTCGGATTCGAAGACGAGACGGAACGCCCGGGTGTCGCTGGCCACGTAGTCGTAGAACGCCTGGATCGCGGCCGCGACCCGCAGCTTGTTGTCGTGGGTGGAATCCAGGGCGGAGCGACAGTTGGAGATGATCGTGTCGCAGGAATGGTCGAGAAGGGCCAGATAGAGCTCCAGCTTCCCCGGGAAGTGCTGGTACAGCACCGGCTTGGAGACCCCGGCCCGGTCGGCGATGTCATCCATCGCGGCGGAGTGGTAGCCGTGCTCGACGAATACCTCCAGAGCGGCGGTCATCAACTGCACTCGCCGCTCCCGCCTGGGTAACCGGGTTCCACGGGTACGGGGAGTGCTGTGCTCCGGCTCAGGGGGGCTCGCGGGGCTACTCACGGGTTCGAGCCTACCCGTCCGGATGACGGGAACGTTCCGGGACTTACCGATCGGGCAGGGAACATGGGACGAGCATCGAGTGTTCACACTCTTGAACGCACATGAGTCCACACAGGAGTTACGCCGTGTCCTATCCCGCACTCGTCGAGCCGGCCGCAGAGCTGACCCTCGACGAGGTCCGTCGTTACAGCCGCCACCTGATCATCCCCGACGTCGGGATGACCGGGCAGAAGCGGC
>CAYNFY010000164.1:0-6362 GCA_964396585.1 uncultured Nocardioides sp.
GGCGGCCTCGAGGGAGCCCGAGAGCCGCTCGGAGTCGTGGACGTTCATCTGGCACCCGTAGGTCTTGACCTCGTAGGTGCGCGGAACGGCGGTCTCAGCGGCGGGTGCGGCGATCTCAGGTGTGGCAGTCATGGCGTGATCAAGGGTACGGCCGAAAGAACCGGCCTCCCAAGACACCGGCTTCGCTCCGTCAGCGCCGCGGCCCGGGAGCAGCAGTTCGGATACCGGGCGTACGACTTGGATCACAACCTTCGGTACCGTAAGTTACGAGACCGTAACCTGTCGCCTGCACACGCAGTCGCGACCAGCCACAGGGGAGCGCCGTGAGTACGACCATCAACCAAGCCGTCGACCCGGACGGCGCGAGCGCCAGCATCACGATCTCGGCCGCCGCAGCCACCATGGGCGCCGAGACCCAGTCGCTCAAGGAGAAAGTCACCCTCGCGGTATTCATCGCGGTCCCGATCCTGGCGATCCTGGCCGCGGTCCCGGTCGCGTGGGGTGGCTGGCTGGGCTGGAGCGACGTCCTGCTGATGGTGATCTTCTACGTACCGACCGCGCTGGGGATCACGGTGGGCTACCACCGGCTCTTCACCCACAAGTCCTTCAAGCCGAAGCGCGGGGCGAAGATCGCCCTGGCCGTGCTCGGCTCGATGGCCGTCGAGGGGCCTGTGGTCCGGTGGGTGGCCGACCACCGCAAGCACCACAAGTTCTCCGACTCCGAGGGTGACCCGCACAGCCCGTGGATGTACGGCCCCGGCGCCTTCAACCTGACCAGAGGGCTGTGGCACGCCCACATCGGGTGGCTCTTCGAGTCTGAGCAGACGCCTGCGGAGAAGTACGCGCCCGACCTGCTCAAGGACCCCGACATCGTCCGGATCTCACGGCACTTCTGGGCCTCGGTGCTGGCCAGTCTGCTACTTCCGGCAGCCCTCGGAGGCCTGCTCACCTGGAGCTGGCACGGTGCGATCACCGGCTTCTTCTGGGCCGGGCTGGTCCGGATCGGACTGCTGCACCATGTCACCTGGTCGATCAACTCGATCTGCCACACGATCGGCGACCAACCGTTCAACTCCCGCGACAAGGCGGCCAACGTGTGGTGGCTGGCGATCCCCTCGATGGGCGAGTCGTGGCACAACCTGCACCATGCGGACCCGACCTGCGCGCGACACGGGGTGCTACCCGGCCAGATCGACATCTCCGCCAGGGCGATCTGGCTCCTGGAGAGGACCGGTCAGGCCCACGACGTCCGGTGGCCCAAGCCGGAGCGGCTCGACGCACGTCGAGCCGTCTGAGTGCCGCACCGATGAGCAAGCGCACCCGGATGACCGGTGCCGAACGCCGAGAGCAACTGATCGAGGTGGCCCGACCGCTCTTCGCCGAACGAGGATTCGACGCGACCTCGATAGAGGAGATCGCCGCCACCGCGAAGGTCTCCAAACCCGTCGTGTACGAGCACTTCGGTGGCAAGGAGGGCATCTACGCCGTCGTGGTGGACCGCGAGGTGACCACCCTGCTGGCCGACATGCGCACCGCACTGACCGCGGGTACGTCGCGGGCCCTGCTCGAGCAGGCCGCCCTGGCTCTGCTGGAGTACATCGAGACCCATCCGGACGGGTTCCAGATCCTGGTCCGTGACACCCCGATCGGCTCATCGACCGGGAGTTTCCAGTCGATCATCGGTGACACCGCGGCCCGGGTCGAGGGCATCCTGGCCGATGTCTTCGCCCGCCAGGGACTCGACCCGCGTACCGCGCCGATGTACGCCCAGATGTTGGTCGGCATGGTTGCGACGTTGGGCCAGTGGTGGCTCGATGCGCGCAAGCCGGCCCGCGAAGTGGTGGCCGCACACCTGGTGAACCTGGCCTGGAACGGCCTGTCCGGCTTGGAGCAGAAGCCGTCGCTGGTCACCGAGTCCTGACCAGGACTTCCACCTACGGACCGGAGCCATCACTCCTGTTGGGCCGCCAACACCTCGATCCGATTGCCGTGGGCATCGGTGCAATGGAATCGCAGGTAGCCCACGAAGGTCTCCCGATCGGTGTGATCCACGTCGAAGCCCAACTCGCCCAGACGCGATGCCAGCGCCTCCAACTCCCGGGACTCGACCAGCAGAGCCGGGTGCGCCCGTCGGGCCGGCGCGAAGGGCTCCTCCACCCCGACGTGAATCTCGGCACCGGCCGGGTCACCGCTCTCACCGGAACGAAACCAGCACCCACCCCGCGTGGCCAGGGCCACCGGCTTGGCCACCTCGGCCAGGCCGAACCCCTGGACCCAGAACCGCCGGGCCAGCGCCTCGCCTCCCCGAGGGATCGACATCTGAACGTGGTGCAGCCGGATCACAGCTCCGCCCCGCTGTCCGGGACCTGAGCCACCACGAAGACGCGACGGAAGGCGAGTACCACCGACCCGTCCGGACCGACCGGATAGGCCTGCCGCAGCAGCGCCCGGAATTCGCCGGCGAACCTGTCGCGCAGCCCGGGATCCACCTCACCCAACACGTCGAGGGTCGGTCGGGCTCCGGTCGCGCGAACCCAGTCGAAGACCGCCTCCTCGCCCTGGAGCACATGCAGATAGGTGGTCTCCCAGGCATCCACCGCGCAGCCCAGCGCCCGTAGCCGTGCCAGGTACTCGCCAGGATCTGCGGAGTCGGGGTGCTCCACGCCGACCAGGTGGGCCGCATACCGGGGGGCGTCGGCCAGTTCCCTGCGCAAGGCATGGCTCGGCGCCGAGAAGTTGCCGGGGACCTGGAAGGCGAGCCGGCCGCCCGGTCGCAGGGACCGCACCAGTGCCGGCAACAGGTCCAGATGACCCGGCACCCACTGCAGGGTGGCGTTGGAGACCAGTACATCGACCGAGGCGGGCGCGAGAGTGCGGACCCAGTCGCGAAGGTCGGCCACCTCCCAGCGCACCGAAGCCGATCCCTGGGCCGTCCGGGCCGCCTCGATCATCTCGACGCTCGAGTCCAGGCCGAGCACCTCGGCCTCCGGCCATCGTTGTGCGAGGGTGACGGTGAGATTGCCCGGCCCGCACCCGAGGTCGACGACCCGGTCGGCTGCGGTCCCCGGCACGCGAGCCATCAGGTCGAAGAAGGGCCGCCCTCGCTCGTCGGCGAAGGTGAGGTACTGCTCCGGCTCCCAGCGGGACGACGTGGACATCCGAACCTCCAAGTATCTCGATATCAAGATACTTCATCGTGCGCGCATCGTGTCTCGATGTCAAGATTCTCGATGACGTCTGGTTGAATCACTCCATGCGGGACGAAGTCGACGAACTGGTCGAGGCCTGGGCGCGCGAGCGCGGTGACCTCGACCTGGCACCGGTCGAGGTCTTCAGCCGGATCGGCCGCCTGGCACGACACCTGGACCTGGCTCGCAAGGACGCCTTCACCACCTCCAGCATCGAGTCCTGGGAGTTCGACGTGCTCGCCGCGCTACGCCGGGCCGGTGAACCCTACGAGCTCTCTCCGGGCCGACTACTGCGCGAGACCCTGGTCACCAGCGGCACCATGACCAACCGGATCGACCGTCTCACCACCCGCAACTACGTGGAGCGACTTCCTGACCCGAATGACCGCCGGGGCGTTCTGGTCCGCCTGACACCCGAGGGCAAGACCGCGGTCGACCGAGCCTTCGAGGCCCTCCTGGAGGCCGAGCACGAGCTCATCGAGGGACTCGGCCCGCAGCAACGCGAAGACCTAGCCACCCTGTTGCGCACCCTGCTGGTGCCCTTCGCCAGACGCGGCTGACCTCGCGGCGACACCGCGGCGTTGCCTGTCACGACGATCGATATCGTGGGTGGACCCGGACCGTCGTTACCGGGGTCCGTCCAGATTGGCCCGGACCGAATCGGCGGCAGCGCGGGGATCGCCGCACCTGATCGCCTCCAGCACCTCTTCGTGCCCCCGAGGCTCATCGCGGCGAAACCCCACCGCGTTGACCTCCTCCAACATCGCCTCGCGCAGCCGGGGTAGCAGGGCCGAATAGAGCTCCGTCAGAATCGGGTTGCCCGCCGCCTCGGCAATGGCCAGATGGACCTCCATGTCGGCCTCCACCCACTCCTCGGCCGTCGCCTCCACCATGGCGACGCGAGCCCCCAGGGCACGCTCCAAGCGCTCAGCGGCCGCCTCGTCGGCACGCTCGGCGGCCATCGCGGCCAGTACGGGCTCGAGAACGGTCCTCGCCTCCTGAATGTCGGCGAGTCGTGCTGGCGAGCGGGCCAGGGCACCGGGCAGCTCGCTGGCGGCGCGGACGAAGGTACCGTCTCCCCGCCTGATCTCGATCAGCCCGGAATACTGCAACGCCCCCAACGCCTCGCGAAGCGTGCTGCGCGCCACCTCCAGGCTCGCCATCAGCTGCTGTTCTGGTGGGATCCGATCCCCCACAGGCCACCGCCCGGAAACGATCTCGTCGCGCAGCAGCGCCACCACCTGCTCGCCGAGCAGCGGCCGCTTCACCTGCCCTAGTGCCATGGCGAACCTCCTGTCGCGAGCCTAGCAGAGCGAATGATCGGATGTCAGACGTCTTATGTTTGACTGGACGCATGGCTCGACACCTCCGCTCCGATCTCTCGGCCGCGCCCCGGCGGCAGAATCCTCATGCGGTGGTTCCGGTTCTGGTCGCCCTGATGCTGGTGGCCCTGAACCTGCGCCTGGCGATCACCAGCATCGCCTCGCTGATCAGCGCTCTGCACGAGGCTGGAGCGTTGAACGACACCACGGTGGTGCTGGTACCGGCCATTCCCACCGCCGTCTTCGCATTGGCCGGCTTCGGTTCGGCCCGGCTGGCGATCCGAATCGGCATCGACCGGGCGGTCCTGAGCGGGATGGTGGCGCTGGTGGCCGGTCTGGCGGTGCGTTCGCTGGGCTCTCCGTGGGTGGTGGTGGGCGGCACGGTCCTGGCCACCGGCGGACTCGCCGTGGTCAACGTGCTGTTGCCGGCGGTGGTTCGCGGCCGTTTCGACGGCAACCTGCACGCGGTGACGACCGTGTACACCACCATGATGCCGCTCGGGGCGGCCACCGCGGCGGCTACCGCGGTGCCGATCGCCGATGCCCTGGGCTCGGCCACCCGGGGACTGGCGTTCTGGACTCTGCCTGCCTTGGTCGGGCTGGTGGCCTGGTACACGGTGACCCGCAGATTCCCCAGCGGCACCACGATCCGGTCGACAAAGACACCGGTGGCCACCGGTCCCCTCCCCAGGGGCACCCGGCGGCTGACCCTGTACTTCGCGCTACAGGCGCTGCTCAGCTACGTGATGATGGGCTGGCTGCCCACCATCGCTCACGATGCGGGGCTGAGTCAGGCTCGCTCAGGGCTGATGCTGAGCATCACGATGGCGGTGGGGGTGCCGACCACCATTCTGATCGTCCCGGCGGCAAGACGCGCTGCCCGAGTGAGAATCGCCTTCCTGGCCGTGGCGGTGGCCGGCGTCCTCGGCCTGTTGGGCCTCTGGCTCGCCGCCACCGCAGCGCCGGAACTGTGGGCGGTGCTGATCGGGCTCGGAATGGGCTCCTTCCCCCTGCTCCTCGCCCTGATCGCCGGGATCGGGGCCCACGCCCACGACTCGGCCCGGGTCTCCGCCCTGGCCCAGTCGGCCGGATACTCGCTGGCCACGTTGGGCCCCCTGGGCGCCGGTGCTCTGCACCAATGGACCGGAGACTGGTCCCTGATCCTGGCGGCCCTGATCGTGCTCGTCATGCTCCAGGGCGCGGTCGGACTCTGGCTCAGTCGCGATGTTCCGGGCCACTGAGCCTCGGCGAACCCGCCCGGATCATTCTTGAGATTCGATGCAACCGACCGGTCCGCTCGGGCGTAACCCCTGTGTCAGACCGCGGAGCACCTCCTGCGGATCACCCGGACACAAGGAGAAGCAGATGCGTCGCACCATGTCGATCGGATCGAGCGCCGCCATCCTCGCACTGACCCTCGGACTGGCCGCGCCGGCCGCTCAGGGAGCACCCGCCGACGCCAACGAACGCAAGGCGGCGAAGCCGGCCAAGGTCGAGATCAACCTGAAGGCCAAGAAGCCCATGGTCCAGAAGGGCAAGAAGGTTCGGCTCACCGGCAAGGTGACCCCCAAGAAGCGGGTCAAGGGAATCACCCTGATCGTGCAGCAGAAGATCGGTTCGGGGAAGTGGAAGAGGACCGGCGCCACCAAGGTGAAGAAGAGCGGTGCCTTCACCTGGTCCGAGAAGCCCACCACCGCCACCCGACGCAACTATCGGATGGTGCTGAAGAAGTCGCCGGCCTTCAAGGCCGCGAAGTCGAACAAGGCACCGGTCGCCGTCGCGGCGTGGCAGCCCCTGAACGACATGGAGACCTCGAATAGTTCGCGATTGTTCCGCGGTCACACCAAGGTGA
>CAYNFY010000165.1:0-6354 GCA_964396585.1 uncultured Nocardioides sp.
GGCGGGCACCACGTACGGGCCGATGGCCGCCGGGGTGAGGTCGATCATGATCTTGCCGTCCTTGCGCAGCTCAGCATCGTTGGAGATGTGAGCCTTGGCCGAGGTCGCGTCGAAGACATACTCGATCTCGTCGTAGCAGGGCAGCTTCTTCAGGCCGGCGACCCCCTCGTGAGTGGTCTCGAAGCCGAAGCGCTTAGCCCGGGCCAGACCGTCGGACTCGGGGTCGATGCCCACCATGGCGCCCATCTCGAGCACCTCGGAGTTGCGCATGACCTTGATCATCAGGTCGGTACCGATGTTGCCGGGGCCGATGATGGCGACCTTGGCCTTCTTGATTTCGTTGCTCATGCGTCTGCTCCTTCTGCTGGCACGAAGCGGGTGGTGACGGAGCCGAGTCCGGTGACGGTCACGGTGACCTCGTCACCGGCCTTGACCGGGGCCATCGGGCCCAGTGCGCCGGACAGGATGACCTGGCCCGCACGCAGCGGTTCGCCGAGGTCGCGGGCCATCTTGGCCAGCCACACCACGGCGTTGATCGGGTCGCCCAGGCAGGCGGCCCCATTGCCGGTGGAGACGACCTCGCCGTTGACGGTCATGGTCATCTCGACGCCGACGGGGGTCACCTCCGCCAGGGTCTTGTGCTCGGTCCCGAGCACGTAGACACCGGCCGAGGCGTTGTCGGCCACGGTGTCGGCGAAGGCGATGTCCCAGCCGGCGATCCGGGAGTCGCAGATCTCCAGGGCCACCACTGCGGTCTTCAGTGCCGCCTTCACCTGTGCGTAGTCCAGCTCGCCCTCGGCCAGGTCGGCGCCGAGCACGAAGCCGACCTCGCCCTCGACCTTGGGCTGGATCAGGCGACTCATCGGCACGTCCGTGCCGGTGAAATCCATGTCCGCGAAGAGCACCCCGAGGTCGGGCTGGTCCACGCCGAGCTGGTTCTGCACCGCCAACGAGGTGGCACCGATCTTGCGACCGACGATGGTGGCACCACGCTCGATACGGGTGGCGTTGAACTGCTCCTGCACCGCGTAGGCGGCCGGTAGGTTGCGCTCACCGATCAGGTCGCGCAGGAACGGACCGGCCGTGTTCGACTCATAGGCGTCGATCAACCGCTGGGCGGCCTCGGCGATCGCCTCGTCGCTCACACCGAGCGAGGGGGTGGAAGAACTCATGGCACCACTCTCCCCGGAGACCGGGGCACGAACCAGCATCATGTCTCGCTGAGCGATACGCTGAGGTACATGTTTCCGGCGGTCGACGGCTGCGCCCCCGAGGGCGGCCCTGTCACCACCGCACCAGATGATCCGATGAGGACCAGATGAGCGACCAGCAGCAGGACACCGTCCTGGGTAAGGCGGTGGCGATCCTGCGGGCCTTCCGCCCCGAGGATCAAGTGTTGCCGCTGGCCGAACTGGTCCGACGTACCGGCTTGCACAAGGCGACCGTGCATCGATTGGCGGGGGCTCTGGTCACCCACCGACTGCTGGATCGGGTCCCCGGGCCGGCTGCCGGATACCGACTCAGCGGGGGGCTCTTCGAGCTCGGGATGATGGCCAGTCTGGAGCGAAGCCTGCTGGAGATGGCGATGCCTTTCCTCCAGGATCTCTTCGAGCGGACCCACGAGACGGTGCATCTGGGGGTGCGCGACGGGACCGAGGTGGTCTACGTCGCCAAGATCGGCGGTCACCGGCAGGCCTCCTCCCCCTCCCGTACCGGAGGACGACTGCCGATGCACTGCACGGCGATCGGCAAGGCACTGCTGGCCTGGTCGCCCCCCGACCTGCAACTGGAGGTGCTGCGCGCGCCGATGGAGCGCCGGACGCCGCACACCATCGTGGCTCCCGGCCGGCTCCGGGCCCAGTTGGTGCGAGCACTGGAGGCCGGGGTCACCTACGAACGCGAGGAATCCGCCCCCGGCTTGGTCTGCGTCGCGGCTCCGGTGCTGGACGCGGACAACCACGCCATCGCCGCGATCAGCGTGACCGGACCGTCGACCCGATTCCGCCCTGAGCAGCACGCAAGCGCGGTCCGCGCGGCGGCCGAGGGCCTGGGCTCCACCCTGGCTCGCCGCGACCAGGTGCGCTGAGAAGGCACGCTGCGCTGGGGTCGGTTACGGGACGGGAATCCGACCGGGCCACGCTCACCCCGCAGTTCGCACAGCCCCTGGGGAACCATGACTCCTTCTATAGCAACGGAGCGCCTCTCGCTGGTCAGTACCGTCCCCGAACGCCTCCACGCGGACTTCGCCGAGACACGACTGGATGCCGGGCCGTAGTTCAAGAGCCCGTGGAGGTGAGCCCACTCGATCACCATCAAGGAAGCTGCTTTCGTGCTCAATACAAAGTAATAATGCGCATTTCCTGGGGTTTTTGGCCTGATATAGCTACATAAGGCACGCTTCGCAACGAACGATTGCTCTCATTCCTGCCCCCACCCAAGAATGGATCCAGTGCGAACGAGCCAGAGCGAGGTCATCATGATGCCGACGTCCACACCGCCCGCACCGACCCTGGGCCGGCAGCGACTCGACCCGATCGGCTCGCGCTCCGCCCTGCTTCGGGAGATCTCGCGAAAGGTGCTCTGGCTGGCGACCTCGGTCGTGGACCACGCCAACCGAGGACGAGAGAACCTGTCCGGGATCAAGGTCGGCGGCCACCAGGCCTCGAGTGCCTCGATGGTCGACATCATGGTCTCCTTGTGGTTCTCCGAGCTGACCCGATTCGATCGGGTCTCGGTGAAGCCCCACGCCTCACCGGTACTGCACTCGATCAACTATCTGCTGGGTGACCTCGACCCCAAGTACCTCGACACACTGCGCGCCAAGGGAGGACTGCAGTCCTACCCGAGTCGGTCCAAGGACCCCGACACCGTCGACTTCTCCACCGGATCCGTCGGCATCGGCGCCACGGCGGCGCTGTGGGCGGCCATGTCCCATCGCTATGTCGCCTCACATTTCCCCGCCGCGCCGCCGGCGGGCAGGTTCATCAGCCTGCTCGGTGATGCCGAACTCGACGAGGGGGCCATCTGGGAGGCGGTAGCGGACCCGGCCGTGGCCACTCTGGGCGAGCTGCTCTGGATCGTGGATCTGAACCGGCAGTCCCTGGATCGGATCGTTCCGGACGTGCAGATCCACCGGCTACAGGGGATGTTCGAGGCCGCCGGCTGGCAGGTGATCACGCTCAAGTGGGGCCGCCGGATCAGCGCCCTCTTCGAGCGTCCCGGGGGCGACGAGCTACGCGAACGGCTGGAGTCGATGTCCAATGAGGAGTACCAGCGTCTGCTGCGCTCCGAGCCGGGTGACCTCGCCCAAAGGGTGCTGGGCGAGGGTTCGCGGCAACTAGCCGACCTGGTCACCTCGATCCCCGAGGCGGATCTCGCCGCGGCCGTGCGCGACCTGGGTGGTCACGACATCGACCTGCTCCTGGACACCTACCCCACCGTGGACCCCACCCGTCCGACGATCATGTTCGCGTACACGATCAAGGGCCGTGGGCTACCGACCGAGGGGCATCCGAACAACCATTCCGCGCTACTCACCGGTCCCCAGATCGAGGCTCTGGCCGCTTCCGTCGGCGCCGACCCCGCGGACCCGTGGCGCCCCTTCCGCGCGGGTTCGTCGGCGGACGGCCTCTGCCGCGACCGGGCCGATCTCCTGCGTCGCACTCCCCCGGCTCAGCCCCGACCCGATCCGGTCCCGGAGAGCCTGACTCGCATCCATCGGGCACCCATCTCGACCCAGGCCTCGCTCGGCCGGTTCCTGGCCGACCTGGCCCGCGAGGCTCCACGAATCGCGAGCCGAGTGGTCACCTGCAGTCCGGACGTGGCGTCCTCGACCAACCTCGGTGGCTGGATCAACAAGACCGGAGTCTGGTCGGTCACCGAGCGTCCGGACTGGTTCGCCGACGACGCCGAACGGCTGCTCAAGTGGGCCGAGGCACCGCAGGGCCAGCACGTGGAACTGGGTATCGCCGAAGTGAACCTGGTCGGCCTGCTCAGTGAGCTGGGTGCCACCTGGTCGCGGTGGGGCGAGCGGTTGATCCCGATCGCGACGCTCTACGACCCGTTCCTGTCCCGGGCCCTGGAGCCATGGTCCTACGGCATCTATGCCGGCGGGCAGTCGATCATCGTCGGCACCCCATCCGGAGTGACTCTCGCCGCCGAGGGCGGCGCACATCAATCCATCACGACGCCTTCGATCGGACTGGAGCAGCCGGGCTGCGTGGCCTGGGAGCCAGGCTTCGCTCAGGATCTGGAGTGGTGCCTGCTCGAATCGATGCGACACGTGGGGATCCCGGGCGGCACCTCCGCCTACTTCCGCCTCTCCACCCGCCCGGTCGACCAGGCGCTGGCGAATCTGCCAGGCGATCCCGTCCTTCTCGAACGACGCCGACGACAGGCGATCGCAGGCGGGTACCGGGTCACCTCGCACCCCGCCGACGACGACCAGGTGACCCTGGTCGGAGTCGGCGCGATGATGACCGAGGTGTGCGAGGCAGCTCGACATCTCGAGGGCCTCGGAGTGCGTGCGGGAGTGGTCTGCCTGACCAGCCCCGACCTGGTGTTCCGCTCCTCTCGAACCGAGTCCGAGGGCATCGCCGACGCGCTCTTCCCCCGGTCCGCACCCGCGCCGATCGTGACCGTCCAGGACGGTCACCCGCACACGCTGTCGTTCCTCGCCGGCCTACGCGGCGACCGCACCCGGAACCTGGGGGTCACCGAGTTCGGCCAGTCCTCGGAGCTACAGGACGCCTACCGTCTGCACGGAATCGACACCGCCTCGATCGTGGACGCCGCCCTGACCTTGGTGGCCCGCTGAGCAACGGCCGAGGCGGGGCCACCCGCTCAGCTGCGCTGGTGCCAGAGCAACATCGACTGTCCGGGGCGGAGCACCGGTAGTTTGTTGGCCGGCGCCGCCGCGGCGGCGCTGCTGCGTAAGGTGCGCAGCGCCGCCCGGGTGGCCTCAAGCTCGGCCTGGAGTTCGGCAGTGCGCTGCTGCAGGGCCGACACCTGGTGATCGAGTTCGAGGATCCGGCGCACCCCCTCCAGGCCGATCCCTTCGGCCGTGAGCCCGGCGATCTGACGCAACAGCACGATGTCGTTGTGGCTGTAGCGCCGTCCGCCTCCGCCGGTGCGCCCGGGATGGATCAGGCCCTGCCGCTCGTAGGTGCGCAGGGTCTGCGGGTGCAGGCCGGACAGCTCGGCGGCCACCGAGATCACGTAGACCGCCACGTCAGGTCCCGGCGCCTTGAATCCGGGGAATCCCTGCATACGCCTCACTCCTTGAACAGATCGGCTCGAACGTCGTGCCCGGCCATGGCCGTGCGATAGGACTCAACCGCGGCTCTGGCCGTGTCGTCCAGTGTGGTCGGAACCTGGACCTGGATGGTGGCGAGCAGATCGCCCTTGGTCCCGTCCCGCTTCGTCACGCCCTTGCCACGCACGCGGAAGGTGCGCCCGTTGGGTGTACCGGCGGGCACCTTGAGGGTGACCGGCTGACCGCCCAAGGTCGGAACCCGGACTTCGCCACCCAGCGCCGCCTCGTCGAAACGGACCGGCACATCGACCGTCAGGTTGTCTCCCTTACGGCTGAACACGGGGTGCGAGGCCACGTGAACCAGGACGAACAGGTCACCGGCCGGTCCGCCGTTCTCACCGGCACCGCCCTTGCCCTTCAGCCGGATCTTGGCGCCGTCCTTGACCCCCGCCGGGATCCTCGCCTGGACGGTCCTCGTCGAAGGAGCACGACCGGAGCCGAAGCAGGTCGGACAGGGCTGGTCGTAGACCAACTGACGTCCGCGACAGACCGGGCAGGTCTCGTTCATCGCGAACCCGCCACCGGCCGAGACGGTGACATTCCCGGCGCCGTCGCATCGACTACAGACATGAGGCTTCGTGCCCGGTTTGCCACCGGTCCCCTGACAGGTGCCACAGGCTGACTCGCTGGTCAGCCGTACCGCGATGGTGGTACCGGCCAGAGCGTCGGTGAAGCTGATCGCCGCGCTGGTCTCCAGGTCCTGTCCTTTGACCGGCCGGGCCTGGGCCCGGCCACCACCACGGCCACCGAACAGGTCGGTGAACACGTCGCCGAACCCGCTACCTGACCCACCGGCACCACCGCGTTGACCGAAGAGGTCGGAAAGGTCGAACCCCTGCCCGCCCTGACCTCCGAAGCCACCGCCGTAGGTACGCACGTCGTCGTATTTGGCGCGCTTCTCCGGGTCGCCGATGACGTCGTAGGCCTCGGCTACCTGCTTGAAGCGATCGGCCTTCTTCTCGTCACCGGGGTTGGAGTCGGGGTGGTTCTCGCGGGCGAGCTTGCGGCGCCAGGATTGCCGGCGCCAATGCTCGTCGCGC
>CAYNFY010000166.1:0-6217 GCA_964396585.1 uncultured Nocardioides sp.
GCCAACATCCGGCTGCGAAACGAGTTGGCGGCGGGCACCGAGGGTGGCTTCACGCGTGACTTCACCCTGGCCGAGAACGCGGCCGACGCCCCGGTCAGCACCGTGTACGACGCCTCGGTGAACTACATCGCCCAGGGCATCCCGCTGGTGGTTCTGGCCGGCAAGGAGTACGGCTCCGGTTCGTCGCGTGACTGGGCTGCCAAGGGCACCTCGCTGCTCGGGGTCAAGGCCGTCATCGCCGAGTCCTACGAGCGGATCCACCGCTCGAACCTGATCGGCATGGGCGTCATCCCGCTGCAGTTCCCCGAGGGCCAGAACGCGGACAGCCTGGGCCTGACCGGTGAGGAGACCTTCGCATTCTCGGGGATCACCGAGCTGAACGAGGGCCGCACCCCCAAGACGGTCAAGGTGAGCGCCACCAAGGCCGACGGCTCGGTCGTCGAGTTCGACGGTGTGGTGCGCATCGACACCCCCGGTGAGGCGAACTACTACCGCAACGGCGGCATCATGCAGTACGTGCTGCGCAACCTGCTGAAGGGCTGACCTCCGCAGGCAGTTCCTGACCGAGGGCGGTCGCCGGGTGATCCGGCGGCCGCCCTCGGCGCATTTTTCGATCGGTTCCAACCTTTTCGGTGGCGGAGGCGTACTTGGTGGTGATGATGAGCCCTGAACCGAGGAGGTGTCGTGCCGGACACGATGGAGGAGCGGCTGGCCGGGCTGCGAGATCTGGTGGTCCCGGTCAGCGTCGTCGCGGCGCCCGACCTGTGGGCCCGAGGCAGTCGCTGGCAACGGCGACGGCGGATGGTGAGCGGCACGGTGCTCGTCATGGCGATCGTGTTCGGCATGCTGCTCGGCTCCTGGGTGTGGTCGAGCCGTCCGCAGATCGTTCCCGCCGGGAGCGAGGGGCCCGCTCGGATTCCCGATCGACTCTGGAACCCCTCGCCCTGGCTGGGTGAGTTGGCACCCGGGGTGGTGGTGGCGGTGCAGTCGGCCGAGCGGGCGCACTGGTTCGGTGGGAGCACCGAGGGCGTCGTGGGGATCTCGGCTGCCGGCGGCAGCTACGGCTTCATCCCGATGCCGGACTCTGCCTGGCAGGGGATGTCACTGGCTCCGGATGGACGCCGACTGGCCTACTGGGGCACCGGTGTTCCGTCTGGTGAGCCGCTGAACAACGAGGGCGAGGTGCCCACGGTGACCGCCCTGGTGGTGCGCGATCTGGTGAGCGGCCGCTCCTCGCGGTTCCCGATCGCGACGAAGCATGGGCTCAGCCCGGAGTCGCTGCTCTGGCTGGACGGCTCGCGACTGGTGGCCTCCTACGGCCAGCGGGTGATGAACCACGGGATGGAGGGTGCCACCGGGGTGACCCGTGGCGTGATCTATACCGTGGGGAGCGGATCCCTGACGCCTTGGCCCTTCGGGGAATCCGCGCTCGACGACTTCTCGGCGGTCTCCGAGGGTCAGGTTCTGGTGCCGGACGAGCACGACTTCCAGGTTCTGGACCCCAAGACCGGTAGCGTGCGGCGGCTGTCGATCGACC
This sequence comes from uncultured Nocardioides sp., assembly GCA_964396585.1. GTDB lineage: Bacteria > Actinomycetota > Actinomycetes > Propionibacteriales > Nocardioidaceae > Nocardioides. The sequence goes on from CAYNFY010000166.1 coordinate 1,538, forward strand.
CGCGGGTGCCTGGTTCCGCGGAGCCCCAGACCAGCACCGTGTGGGACCGTCGGCGTGGCCTGGTGGCCCAGATCGGTGGTGGCAAGCCGGATCGGTCCCCGAACAAGGTGAGGTGGACCCGCACCGCCGGACCCCGGGTGGGGGAGTGGCGGGTGGTGCCACACAGTGCCGGAACGTACGCGGTCTTCGGCTGGCGCGATGACGCGATCCTCGCCTGGCGGAGCGAGAGCGGGTATCAGAGTGATGCGGATCTGGTCATCCTGGATCCGGCGACCGGGGTGAGTCTCACCCTGGTGCGGCACGCGCACGATCCCGAGCGCGCGGGTGGGTGGAGCTGGGCGAGAGACCTGTTGCTCACGGCACCGAGCGTGGCCGGAACGCGCCCTCCCTACCCGATGGATCCCCGCTGGCCGACCGCGGGCGGGATCCTCGTGGTGGTCGCTGCGATCGGCTTCGGCTGGGCATGGAGGCGCCGTGTCCGACCCTGATCCGGCCGAGTTGTTCGCCGAGTTCGTGGCGGCTCGACACACCGCGCTACTGCGTACCGCCGTGCTGCTGGTGGCCAACCCGGCCGACGCCGAGGATCTGGTCCAGGAGACGCTGGCCCGCTGCGTCCCGCAGTGGGCCAAGATCGCCCACGACCCCGAGGGGTATGTGCGGACGGTGCTGGTGCGAACGAACATCTCGCGGTGGCGTCGGCAGCGGATCACCGAGGTGTCACTGGAGCACCTGCCCGACTCCGGGCGGCTGGATCCGGATGTGGCCCAGCAGCATGAGTTGCTGGCGGCGCTTGCTCGGTTGGCGCCCCGACAGCGAGCGGCCGTGGTGCTGCGTCACGTCGAGGACCGTTCCGAGCGAGAGACCGCAGAGCTGATGGGATGCTCGATAGGCACGGTGAAGTCTCAGACGGCAGCCGGACTGGCCCGGATGCGGGTCCTGTTGGGCGATCCCGAAGCGATCGCCGTGGAGCGGGTGGTCCGGAGCTGAGAATCGATCCTCGCCACTAGTTCACCTCGGCGGCCAGGCGCCCGATGATCGTGCCCAGGTCGGGGACCTCGACACAGTCCGGATCGTGTCGGATGTCCACCTTGATCCGGTGCTCGTTGAAAGTGAAGACCGCCAGACCGGATTCAGGGTCTCTGCTCACGTCGAAGTCGTTGAATTCCCCGGCGGACCACTTCTGGGCCAGTAGATCCGTGCAGCGGGAGAGCGGCACGTCCGGTTCGAACTCGGCGGGAGGCAGCGGAGTGCTGGGCGTGGCGTCCTGCCCGGAGGTATCTGCCGAGGTCCTTTCATCGGCAGCGCAGCCGAGCAGAGCGCCTGTGCTCAGTGCGATGGCCAGCGCGGTAACCGGTGCTGTGAGAAATAGGCGCAAGTCCGCTCCGATGGTTGAGCTGAGGGAACGCTCGTCCCCAGCTGGGGCATGTCTGTACCATGCCAGGCTTTGCTCATGCTCTCATCGCGGAGGGTTCAGCGACTCGAACTGTTCGATGCGGAACTCCGTGGTCGCCACCGCCGGTGCCTCGTCACGTTCGCGCTGACGCAGTTCGACACGCCGGATCTTGCCCGAGATCGTCTTGGGCAGTGGAAAGAATTCGAGTCGGCGTACCCGCAGATGCGGCGCTAAACGGGCGTGGGAGTGAGCCAGGATCGACTCTGCGGTGGCGGCATCGGGGGCATGCCCATCAGCGAGCGCGACGTACGCCTTGACCACCGAGAGTCGGAGGTCGTCGGGTGCCGGGACGACCGCCGCCTCGGCCACGGCGGGGTGTTCGAGTAGGACGCTCTCCACCTCGAAGGGGGAGACCTTGTAGTCCGAGGCTTTGAAGACATCGTCGTTGCGGCCGATATAGAAGAGGTAGCCGTCCTGGTCGCGCTGCGCCACGTCGCCGCTGTGGTAGAAGCCACCGGCCATCGCCTCGGCGTTGCGCTGCTCGTCGCGGTAGCGCTTCATCAGGTTCACCGGGTGGGCCGACAGATCCAGGCACAACTCGCCCTCGTCTTCGCGCACTGTGCCGCTGATCGGGTCGACCAGGACCACCGGCACCCCCGGCAGTGGCCGCCCCATCGACCCGAGCCGTACCGACGACCCCGGCTCGTTGCCGACCTGGCAGGTGGTCTCGGTCTGCCCGAACCCGTCCCGCAGCGTCATTCCCCAGGCCTGCTGCACCTGATGGATGACCTCCGGGTTGAGCGGCTCGCCCGCCGCGACCACCTCGCGCAGGGTGCCGGGCCCGCCGGTGAGGTCGGCCTGGATCAGCATCCGCCAGACCGTGGGTGGGGCGCAGAACGTGGTGACGCCGTGATTACGGATCTGAGTCATCAGCCCGGCCGCGTCGAAGCGGGCGTAGTTGTAGACGAAGATGGTGGCCTCGGCGATCCACGGTGCGAAGAACGAGCTCCAGACGTGCTTGGCCCAGCCGGGGGAGGAGATGTTGAGGTGCACGTCACCGGGGCGCAGTCCGATCCAGTACATGGTGGTCAGATGTCCGAGGGGATAGGAGACCTGGGTGTGCTCGACCAGCTTGGGCAGGCTCGTGGTGCCGGAGGTGAAGTACAGCAACAGGGTGTCGTGTGCCTCGGTACCAGGATGCGGCAGCGGGTCCGTCGAGTTGTCTGCGGTCGCGGCGAAGTCCAGCCATCCGGTCGGGGTGTCGGCGCCGATCGCGACCCCGGTGATCATCCCGGCCTCCAGATGGGCGAACTTCTGGGTGTCGGCCGCGTTGGCGATGACGAACCGGGCCTGACCGCGCTGTAGCCGGTCGGTGATGTCGGCGGGTCCCACGGCGGTGGTGGTGGGCAACGCGACGGCGCCCAGCTTCATCACCCCCAGCAGGGTCTCCCAGAGCTCGACCTGGTTGCCCAGCATCACCAGCACGCTGTCTCCCCGACTCACACCCTGCTCGGCCAGCCAGTGGGCGACCTGGTTCGACCGGCGTCGCATGGCGTCGTAGGTGAGGCTGATCGTGGTGCCGTCCTCCTCGACGATGCGCAGCGCGTCACGTTGTGCGGTCTCGGGTGAGGTCGCGACCACATCGAACCAGTCATGGGCCCAGTTGAACGGTCCGGTGAGATCCGGCCACTCGAAGGCCGCCAGGGCCGAGACGCGGTCATCACGGTGAGTGAGAAGAAGGTCGCGAGCCGCCCGGTAGGAGGCGGTGACGGGGCGTTCGGTGCTGGCCTGGGTCATGTCGTTGGTCTCCTCGGTCTGGATGGTCGACAGCAGGGTGACGAAGGTGACGGGCTCCTTCGAGTGTAGGTCGCCGTACAGGTCCCGGGGCGGGTCAGTAGCGTGGGGCCATGATCGTGGCGATTTCCATCAGTCCCTCCGGTGCCGACGAGACGGGAGGCGTGTCGCACGCGGTGGCCGAGGCTGTCCAGGTGATCCGTGACTCGGGCCTGCCGAACGAGACGAACGCGATGTTCACCAATATCGAAGGCGAATGGGACGAGGTGATGGCGGTGGTCAAGGCTGCCGTCTTCAAGGTCGCCGAGACCTCGTCGCGGGTCGGACTGGTGCTCAAGGCCGACATCCGACCGGGCTGGGAAGGACAACTGCAGGCCAAGGTGGACCGGGTGGAGGCCGCCCTCCGCGAGGACTGAGTCCCGCCCGCCTCATACGATCGAACAAGTGTTCGATATGCTCGGGGCATGACTCTCGTCTCGCCCACCGGTTGGCCCGAGGGCGTGCGGCCCCCCGATGCCCCGGATTGGGAGCGGACGGCCGTCAACTGGCTCTTCGACATCTGTCCGCCCGAGTATCGCCAGCACGTAGCGCTGCGACGGCATGTGGTGGTGCTGGCCCGGTTCGCGACCCTCTTCGTGGAGGCTCAGCAGGTGGCGGTGCGGCGTGGGTTGAGTGAGGCGCGCGGCGACCTGGGTCAGGTGGCTGCGATGTCGGTAGTGGACCAGGCCGTCACCGGATTTCAGGCGGAGGAGGCCCGGCTGGTGCGGCTACGTCGTGAGGTGGGGCTGGTCGAGGAGGCGATCCGAGGGCGCCGCTTCCGGCTTCAGATGTGACCGATCGGTAACTTCTGTCAGAATGTCGGCGTGACCGGTCCCGCCGAAGCACCCCCTGTACGCACCGTGCCCATTCTGAGGATGCGTTCCGCCTCCGTACGCCATGGCAGAGAGACGCTGCTCCCGCCGACCTCGACCGAGGTGCCGGGCGGTGAGGTGGTCGTCGTGGTGGGGCAACCCGGTGCGCAACTCACCGCCTTCTCGCTGGCTCTGGCCGGGAGGCTGCGGCTGAGCACTGGGGAGGTGGTCCGAGAAGATCGCAACGACGTGGCAGACCTGCGATGCGCGGTCGCTCTGGTCGATGTGCCCGAAGTCAGTGAACCCGAACGCGGAGTTCCGGTCCGCACGGTCGTGGCCGAGGAGCTCGCCTTCGCCGGACTCCCCACCTCGCGTGCCAGGGCCACCGAGTGGCTGGCCGCCCGGGGCCTGAAGGAATGGGCTTCGCGTCGTATCGAGGAGCTCCCGGCCGAGCACCGGGTCGAACTGCTCGCCGACCTGGCCGCCCTGCGTCCCGGCGTGACGCACCTGGTGATCGGCTATCCCGAACGGCACGGCGGCTCACCGGTGGAGTGGATCGGCGTGGCCGAGCGCCATGCCCGCAACGGTCTCGGCGTGGTGCTGACCGTCTCGCACGCCACCGCGACCAACCATGACGCCACC
>CAYNFY010000167.1:0-6179 GCA_964396585.1 uncultured Nocardioides sp.
GACTTATCTGACACACTGTTGAGTTCTCAAACATCAAACACACCCAAGCCCCACACCAACCGGCATTTCGTCTCGAGGCAACCCACAGAAACTTACCGGATCTCGCCTGGCCTGTCAAGCAGGCCTGGTGGATCTTGCAGCCTTCCGCATCGCTTCAGCGCTGGCTCCGCCCACCCGGACTTTCATCCATGTGGTGTTTGGGGCCGCTTGCGGCGACAGGTAGAACACTAGCCCGGTGGGCCAAGCGTTGACCAATCGGGGTCTCGCATACGACATCTGTGCAGGTCAGGGGCCTGTTGTCGACATACCTGACCGTCGATGCCCCCGAATCATGATGAGCCGACACCCGCCATCGGGTGTCGGCTCGTCATCTCGCGACCGAGTCTGGTACCCCGGTTCTGCGGCGTCGCTCAGCCCTGCAATCTGCCGCGCGCGTCGGCGAGTCGCGAACGCGCCTCGTCCAACTGTTCGCGGACCCGATCCGGTGCGGTACCGCCGCGCCCATTGCGAGAGGCCACCGAGCCTTCGATCGTGAGCACCTCGTGCACCGCCGGGGTCAGCGCCGGGTCGATCTCGGCCAGTTGTTCGTCGGTGAGATCGGCCAGTTCGATACCCAGCCGCTCACAGTGCTGCACACAGGCACCTGCCACCTCGTGGGCCACCCGGAACGGTGTCCCCTCCCGAACCAGCCACTCGGCGATGTCGGTCGCCAGCGAGAAGCCCTGCGGTGCCAGCTCTGCCATCCGGTCGGTGTTGAACGTCAGCGTGGCGATCTGTCCGGTGAAGGCAGGCAGCAACACCTCCAGGGTGTCCACCGAGTCGAAGACGGGTTCCTTGTCCTCCTGCAGATCCCGGTTGTAGGCCAGTGGCAGTGCCTTCAACGTCGCCAGCAGTCCGGCCAGGTTGCCGATCAGCCGACCCGCCTTACCTCGGGCCAGCTCGGAGATGTCCGGGTTCTTCTTCTGCGGCATGATGCTCGACCCGGTGGAGAACGAGTCGTGCAGCTTGACGAAGTCGAACTCCCGCGTCGACCACAGGATGACCTCCTCGGCCAGCCGACTCACATCCACCCCGATCTGGGCGGTCACGAACGCGAACTCGGCAACGAAGTCCCGGGCCGCGGTTCCGTCGATCGAGTTGGCGCTCGAGGACGAGAAGCCCAACTGCTCGGCCACGAACTGAGGATCGAGCCCCAGCGAGCTGCCGGCCAGGGCTCCCGACCCGTAGGGAGAGTCCTCCGCAACCCGGGCATCCCAGTCCCGGATCCGGTCCACGTCACGCAGCAACGGCCATACGTGCGCCAACAGATGGTGACTCAGCAGCACCGGCTGTGCGTGTTGCAGGTGGGTCCGACCGGGCATGATCGCGCCCAGGTGGGCGTCCGCCTGAGTGAGTAGTGCCTCTGCCAGATCGAGGACCTGGCTGCTGACGATCCGCGCGTGATCGCGCAGGAAGGCCCGGAACAGCGTGGCCACCTGGTCGTTGCGGGAGCGACCCGCGCGCAGGCGGCCGCCGATCTCGGCACCGACCTCCCCCAGCAGCAACCGCTCCAGAGCGCCGTGGACGTCCTCGTCACTCGGATCCGGCCGCAACTCTCCCGTCGCGTACTTGGCCCCGAGGGCCTCCAGTCCACGCTGGAGCTCGACGTGGTCCGCCTCGCTGAGCAGCCCGGCCCGGTGCAGGGCCGCCGCGTGCGCCCGCGAACCGGCCAGGTCGTAGGGGGTCAGCCGCCAGTCGAAGTGAGTGGACCGGCTGAGCGCCTCCAACTCGGGGCTGGGACCGCCGGCGAACCGCCCGCCCCACAGTTTGCCGGAGTTGGTCGCTTCCTGCTTCTCGTGCTCGACACCCATCAGTCGGCCCCGAATTCCATCGCGGCGTTCTCGACCGCGGTCTCTTCCTCGACACCGGGGTTCGCGGCGATCACCTCGGCGCCGCCTTCGGGCAGCTCGCCGAAGAGGGTGCCGTTCTCGACCAGTACCTGCCCCTGGTCCAGCGGCTGGTTGGCGTACTGCTCCAGCTTGGCCCGACTGTCGGCGATATCGAGGTTGCGCATCGTCAACTGCCCGATCCGGTCGGTAGGACCGAACGCCGCGTTCACGGTCCGTTCCATCGACAGCTTGTCGGGGTGGTAGGAGAAGGCGGGCCCATCGGTGGACAGGATCGTGTAGTCCTCACCACGGCGCAGCCGCAGTGTCACCTCCCCGGTGACCAACGAGGCGATCCAACGCTGGATCGACTCGCGGATCATCAGCGCCTGAGGGTCGAGCCAGCGCCCCTCGTAGAGCAGCCGGCCGAGCTTACGGCCCTCGTTGTGGTACTGAGCGACGGTGTCCTCGTTGTGGATCGCGTTGACGAGTCGCTCGTAGGCGATGAACAGCAGCGCCATCCCCGGAGCCTCGTAGATGCCGCGCGACTTGGCCTCGATGATCCGGTTCTCGATCTGGTCGCTCATCCCCAGCCCGTGGCGGCCCCCGATGGTGTTGACCTCGTGCACCAGGGCGACCGGGTCGTCGTACCGCTTGCCGTTGACCGACACCGGCCGTCCGGCCTCGAAGGCGATAGACACGTCTTCGGTCTCGATCTCGACGCTGGGGTCCCAGAACCTGACCCCCATGATCGGCTGCACGACCTCCAACGAGACGTCCAGGTGCTCCAGGGTCTTGGCCTCATGGGTCGCGCCCCAAATGTTGGCGTCGGTGGAGTAGGCCTTCTCCGTGGCGTCCCGGTAGGGCAGCTGATGCTCCACCAGCCACTCGCTCATCTCATGGCGACCGCCGAGCTCCTCGACGAAGTCGGCATCGAGCCAGGGCTTGTAGATCTGCAGGTTCGGGTTCGCCATCAGGCCGTAGCGGTAGAACCGCTCGATGTCGTTGCCCTTGAAAGTGGAGCCGTCACCCCAGATGTTGACCCCGTCCTCCATCATCGCGCGGACCAGCAAGGTGCCGGTCACGGCCCGACCCAACGGGGTGGTGTTGAAGTAGGCACGGCCACCGGAACGAATGTGGAAGGCACCGCAGGCCAAGGCGGCCAGACCCTCCTCGACCAGCGGCGGCCGGCAGTCCACCGCCCGGGCGATCTCGGCGCCGTATATGTTCGCCCGCTGCGGCACGCTGTCGATATCAGGCTCGTCGTACTGGCCGAGGTCGGCGGTGTAGGTGCACGGGACCGCACCCTTGTGCCGCATCCAGGCGACGGCCACCGAGGTGTCCAGTCCGCCGGAGAAGGCGATGCCGACCCGTTGGCCGACGGGGAGGGAGGTCAGGACCTTGCTCACGGGTTTCTTCTCTCTGATTTGCTGGGTATCGCGGCGCATTCGTGCTGCCGCTGAGGTCTGGGTGGTGCATGCTGTGCGGGTCAGTTGGCCAGGTCGAGGAATCTCTGCGCCAGGTCCGGACCGCCGTCAGGATCCCGGCCGATCACCAGCACCGTGTCGTCACCGGCGATCGTGCCGAGTATCTCGCCCAGCTCGGCCTTGTCGATCGCCGAGGCCAGAAACTGGGCGGCACCCGGCGGGGTGCGGAGGACCACCAGGTTGGCGCTGGACTCGGCGCTGACCAGCAACTCCCCCAGCAGCCGCGTGAGTCGACCCGCGGCCGCGGCCGTGGTGGTACCGGCGCTGGGGGTGCGATCCCCGCCCTCGGCCGGCACCGCGTAGACCAGGCTTCCCGAGCTGCTGCGCACCTTGACCGCGTCGAGCTCCACCAGGTCTCGGCTCAGCGTGGCCTGGGTGACGCTGACGCCCAGCTCGGTCAGCAGCTCGGCCAGCTCGACCTGGGAGCGCACCTCGTGATGGCTGACCAGATCGATGATCTGCTGATGCCGGGCGCTCTTGGTGAGCGGGGCCAACGCGTTCTCGCTCATCGTCGCTCACCGGCCCGGGCCAGCAACCAGGAGAGCACGGCCTTCTGGGCATGACGTCGGTTCTCCGCCTCGTCCCACACCACGCTGCGCTCACCGTCGAGCACCTCGGCGGTGATCTCCTTACCCCGGTAGGCCGGTAGGCAATGCATCGCGATCGCGTCCGGTGCGGCGGCCTCGAACAGGACCTGGTCGAGCTGGTAGGGCGCGAGGTCGGCCAGCCGCCCGGCCGCCTCGTCCTCCTTGCCCATCGACACCCAGGTGTCGGTGATCACCACGTCGGCATCGGCCACGGCGAGCTTCGGATCCGCTTCCAGCAGCACCGAGCCTCCGGTGCCCTCCGCGATCGCCCGGGCCCGAGCCAACACGGCCTCGCTCGGCTGGTACCCCTGCGGCCCGCTCAGCACCACGTGCATCCCGGCGGTCGCGCCGGCCAGGGCCCAGGAGTTGCCCATATTGCAGGCGGCATCGCCGAGGAAGACCGCGCGCAGCCCGGCCAGCTCTCCCTTGTGCTCTCGGATCGTGAGCAGGTCGGCCAGCAGCTGGCACGGGTGGAAGTCGTCGGTCAGCGCGTTCACCACCGGCACTCCGGAGAACTCCGCCATCTCCTCCAGGCTGCGTTGGGCGAAGGTGCGCCAGACGATGGCGTGGGCCTGTCGCCCCAGCACTCGAGCCACATCGGGGACCGACTCACGTACCCCGATCCCGGCCAGGCCACCGTCGATCATCATCGAGAAGCCGCCGAGTTCGGCGATGCCCGCGGCGAAGGACGCCTGAGTGCGCAGGGTCGGCTTGTCGAAGACCATCGCCACGGTCTTGGGACCGGCCAGTACCCGGTCCGAGAAGGGGGCCGCCTTGAGGCCGGCAGCCAGGTCCAGTACCTCGGCCTGCTCCGCAGGGGACAGGTCGTCGTCGGCCAGCAGATGGCGCATCAGCCGACCTCCCCGCTCGCCGACTGGGCGGCATCGAGGATGGTCGGCCAGGCGGCCAGGAAGGCATCGGCGTCAGCATCACTCAGCACCAACGGCGGTGCCAGCCGGATCCGGTTCGGAGTCGGCGCGTTGATCAGCCAACCCGCCGTCCGGGCCGCGGTCAGCACGGCCGGAGCGTTCACCGTGATGTCGAGTCCGATCAACAGGCCCTGCCCGCGCACCTCGGTGACCCGGGGTTCGGCGACCAGGCCGGTGCGTAGCCGCTCCCCCAACGTCCGGGCGCGGTCCAACAGAGCGTCGTCCTCGATCGTCTGCAGCACCGCCAGCGCTGCCGCTGTAGCTACCGGGTTGCCACCGAAGGTGGTGCCGTGATCGCCGGGCTGAAGCAACAGGCCCGCGTCGCCGACCGCCAGCGTCGCGCCGATCGGGATGCCGCCCCCCAGCCCCTTGGCCAGGGTGATCAGGTCCGGCACCACCGGAGTGCTCGACACCGCCGGGTTCTGGTGAGCGAACCAGTGGCCGGTCCGGCCGATCCCGGTCTGGATCTCATCGAGCCACAGCAACGCACCGTGCCGGCTGCAGATCTCTCGGACCCCGGCCAGGTAGTCGGGGCCGGCCACGTTGACCCCGGCCTCACCCTGCAGCGGCTCGAGAAGCACCGCGGCCGTGCTGTCGGTGACCGCCGCCTCGAGCGCTGCCAGATCACCGAACGGGACCCAGCTGACCTCACCCGGCAATGGTTCGAATGGCGTCCGGTAGGCCTGCTTGGCGGTGAGGGCCAAGGCGCCCATGGTGCGACCGTGGAAGGCGTCATTCATCGCCACGATGTGGGTGCGACCGGTCCGCCGGGTGATCTTGAGGGCGGCCTCGTTGGCCTCGGCGCCGGAGTTGGAGAAGAACACCCGGCTGGGCGTGCCCAACAGCGTCTCGAGTCGCTCGGCCAACAGAATCTGCGGCTCGCTGGCGAATAGGTTGGAGACATGACCCAGAGTGCTGAGCTGCTCGGTGACAGCGGAAATCAGCCGGGGATGCGCATGACCCAGCGAGTTGACCGCGATCCCGCCGAGCAGGTCGACGTACTCATTGCCATCGGCGTCCCACACGTGGGCACCCTCCCCGCGGACCAGAGTGGCCCCCGGGGTCCCGAAGGTCTTCATCATGGTCGAGGCGTACCGCTCCGCCCACTGCTGCGTGGTACTCGTCATCGTGCTCACTCGCCGGCCTTCCTGATCTTGGTCTCCACCCCGGGCAGCACCTGAGTACCGACTCCCTCGTCGGTGAAGATCTCCAGCAACACCGCATGCGGCTCTCGGCCGTCCACCACGGTCGCCCGCGGCACACCGCCGGTGACCGCGGCCAGACAGGCGCTCATCTTGGGCACCATCCCGC
>CAYNFY010000168.1:0-6126 GCA_964396585.1 uncultured Nocardioides sp.
GGTGCAGCTCTCGCTTCAACCGGGACAGTTTGTTGACCTGCTCGACCAGGTGGACGGGCAGCCGGATGGTGCGGCCCTGGTCGGCCATGGCGCGGGTGATCGCCTGCCGGATCCACCAGGTGGCGTAGGTGGAGAACTTGTAGCCCTTGGTGTAGTCGAACTTCTCGACCGCACGGATCAGACCCAGGTTGCCCTCCTGGATCAGGTCCAGGAAGAGCATGCCGCGGCCGGTGTAGCGCTTGGCCAGGCTGACCACCAGTCGCAGGTTGGCCTCCAGCAGGTGGTTCTTGGCCCGCTTGCCGTCCAGGGAGATCCACTCGAGCTCCTCGACCGTCTTGGTCGAGAGCCGGGACCCCTTGGCCATCTTCTCCTCGCTGAAGAGACCGGCCTCGATCCGCTTGGCGAGCTCGACCTCCATCTCGGCGTTGAGCAGCGGGACCTTGCCGATCTGCTTGAGGTAGTCCTTGACCGGGTCGGCGGTGGCGCCGGCCACCATGACCTGCTGCTCGGGCTCGTCGGTGTCGTCGGCGGCCGAGACCGTGAAGGCCTTCTTCTCGTCCTCCTTGATGGAGGGATCGGCGACGACGTCCTTCTCGAACTGAGTGTCGGGGATGTCGGGCAGCACCTTCTTGCCGTCCGGGCCGATCACGACCTCCGCGGCCTCATCGACCTCGATGTCGTCGAGCTCGACCTCTTCCAAGGTCACCTCGTCGTCCCCGGAGGGCTTGGCCTTCTTGGCGGCCGCCTTCGCGGGCACGGCCTTGGCGACCGAAGCCGCGGGCTTCTTGGCCGCGGTCTTGGCGGTGGTCGTCTTGCGGGGGGCAGCCGCAGCCGCGGTGGCCGTCGACGTCGCGGTGACGTCGACGGTGATGCTCAGGCTGCTCAGATGCACCAGCAGGGCCTTGAGGTGTCTCGGTTCGACCGAGGCATCCTCGCTGGCACGGCGTACGGCATCGGGAGTGACGACACCCGTGGCAGCCCCGGCTTCGACCAGGGAGACCACAGCGGGGTGCGTCAGCACATCAGCAGGCAACGTTTTGCGTGCGCTCGAGGACACGAACACCTCTCGGAAGACAAAAGGGGCGCGGCAAAGCCCGGTTACGTCAAGCCGCTCAGGACATCATGCCACGCCCCCGAAACACTTCCGCGCACACCCGCCGATTCATCCGCCGTTCATCGACCCCGGGGTGCGCTTCAGAGATCAATCGCCATATGATCCCTATTGCAATATTATTGCAACAGTGTCGATCTCCAGCCCCGGAAGGCGCCCGCATGCCCAGCACGGCCACCGCCACCCCTCAGCTCCGAGGGCCCGCGGAACATCACCCGGATCCCCTGGGGCGATCCGCGCGCCGGCGCCGCAACGCCATCGTGCTGGCGGTTCTTTCAGGTGCACTCGTGTTGAGCGTGGTGCTCGGGGTGGCCACCGGGCCGGTCTGGATCGAGCCGGGCACCGTGCTCGAGGTGGTGCTCCATCACCTCGGTATCGGGGCGACGGTTCCCGATGCCACGGCGGACGCCATCGTCTGGGACGTGCGGCTCCCCCGGGTCCTGCTCGGCCTCGGGGTGGGCGCGGGACTGGCAGTGTGCGGCTGCGCCCTCCAGGCGATGGTGCGCAATATGTTGGCCGACCCCTATCTCCTGGGGATCAACTCGGGGGCCTCCAGCGGCGCCGCCGCCACCATCCTCTTCGGACTCGGCCTGGGGCTGGGTGAGCACGCGCTCTCCGCCAGCGCCTTCATCGGCGCCCTGGCGGCCTCCCTGCTGGTCTTCGTGGTGGCCCGCGCGGCCGGCCGGGTCACCTCGGTCCGGCTGCTCCTGGCCGGAGTGGCGGTCGGCTATGCGCTCTCGGCCGTGACCAGCTTCTTGATCTTCGCCTCCGGGTCGGCCGAGGGCGCCCGCTCGGTGATGTTCTGGCTGCTGGGATCCCTGGCGCTCGGAGTGTGGGGCGCCCCCCTGATGGCGCTGCTGGTGGTGGTCGCCGCGACCGTGCTGCTGCTGACCCTGTGGGGTCGACGCCTGGACGCCCTGGCCATCGGTGACGAGACCGCCCTGGTCCTGGGGGTCTCCCCCAACCGGTTCCGCACCCAACTGCTGGTGGTCGTCTCACTGTGCATCGGTGTGGTGGTCGCCGCCTCGGGCAGCATCGGCTTCGTCGGCCTGGTGGTACCGCACCTGGCCCGCCGCCTGGTCGGAGCCGCCCACGCCTGGGTGGTGCCGACCGCCGCCCTGCTCGGAGCAGTCTTCCTGCTCTGGGCCGATCTGGCCGCCCGGATGCTGATGCAGCCCCGCGAGCTGCCGATCGGCATCGTCACCGCACTGGTCGGCGCCCCCTTCCTGCTGCACCTGATCCGTCAACTACACCCGGGCCGATGAACCCGGTCACCCGAAAGGCCTCCCCCGCTGTGAACACTCCTCCCCTCCTCGTCGCCCTGGGTGCTGCCGCTCTGCTCCCACTCACCGCCTGCTCCTCCGACGACAACGGCTCGGCCGGCGCGGGCGAGCCGGGCACCTCCGGCGCCTTTCCGATGACCATCCAGAACTGCGGCACCAAGGTCACCCTCGAGAAGGCGCCCGAGCGGGTCCTGCTGCTCAAGAGCGCCTCGGTGCAGTACCTGGTCGATCTGGGAGTCACCGACAAGGTGATCGCCCGGGCGGGAGCCTATCCGCGCGGCTACTACGACGACGCGACCTGGGAGACGATCGAGAAGATCCCCTCGCTCTCCGACGCGCTCGACCCCTCCGGTCACCTCCAGGTCTCCAAGGAGGTGGTCCTGGCCCAGAAGCCCGACCTGGTGCTGGGCATCAGCGACAACCTCAACCACGAGACGCTGGGTGCCGCCGGGATCCCGGTTCTGGAGGAGCCCGCGCTGTGCCCCAAACCCGAGGGCACCCCGAGCTTCGACACCGTCGCCGACCAGTTCCGCCGATACGGGCAGGTGTTCGGGGTACCCGAGAAGGGTGAGGCCGCGGCGGAGCGGACGCAGGCCCAGGTGACCGAGGTCGAGGCCGGGGTGCCCAGCGGCGCCACCCGCACCGCGGCCGTGCTCTATCCGACCGTCGGCGGCGGCGTCACCTACGCCTACGGCAACAAGTCGATGGCCGAGCCACAATTGGAGGCCGCCGGACTGAGCAATGTGTTCGCCGACGTCGACGAGCGGGTCTTCGAGGTGACCGCCGAGGAACTGATCGGCCGTAACCCCGACGTGCTGGTACTGATCCACTCCGACGGCGAGGCCGACGACGTGAAGCAGGCGGTGCTCGACCTGAAGGGGTCGAGCGCGATCAATGCGGTGAAGAACGACGACGTCCTGGTGCAGCTGTTCAACTTCACCGAGCCGCCCTCACCGCTGGCCGTCGAGGGCCTGCGCCGGATCGTGGAGCGGTTCGACCGGTGATCACCGCAGAGGGAGTCGAATTCGCCTATCCGGGGAGGCCGGTCCTACACGGGGTCGACCTGGCCGCCGAGCACGGCTCGGTGCTCGGTCTGGTCGGACCCAACGGCAGCGGCAAGACCACCCTGCTGCGCACCCTCTACGGCTCGCTGCGCCCCTCGGGTGGCACGGTCCTGATCGACTCCGAGTCGATGTCCGGGCTGCCCGCCCGCGAGATCGCCCGCAGACTCGCGGTGGTGGTGCAGGAACCGCCGGGTGACCTGCCGCTACTGGTCTCCGACATGGTGTTGTTGGGGCGCACCCCGCACCGCACCGCATTCGGTCGGGCCTCGAACCGCGACGAGCAGATCGCCGCCGACGCCCTGTCCCAGGTGGGGGCGCTGAGACTGGCGGGGCTGCCCTTCGACGGGCTCTCGGGCGGAGAACGCCAGCGGGTACTGATCGCCCGGGCCCTGGCCCAGGAGTCGACTCACCTACTGCTGGACGAGCCCACCAACCATCTCGACGTCCGCTATCAGCACGAGGTGCTGGACCTGGTCGCCGGACTGGCCCACCGCGACGGACACACCGTGGCGGTGGTGCTGCACGACCTCAACCTGGCCGCCACCTACTGCGACCGGATCCTGCTGCTCGACGACGGTCGGGTCGTCGCCGATGGCTCCCCCGAAGACGTACTGACGCCCGAGCATCTGGAACCCGTCTATCAGGTGCTGGTGCGCCGATTCGAACTGGACGACGGCTTCCAACTCGCGTTCCGCCCCCTGGCCCATGCCCAGCGCCCCATCCAGCCATCCCTTGAGAGGTCCCACCCATGAGTGACATCCAGGCCGCCATGAACACCTACTGGACCGCCCGGTCGGGCGAATACGACGATCATCAGCTGCGCCCCGAGCGTCGCGAGGTGGACCGGGCCGCGTGGCAGCGGATCTGGGCCGAGACGCTGGGTCCTGAGCCGCTGGACGTGCTCGACGTGGGCACCGGCAGCGGATACCTGGCCTTCATCCTGGCCGACCTGGGTCACCGGGTGACCGGGGTCGACCTTGCCGAGGGGATGGTGCTGCGGGCCGGCGAGCACGCCGCCGCCGCCAGTCAGCCGCCGTCCTTCCAGATCGGCGACGCGGTGGCACCACCGTTCGCTGCCGGGTCCTTCGACGTGCTGGTCAACCGGTACGTGATGTGGACCCTGCGCGAGCCCAAGACCGCGCTGAACAACTGGTTCGAGTTACTGCGACCCGGTGGCACCCTGGCCGTGGTGGATGCCCTGCACTTCCCGCACGGGCTGGGCGCCCACGGCGACGATCTGTTCACGGCGTCCTATGACGCCGAGGTCCGCGCCGCCCTACCGCTGGCCGAGGCCCCCAGCATCGACGCGTTCGCCGAGCTGATCGCCTCCGCCGGCTTCACCGACGTCACCGTCACCCCGCTGACCGAGATCCGGGATCTGGACGAGCGCTTCGGGATCGCCCCCGACCACGAACTGACGATGAACCACCTGATCCGCGCGACCCGCCCCCGCTCCTGAGGGGCTCTTTGTAACGTCGCGGGTTGTGGTTGGGGCCGGGGGACGGCTATCACGTCGTGGCTTGTTGATATAGCCCTGCTCAAGACGTGACAGAGCCCCGGCGGCGACGTTACAAAAAGCCCCCGGACCGCGCCGCCTCAGGCCTTGGCAGCGGCCTTCGCGGCCTTCTTGAAGTCGCGCACCTTCTGCAACGAGTCCCCGTCGACGACGTCGGCTACCGAGCGGTGGCCGTCCAGGGCGTAGTCGCCCACCTGCTTCTCCCAGCCTTCGGGGCGCACGTTCAGTTGCTTGGCCAGCAGGGCCACGAAGATCTGCGCCTTCTGCTTGCCGAAGCCGGGCAGGGCGTTGACCCGCTTGAAGAGGTCTTTGCCGTCGGTCGCCTCGGTCCAGATCCGGCGGGCGTCACCGTCGTATTCCTCGACCACGATCCGGGCGACCTCCTGCAATCGGGTCGCCATCGAGCCGGGGAATCGGTGGATCGCCGGGGTCTCGGCGGCCAGCGCGGCGAACTGCTCGGGGTCGGCCTCGGCGATCAGTTGCGGGTCGAAGTTACCGAATCGGTCCTTGACCTTGGCCGGCCCCCGGAACGCGTGCTCCATCGGGTACTGCTGATCGAGCATCATCCCGATCAGCAATGCGAACGGGGACTCATCGAGGACCTTGTCAGCGGACTCGTCCTGGCAGATCTGAAAACCCATAAGACAAGGATGCCCCATCGACGCCCCCACCAACGCTGACACGTCGGTTCAAGCGACCCTGGGGTAACAAGTAGTGCCTTCTCACCGGGGCTGGAACGGCGAGAAGGCGGTTTTGCATTACTCGTAAGTAACGCAAAACCGCCTTCTCGGCGTGATCAGAGGGGCTTGAGGCCGGTGATGACCCAGTCCTTGTCGCGGCGTTCGGCGGTCACGCTCAACTGCGCGGCCGAGACCGAGGCCTCCTTGTCCTCCTTGCGGGTACTGCGCTGGTCGACGAAGACCAGCAGCGAGGCCTTGGAGTCGCTGAGCTCTTGGACCCCGGCGACCTGGACATCGGCAGACAAGGTGAGCTTCTGGTCGGGAGCCCGGTCCTGGAGGCTGGCGAACAGGGTGTCGTACTCTTCGCGGGCCTGTCCGTCGAGCACCTGGTCGGCGAAGGCACGGGTGGCGTCGGGCTGCTTGTAGTCGTAGCTGAGCACCTGGGTCAGTCCGCGGGAGACCACCGTGATCA
>CAYNFY010000169.1:0-6077 GCA_964396585.1 uncultured Nocardioides sp.
CCGCGTGAATCAGGGCCGAGACCGGGGTCGGGCCCTCCATCGCGTCCAGCAACCACCCCTGCAGGGGCACCTGGGCGGACTTGCCGCAGGCGCCCAGCAGCAGGGCCAGGCCGATCAGGGTCATCGTGTGCTCACCGGCCTCGGGTGCCAGCTTGGAGACCACCGAGAAGTCCGTCGAGCCGAACCAGAAGAACATCAGCGCGATCGCCAGGGCCAGGCCCATGTCGCCGACCCGGTTCATCACGAACGCCTTGTTGGCCGCCGCGGCGGCGGACGGCTTGTGCTGCCAGAAGCCGATCAGCAGATAGGAGGCCAGACCGACCCCCTCCCAGCCCAAGAACAAGACCAGGTAGTTGGCGCCCAACACCAGGATCAACATCGCGGCGATGAACAGGTTCAGGTAGCCGAAGAAGCGGCGGCGGCGCTCGTCGTGCGCCATATAGCCGATCGAGTAGACGTGGATCAGCGCACCGACACCGGTGATCAGCAGCACGAAGAGCGCGGCCAGGGGGTCGAAGAGCAGGTCGGCACCTACCTTGAAGGAGCCGGTGTCCAGCCAGGTCCACAGATGCTGGCCGATCTGCCGATCGCCGCCGTCGCGACCGAGCAGGGCGATGAAGAGCACCAGCCCGAGCACGAACGAACAGACCGCGGCAGCGGTACCGATCAGATGACCCGAACGATCCAAGGCGACCTTGAGCGCTCCGGTGGCCAGCGGCGCGACCACCAGCAGCACGAGGGCACCCAGCAGCGGGAACGCGATCACCAACCAGATCAGGCTGAACACACCGTCCGCGTGGATCGGGTCGACCGTGGGGGTGTCGGGCGAGGCCAGCAGCAGGGAGGTGTGCCCGGCGTTCGACGCAGCATTGGATACGACGCTCATCACAGTGCTCATCTCGTTCCTAGTACTTCAGCAGGCTCGCGTCATCGACCGAGGCCGATCGACGCGTCCGGAAGATGGTCATGATGATGGCCAGCCCGATCACCACTTCGGCTGCGGCCACGACCATCACGAAGAAGGCGGCCACCTGCCCGTCGAGGTTCCCGTGCTGCTTGGCGAACGCCACGAAGGCGAGGTTGCAGGCATTGAGCATCAGCTCGATGCACATGAACACCACCAGCGCATTGCGGCGCACCAGGACCCCTACGGCGCCGATGGTGAACAGGATCGCGGAGAGGACGATGTAGTGCTCGGTCATGACTCGTCTCCCTCGCTCCCGTTCGTCTCGGTCGGCGCCTCGGCCTCGGTCTGAGTGCCGCCGCTCAACTCCGAGGGCCCCCCACGCGGGTCCTGGCCGAGTTGCTCGCGCACCACCGAGATGGCGTCGGCGGGTGCCGTGCGCACACTGCCGCGAGCCGCCAGCACCCTGCTGATCGAACTCTCGGCGACGGTTCCGTCGGGCAGCAGTGCCGGAGTGTCCACCGCGTTGTGCCGGGCATAGACACCCGGGGTCGGCAGCGGCCCGAGGTGCTTGCCGTCCTCGGCGAAGTCCCGAACCCGCTGGGCGGCCAGGTCGGCCTGACCACGCTTGGCGTGAGTGCGTTCGGGATGCGCAAGCACCATGGCTCCCATCGCAGCGGTGATCAGCAGCGCGGCGACCGCCTCGAAGATCAGCACATACCGGCCGAACAGGAGATCCGCGAGCGCCTCGACGTTGCCACCGCTGTTGGCCCGGTCCAGACCGACGGCCGCACCCAGTGTCATCTGCGAGACACCGATGACGAGTACCAGCACGGTGATCACGCCCAGCAGCACCGCGAGTACCCGCTGCCCACGGATCGTCTCGACCACCGAGTCCGAAGAGTCGATCCCGGTCAGCATCACCACGAACAAGAAGAGCATCAGGATGGCACCGGTGTAGACGATGATCTGCACCACGAACAAGAACGGAGCGTCCAGCCCCAGGTAGAGCACCGACAGGCTGATCATCACGCAGGCCAGCAGCAGTGCGGCGTGCACCGGTTTACGCACCAGCAGGATGCCCAGGGCGGCCACCACCATGACGGGGGCCAGGATCCAGAACGAGATCACGGCGTCGCCCCCTGCTCGGACTGCGCGTCCGGCCCGCTCGCACCGGTCACATTGCTCCAGGCGTTGCGGTAGTAGTCGCCCTCGTCGTCACCGAGTCGCATCGGGTGCGGAGGCTGCTCCATGCCCGGCAGCAGCGGCGCCAGCAACTCTTCCTTGGTGTAGATCAACGACTCTCTGGTCGTGTCCGCCAACTCGTACTCGTTGGTCATCGTCAGCGCCCTGGTCGGACAGGCCTCGATGCACAGACCACACAGGATGCAGCGCAGGTAGTTGATCTGGTAGACCCGGCCGTAGCGCTCACCGGGGCTGAAGCGCTGGTCGTCGACGTCACTGTTGGATGCGCCCTCGACCAGGATGGCGTCCGCCGGGCAGGCCCAGGCGCACAACTCGCAGCCCACGCACTTCTCCAGCCCGTCCGGCCACCGGTTGAGCTGGTGTCGACCGTGGAAACGAGGTGCCGTGGGCTCCTTCTCGAAGGGGTACTGCTCGGTGACCACCTTCTTGAACATGGTCCGGAAGGTGACCCCGAACCCGGCTACCGGGTCCCAGAAGCCCGATTTCTCATTCACCGAGCTCCCCTCGGATGGGTGATTCATCGTTCCTCCTCAGGACCGGATCCGGCAGGGGATGACTGGCCCGGTGCTGCACCGGGCGTGCTTCGGGCCGTGGCTCGAGGTGGCGCGGCGAAGACCAGCGGCGCCGCGGCGCCGCGCACCGCACCGGCCACCGGCTGCGGTGGCGTCGGGAAGGACTTGCTGCGTTCCGCCAACGGCGCCGGCGGCGGAGCATCGGGGTTCCTCGCGGACGCCACCACCAGCAGGATCACCATGGCCGCCACCACACCGCTGGCAGCGAGGAGGTAGCCGTACTGCACGTCACCGTCGTTGCGCATCAGCCGCACCACGGCCACCGCCATCAGCCAGACCAGCGAGATCGGGATGAGCCGCTTCCAGCCCAGGTCCATGAACTGGTCGTAACGCATCCGGGGCAGCGAACCGCGCAACCAGATGAAGAGGAAGATGAAGCAGAACATCTTCCCGAAGAACCACAGCAACGGCCAGTAGCCCGAGTTCGCGCCGTCGATGAAGCTGAACGGCCACGGAGCCCGCCAGCCGCCCAGGAACAGAGTCGTGGCCAGCGCCGAGACGGTAGCCATGTTGATGTACTCGGCTAGGAAGAACAGCGCGAATTTCAGGCTCGAATACTCGGTATGGAACCCACCGACGAGTTCGCCCTCGGCTTCGGGAAGGTCGAATGGTGCCCGGTTCGTCTCACCCACCATCGCGATCACATAGATCAAGAACGAGGGCAGCAACATCAACCCGAACCATCCCGGCACGGTCAGCTCCGCCCCGAAGAGCTCGACCCGATTCCCGGCCTGGGCATTGACGATCTCGGAGGTGGACATGGTCCCCGCGAAGAGGAACACCGCAACCAACGAGAGGCTCATCGCCACTTCGTAGGAGATCATCTGGGCACTGGAGCGCAGACCGCCCAACAGCGAGTAGGTCGATCCCGAGGACCAGCCGCCGAGCACGATCCCGTAGATCCCGATCGAGGCCACCGCCATCACGAACAGCACCGCGACCGGCATGTCGGTGAGCTGCAACGGGGTGCGCTGCCCGAACATGCTGACCTCGGGGCCGAACGGGATCACCGCGAACGTCACGAACGCCGGGACCACCACCACGATCGGCGCCAGGATGAAGACCACCTTGTCGGCGGCCTTGGGTAGGAAGTCCTCCTTGAGGGCGAGCTTCACACCATCGGCCAACGACTGGAGCAGACCGAACGGGCCGTTCACGTTGGGGCCGGGCCGGTGTTGCATCCGACCGACCACCCGACGCTCGAACCAGATGTTGAACAGGGTGAGCAAGACCAGGATCGCGAAGACCAGCACGGCCTTGATGATGATCAGCCAGACCGGGTCGTGACCGAAGTCGTCCAGAGTCGGTCCGATCCCCGTGCCGGGATCTGCCAGCAGAGAGATCACAGTTCGGCTCCCTTCCGGGTCGCCCCGGCCGCAGTGACCCGGACCCGGCTGCCCGGCGAGGCCAGAACGGCCAGCACTCCGGCATCGGAAGATCTGGCCGGCACCCACACCGTGCCATCGACCACGTCGGCCACCTCGACCGGCAGGGTGAGCTGTCCCCGGTCGCCTTGCAGGGTGACCTGCTCCGGTTCACCGAGTTCGTGATGGGCAGACGCCCCCAGTCTGGCCACCGGCCTGCGGGCGGTGGCCAACAGCGCGGTGGAGCCGGCCAGCATCGAGTTGGTGCCGAGCATCAGCGACCAGGTCGAGAGCACCAGGTCGAGCCCGCCCTCCGTGGTCGAGATGGTGCCGGTGGTGACGACATCGTTCTCGATCTCTCCGGTCGCCAGTTCGACCCGGGCTCCGTCCCACGGGCCCACCTGAGCCATCTCGTCGCGCACCTGCTGAGTCGTCCGGAAGCCGAGCGGTTTCGCCATCGCCTCCGCGATCCCGGCCAGTACCCGAAGATCCGGCAACGAACGCGGGTCCTCGAAGATCGCCTCGAAGTCGCGTCCCCGGGCATCCCAGGTGATGAAGGTGCCTGCCTTCTCCACGACCGGGGCCACCGGGAACACCACGTCGGCCACCTGGGTCACCTCGGTGGCATTGAGTTCGAGTGCGACCACGAACCGGGCAGCCGACAGGGCCGCACGGAACGCTGCCGGGTCGGCGGTGTCAGCGGGATCGACCCCGCCCACCACCAGTGCGTCGACATCACCCACGAGCACCGCGTCCACGATGCCGTCCCCATCGCGGCCCACGGCGTCCGGGAGCGAGTCCACCCCCCAAGCAGCGGCCAGGTCGACCCTGGCGCCGGGATCGGCGACCGGACGGCCGCCCGGCATCAGGTTGGGCAGGCAGCCGGCCTCGACCGCGCCTCGGTCACCCGCCCGCCGCGGCACCCAGGCCAGGTCGGCACCGGCAGCGGCGGCCAGTTCCACCGCGGTGGACAGCGCGCCTCGGGACCCGGCCAGCCGCTCACCGAGCAGCAGCACCGTGTCGGCATCGAAGGGATCCTCGCTCGCCAGAGCCCGCAACTCCCGGGCCTCGGTGCCGGGCACCGTGGGTACCAGTCGACCCGACAGCTTGGCCAAGCCGGGTGAGGTCCAGCTCGCCAGCGAGACCACCTGCAAGCCCGCCTTGACCGCCTTGCGCAGACGCAGGAACAGGGTTCCGGCCTCCTCCTCGGTCTCGAGGCCGACCAGGACCACCTTGGTGGCCCGGTCCAGGCGGTCGTAGGAGACGGTCGGCTGCAACGCAACCACCGAGGCCAGGAAGTCGGCCTCCTCCGGCGAATGCACCCGAGAGCGGAAGTCGATGTCATGGGTACCCAGCGCGACCCGGGCGAACTTGGCGTAGGCGTAGGCGTCCTCGCAGGCCAGTCGCCCACCGGTGAGCACGCCGGCACCCTGCGCCGCGCCGAGTCCCTCCGCGGCCACCGCGAAGGCCTCCTGCCAGGAGGCCGGTCGCAACTCGCCCGACTGCTGATCACGCACCTGCGGGTAGGTCAGCCGCTGCTGCCCACGGGCGTAGTTGAACGCGAACCGGTCCTTGTCGGTGATCCACTCCTCGTTCACCTCCGGATCGTTGCCGGCCAGCCGACGCATCACCTTGCCGCGTCGATGATCGACCCGGATCGCGGCACCACAGGCGTCGTGCTCGGCCACTCCCGGCGTCGAGACCAGGTCGAAGGGGCGCGCTCGGAACCGGTACTCGACGCTGGTCAGCGCACCGACCGGGCAGATCTGGATGGTGTTGCCGGAGAAGTAGCTGTCATAGGGCTCGGTCTCATAGATGCCTACCTGCTGCAACGCACCCCGCTCGACGAGGGCGATGAACGGGTCGCCGGAGATCTCCGCGCTGAACCGGGTGCACCGGGCGCACAGCACACACCGCTCCCGGTCGAGCAGGACCTGGGCCGAGATATTGATCGGCTTGGGGAAGGTGCGCTTGACGCCCCCGGAGGCCGAGAACCTGGAGTCGGCTCGACCGTTGGACATGGCCTGGTTC
>CAYNFY010000170.1:0-5802 GCA_964396585.1 uncultured Nocardioides sp.
CCCTGGTAGGCACCATCATCCTTGCCAACCGCCGACGCACACATCACTGAGCTGGGGTCTGTCCGGAATTTTGTGTAAGTGACGTGGCGTGATGTCCCCGGTGATGGTTCGGGCAGTGAGCCAAGAGTGAGCGATGCCAGACGAACGGTATGCGGCCAGCGCTCAAGCAGGCAGTCGCCCCCAACTACTGCTGAAGCGCCACAACGGTTCATATAACTGACGATTGATAACTGACAATAAGGAGCTTTTCTGAATGCCGGCCCCCACAGCGAGAATTGTGATACGAAGATTCAATTGGAGCCGATCGGCCGCTCGAGTACTTGGATTCAGCATGGTCCTAGGGCTGCTTGTTTCGGGAACGATTTTTCTACCGGCGAATCCGGCGTCTGCTGCTTTCGAAGGGGTTCCAGGTGTTCCTGCCGAACCGACCGAACTTTTTAGAGAAAATTTTGAGAATATTCCGCACACGGGCCCTATTACTCCATTGGTAGACTATTTGTCTGCCCCTGATGGGTATGCCTACTCCGCTGAAGGCCCGTGGGCTGATCCGGATACGGCATGTAACGGGTTTGTTACTTCTGCCAGTAACGACATGGGTTCGGCATGTAACAGCAGTGTGTCGTCACAGGGTGGTTTGCTTGCCCTCGTTGACGTGCTCGGCCAGGTGAACGGTAGCGATCCGTCACAGAACGCTGCGGTTGCGGCATATACATCGGGAGCGCCATATGCTCCTAACCAGATCATGTTTGCCACAGACGGTGAAGTTATTCCGCTCCCGTCCGCAAACAGGTTCGTAACGTTTTCGGTTAACGCTGCCGCTGTTTCTTGCTGGGCCAGCCAGCCAGCCTACCGTTTCTCAGTCATGTCCGGTGGTGTGGAAATTCCTATCTCGGATAGCGCTATCAACCCGTGTACTGATCCGAGGGCAGCAACATATGTGCCAACCAGTGATCCGAACAGTGACCCGGTATTTTATGCGGGGACGTTTGCGTCAGATGGCTCATTCCTCACGACGGGCAGTTCCGTTGGAGTGATTCTGAGGAGCGAGAGTGGTGCTACGGCTGGTAACGATGGCGCGTTTGATGACATCCGTTTGCTCGATGTAACTCCTCATCTAAATAAAGGTTTCGATCCCGCCCGGGTCCCAGTCGGACAAACCTCGCGACTAACTTTCACCATCACAAACACGTCTGAACTTTCAGCTAAAGACGGGTGGTCATTTACCGACACCCTCCCTGCTGGCCTGACGATGGCAGCTGACCCGAACGTTGCAGCCACATGTGATGCGCAGGTTGATGCATCAGCTAACGGCAACACTATCGAGGTCACGAACGGCAAACTCGGAACCAACGAATTAGCGTGTGAAATTTCCGTCGACGTTACTTCTGACGAACCGTGTGGGGCACAACCTTCGCCAAAATCGTATGTAAATGGGCCAGACAATTTTTCTAAAATTGTCGGCCTAGACGGACCTAATGAAGCAACCGTAGAATTTTTCAGTGCACCAGACCTTGTAGTCGAGAAGGTTTCGGACGCTGAGACTGGTACTCAAGCCCCTGCCGAAGTTGCGTACACCGTTCGCGCAACAAGCGTAGGCACCGCCGACTACACCGCCGAAAACCCCGCAATCATTGTGGATGATCTGAGCGATGTGCTCGACGACGGCGATTTCGTTGGTGACTCTTTGGCCGCAACGGTGAATGGCGTCGCTGTTTCTGACCCATCACGCGCAGGAACGCTGATTTCGTGGGAAGGGCCACTCGCGATCGGCGACGTTCTTGAAATCACATATCGGGTCAAGTTGACTCAATCGACCGACACAAATTACAGGGCGATCAACGTAGCCTGGTCGCCAGCCGACCCGGCGGACCCGATCACGCCTGAATGTGTGCGGGTGACCGATGAAGGGAAAGATGTCGATACGGGTGAGCCTTGTGGCCGCACCGAACTGCTCCTGCCCGGTTTGCATGTCTCAAAATCTAGCGATCCAGGCAATGGCTCCACAGTCGTAGCAGGTGAAGAAGTGACGTACACGCTCACTTTTGCGAATACTGGAGAAACGCCGCAGCGCATTGACTACATCGACTATCTTGACGATATTCTTGATGACGCGGAAATGGTTGGCGCCATTGACGTCTCTGGCGCAGGCCTGACCGCAACTCAGCCCACGACGGACACAGTGCAGGTTGCAGGTAATCTAGCGGTTGACGAGACAGTGACTGTTTCCTACACAGTGACTGTGCGGGCGGACGGTGCGCGTGGTGACAACGTGATGGATAACGTACTCGCTCCATCTGACCTGGGCGACCCGACGTGTGACGATGCCGGAGTGCTGTGCACCACCCACCTGATTCCAGAGATTGTTTCATGGAAAACTGTCAATCCAGCATCAGGAACAACGGTGCGAGCTGGCGACATCCTCACGTACACACTGTTTTTCGAAAACATCGGTGAGGGTCGAGGTTCATTCGTGAAAGATGACGACCTTACCGACGTACTCGATGACGCAACTGTCGTCGTTGCCCCGTCTTCTACTGATCCTGCGTTGAGCGCATCATCAGTGGTCGATGGAAGGTTCAACATTAGTGGTGAGCTTGATGCGAAGTCGGTATCGACTGTCACCTATCAGGTTGAGGTGAACGAGGACGGCGATCGTGGCGATGGCCGTCTCGCGAATTTCCTGCTGAACGCTGATGAGACACCCCCTGATGATGGTCAGTGTTTGACCAATGGTTCAGACCACCCTCACTGCACGATCAACCATGTGTCACAGATTGTTGTTACGAAATCGTCTGACCCCGCCTCGGGAGTAGAGGTGAAAGACGGTGAGAAGATCACCTATGCGCTCGACTTCCACAACGTTTCACCAAACACATCGTCGTCGGCAAGTGTCGACTACAGCGACTACCTCGCAGGTGTGCTAGATGATGCGACCTTGGTCGCCGGGCCTCAGTCTTCATCCTCTGAGCTCAGCGCTACCGTTGTAGGGGACGTGTTGCGAGTGACCGGCACTGTTTCCGGTGGCGAACGTTATACAGTTTCGTACACTGTCGAAGTTAAACAATATTCGGAACAGGGCGATCACCTGATCGAAAACGTTGTGACCGTGACTGGCGAGGAACCTGTATGCGTGGTTGATAGTGGACTCTGCACTCAACACCCGACAGAGGACACAACACCATCGGATGCCTCGAAACTTCTACCGAATACAGGAGCTCCCGTTACCGGACTCGGTCTCGTAATTGGCATCATGATGTTGTTGGTTGGTGGCGCTATGCTCACGTTTCGCCGAAAAGCGTAACCTAGGGAACTAGGTCTTGCGGCCGGGTTTTAGGCGACAGCATCCGAGCGAAAATCTCGGGTGCTGTCGCCTACAAATGTCCCATGAACATGGCGACGCTGCTGCTTGACATTTCATGGCTGGAGTCGTGACCGGCCGATTCGCGGCTTCGTGAGTCGCGTAAAAAGCGACGAAGGACTATGCCAACGGTGAAAATCATTGTTCCCGCGGTTAGAGCGGGTGTGTTCCCCGTGTTCAATGAGTATCGGCGTGGTGCGCAATTGATGTCGTGAGTGTATTGCGGCCTCGACAACCGCGGTGGAGTAGCGCGCCGGGAGTGGGTGCCGCACGGCGTCTGGAGCAGCAGACCCCCAGCGTCTCGTCGACCCGGTTCACCCAGGTGGTGGACTCGAGCATCTGACCTGCCCAAGGATTTGACATGACGGGATCCGATTTGTCTCTGTGCTCGACAACCCGGACACGGCAACTCCAGGGGAACGGCCAACCGTCGACTCATTGCTGAGATGGGGTGAGGGTAGGGGTGAAAGTGCCGGAACTGGGATGACAGGCGCGAGCCTTCAAGGCATGTTCAAGACAGAAATATGTCGTCGGGCGCGCTGGTGTGCGACGACTCCCCTGTGCGCCCACTCGTGTCCACACGATTGATGTTCTCGTGCCGAAAGGTTTCTTGATGAGTCTTCGGACACGTCGTCGACGAACTGCCCCGAGTCTGCTGATGGCGTTCGCCATGGTTCTCACGACGCTGGGAATGGGATTCATTCCGTCTGAAGCGGCAGAGAATCCGCCCGGCACATCGTTGTACGTCAGCCAGGACATCTTCGTCTACGCGAATGCGGGTGAGGCCATCCGGGTGGAGCTGATCCGGGACGGACGAGACTGGGAGGTCGATGTCTTTGACCCGACCGGCACGAATGCCTATAACTGCCGAGTCACCACGGCCGAACCGGAGTGCCTGCGGACAAACACGTCTGCCGGCGGACCGATCGTGGCTGACCAGGCTGGGGTGTGGCGCATCCACTTCACCCGGCTGTCGCCCGGGTTTGCCAGCGGCATGACTTGGAAGATCGATGTTGCCGCCGACGCGACACCGGGTACCACCATCATTCCGGGCCGGACGTGGACCGAGACCTATGCGATGAACAATGGACAGAGCGGCAACGGAGCCAATTTCGTTTTCTACGTCCAGACCCGCGAGGGCTACCGTTATGAAGTGGACTTCGCCGGGTTCGCCGGTGGTGGCGCGTTCATCCGGGCCAATGGGTTCGGTCTGGTGCATACGGGCACCTGCACCTCGACGTATGAGTCGGCCGAAGGATCGGCCAGCGGCGCCAACGGTGTCTGGCTCGACCCTGCTGTGTCCTACAGCGGTCCTGAGTGCGGGGATGCCTACAAGCTGTTCTTTGAGGAGCCGGCCGCCGACCTGCCCGCCTCCGCGATCGCCGAGCACGGCCAAGAGTGGATCGCACCACCGGTCGTCGCCGCCAGCGTCACCAATTTGACGCTCGAACCCGACACGACTGCGACCAACCCGCGCGCCGGTGACTTCACCTTCGATCTGGCCGGTGTCAACGGCGGCTACTCGATTCGAGTCGACACCAACAACAATGGTCTGTATGACGATCCGGTGGACCGCTCGATCGTGTGGGGCAGCCCGCCCGGACACATCACGGTGCCGTTCGACGGACTCGATGGTCTGGGCGATCCCATCAGTGTGTGCCAGGACATTCGCGCCCAAGTCGTCGTCGACCGGGCCGGCGAAATGCACCTCACGCTCGATGATGTGGAACGACTGATCGGCGGTCTGCAGGTCCGCGGGGCCACGCCCGGCATCACGGCTGACCCGCTGCTGTACTGGGACGACCGCGCGCTCAGCGGCGGTGGGTCGACATTCCCCGACGTCGACGGCACGGCCGGCTACGACGCGACCACGACGGGCCAGCATGGGTGGGCCACGTCTTTCTGGGGTGACGTCCGGATGATCGAGAACTGGACCTACACGCCGACCTCGGCAGGCAGCGAAGTAGTTCTGGCCGCCGACTGCGACCCCGGTTTGGACGTGACCAAGCACGCTGAGCTTGACGATGTCAATGGCAATGGTTTGGCCGATGTCGATGAGGAGATCACGTACACGTTCGAGGTCGTTAACACCGGGAACACGGAACTGACTGATGTCAGTGTCGACGATCCCCGTGTAACGGGGATTGGCCCGGCGCCGTTGGCGTCCTTGGCTGCCGGTGACGACCACACCTTCACGGCCGATCCGTACGTGGTCACGCAAGAAGACGTCGATGCGGGTTCGGTGCTGAACTCTGCCACCGCTACCGGCTCCTCGCCAACCGGTGATGTGACGTCGCCGCCGTCGGAGACGACGACGATCACGCCGCCGCGTGAACCGGGCTTGACCTTGGAGAAGACCTCGGAGTTCCTGGTTGATGCCAATAGCGATGATCTAGTGGTGCGCGTCGTAAGTTCTGAAACGCTTGGTGGTCTGAAATCATGGC
>CAYNFY010000171.1:0-5788 GCA_964396585.1 uncultured Nocardioides sp.
CACCACGGACCAAGCCGCGTAAGCGGGCCGTGTCCACAACTTGCGGTCAAGCCCACCGCTGGTGGTGTTGCAGTGGGGGCAGATGAACGCCATGTAGCGGGTTCCGCTGGCTTGGGTGGTGCGTAGGGCAAGTCGGGCGGGGGTCCAGCCTTGTGCACGGCAGGCTTGCTCGGCTTTCTCGCGGAGAGCAGGTTCGGCTTCAGGTCGGGATGTCTGGAACAGGACGGACGGCGTGTTGGTGGTGTGGGTGGTTCCACAGGCTCCGGTTACTTCGCGGGCGGTGGCTTGCCAGACCCCGTAGACCTTGTCGCATTTCCAGCATGGGAGCCGAGCAACGTTGACGTGTTGACGGCTGGGTTGACCGTCGGCGATGTACTCGCGGTGCTGAAGACGACGGGTCAGGAGACGTTCTACTGCCTCGGCCACCGGAACGGGGGTGGTGTCGCGTTCGTGGGGGCCGATGTGGGCGACAGGCTCACCGTGGTCAACGGTGAGCCCGAACACGGGAAGGGACTTGTCCGCACGAGGTAGCCCTTCCATGCGTCGCGCGAACCATGCCACGGACTTGATGCCGTCTCGTTTGTACCGGTGTGTCCGAGCCCCATAGCCGATGACGTTTTGAGGGCTCCATTGCACTTCGAACACCACCTTCGTGGTGCCGTTGATGGCGAGGACATCTGCGACCCATGCGCCGTCGGGATGCCGGTACTCGGAGTGGGCTTCCCACCCGGCGGCAACGATGCCTTTGATGATGTGCTCTTTGGTGAGGAGGTGTTCCTTGGTCTCCCCCGCTGTGCAGGCGTCACCTCCGGGGTTGTGAGCGAAGTGGGGTGTGCCGAGTTTGCTGGTGCGGGCATGTCCGGCGCTTCCGCAGGGCAGGGTTAGGTGCTTGCGTTTGCGCTGGACGTCGTCTTTGAGTTGCGTCCACTCGTCGGGGGTGAGGAGCACGCTGGTGACTCGTTGACCGTCGAGGTGGGCGGTGAGGGGCATGACGGCTCCATGGTTCGGGGGCAGGGAGACGAGCACGAACGGTTGGCTGTTAGTCCTCGTCGAGTGCGGGGATGGGGAGCACGTTCCGGTAGATGGCAAGAGGGATGACGGAGATGGCTGGCCATTTCGGGGCGGCTGCCAGACCGGCGTGTTCCATCATTGATGCCATCTTCAGAAGGAACGTGTCGAGGAACTCTCGGTCGAGTTGTTCCCCCATCCCTGCGAAGCGTTCCATGAGTGCTTCCATGGACTTGCCCATGGTTTGCACTTGCGCGGGCGACTCGGATGGGATGCGAGCGACCTGTAGCACGCTCGTCATGAGTTGAGTTTCTGGTCCGACCCGGCTGAGGAGCAGCGACGGGTCGAAAGGGCCGAAGTCGTTGTCGCGTGGGATGACCCCCACGAAGGCAGCGCGTGCGGATTCATCGTCGGTGGGGCGGATACTCAAGGCGATTCCGGAACCGTAGAGCGCGCCGAGCATGGTCATGAACTGGCCGAAGTCGGCGTCGTTGGAATCCGTCGCTGATTCCATGGCTTGGAACGTCTCGCGCAGACTGATGGCGTCCAGCAACAGGGTCGGCGCCGTGACTCTCAGGAGCATCCCCGGCTGTAGTTGCTTCCGCACCTTTCCACGGAGCCAGTTCTTCTCCTTCGCAATCTTGTCCGACACGTCGGCCATCAGGTTCAACGCTTCGGCTGATTCTTCGAGCATTGAGACGTGCAGGTCTGCGAGCGACATCGACTCTCCAGCGGAGAGGTCTTTGCCGCGTTCGTAACCGGTCAGCCTGCTGCCTAGGCGCAGGCGGCGCGTGCGGCTGGTTGTTGCGGTCTTCTCGTCGAGGAGTCCCTCATCGGTTTGCGCAAGCAGGCTCCGTACACGGGTGGTATCGACGTAGAGGTATTCACGAACGTCGGGGATGGTCGAGTTGGGCAGGTGTGTCGGCATGTTCTTCCCCTCGGTCGGCTGGTCGTTGGAGCCACGCGCCTTTGACGTGCTGCCTTGCAGGAGGTCTATCAGGGACGTCCGACACATTCCGTCCAAACTGACAGGCGACCCACCCCAGCGACTACTTCCAGTCGGCGGCGGTCGCTCGTGCGCTGGTCAGCGCAGCCTCGACAAGTTTGCCTTCGCGAATCCAGTTGAGTGGGGTGGCGTTGTTGAGGTCGTCGTTGGGTGTGACGAACCAGAGTGCCGCTGCCCAGTGGGGGGCTTCGGCGAGCGCCTTGATGAGGGGTTGAAGGTTCGGGTCGACGCCTGTGGCGGTGAACTGGAAGGCGGGGTAGACCGTGTGGCTGTCGGAGGTTTCCAGTTCGAGTAGGTGGGGCTCCGCTGCCGTATTCGCGAGGAGCGGGGCGACACCGGCCTTGTCGTAGAACGGGCCAATGAGGGTTGCCATGTCGCAGGGCGGGGCTGTGGGCTGGATGTCAGTCATGCCTGTTCTCCCTGTCCCGGTTCTTCAGGGTTCTCACCTGATACGCGTGAGGCGCGGGGCCGCGACCTCCAGATGGGGCTCAGGTCGGGTGGCGGGTCGGACACTCGATGCGGGAGCAGTTCGCCGAGTCGGAGCACTTCGATGAGTTCGTCTCGGAGGCGTTCGTCGTCGGGACTCAGAGGTTCCGGGGTGGAGGTGGCAGGCAGGGTCTTCGTGTCTGTCATGGTGCCCCTCCTCATCGTTCGTGTTCAGCGTATGCCGCACCTCGGGGTTGGTGAAGCCGTTCGGGGGCGTTGTCTACCGTCCCAACTCGATGTTCAGGTTCAGCCCGACGGCGTGGGCAAGTGCGTAGTAGTTGACCAGCGGGATGGCTGTGGCTCCGCGCAGGTACCGGCTGATGGTGGCCGAGGTGACACCGAGTTGGTCGGCGAGGTCGGTGTCGTGG
This sequence comes from uncultured Nocardioides sp., assembly GCA_964396585.1. Lineage (GTDB taxonomy): Bacteria > Actinomycetota > Actinomycetes > Propionibacteriales > Nocardioidaceae > Nocardioides. Next base: position 2,869 of record CAYNFY010000171.1, read on the forward strand.
AGACCGTGGACTCTCTTGAGTTGTCTGACCTCTACTGCGAGCCGGTGGTGCGCGATGGCTGCGGCGAGTTCCGCCTTGTCCGTCGGGGTGGTGGCGGTGCGCCAGTCGCCATCTCCGAACCCAAACGCGGTCGGGTAGTGGAGCCAGTCTTTGGGGGCGATGGTCGACACGTTGATGAGCGTATGGGGCACGGCTGCGTGAGGTGTGTTGTCAGAGCCGATCCGCGTCCAATGACGACATCTAACATCTAGCACTAGACATTTAATGTTCACTGGTCGGCACTGGATGTGAGTTCTTGCTCGTGGTGGTGCTTGGTGTCCGATTCCCAATCCATGAGCGACACGTCCAAGAAGGGTGGCCCCCAAGCGGGCCTTGTAGTTGTCGATGTTGATGTCCGGGAGGTCCGATGGATTCCAGCGCGGGGCGGGTGTGGCCGTCCGAGTGGTGGGTCTCCCATGCGTGTGCGGAACGTCGTCGTTGTCCACACCGGTTGCCGACGCCCGGGTGGTGGCTTCTGATGGCGAAGCGTGGGCTGCCGTATGACGCTGATGCTGAGCGGGCCATGCAGATGGCCAAGGAACGCATTGCGGTGTACAGGGGCCAAAAGCAGGCGTTGAACCGTGAGCAGCAAGAGTTCGTGCAGGGGCTGGCGTTGGATGCGTTGGTGGTGGCACCCCAGCCGGTGGGGCCGGGCTGGGTGAACACGACCGTGATGGCAATCGGGCGGCTGACGCAGTGGGCCGTGGTTGAGGGTGAACCGCTGGAACGTGAGCACTTGCTGTCGTCGAACATGCGGAACCGGTTCTTGAACCTTGGCTGTTCGGGCATGAAGGAGATGTCGGTTCGGAACCTACGGTGCCGGTTGGACCTTGTAGCGGCAGCGTTGTCGGGGGCCGTGGTGACGCCTTCAACAACGATGAAGCGTGGGTCGCATGACGAGGTGACGACACCCCACACAGCCGTCGAGGTGGCGACGTTGTGGATGTGGGTGCAGGGGTTGCGGCCCATCACACGTCGGGAACGACTGCGGGCAGCGTTCGTGTTGGCAGTGGGGTGCGGGCTCACGTCGAAAGACATTGTGCGGGTTCTCCCCGAGCACGTGCGGGTGGACGTTGATGGGGTTCACGTGCAGGTCGTGACGCCGGGCAAAGAGCGGGTGGTGACGTGTGCCCGCGTGTGGGAGGACCGGCTCGTTGAAGTCGTCACCGCAACCCCGGCTGGGTGCCCAGTTGCGTCGCCGTGGCGGGGTGACGCGACTACGGCACGGATGTTGCAGAACGCAGTGCGAGGTGCACAGATTTCGGTGGACCCGCCTGTGTTGTTCAGCGTCCAGTCGCTGCGGAACACGTGGCTCGTGGACCGGCTGTCAGCAGGAACTCCGGTCCCGACGCTGATGAATGCTGCCGGGTTGACGGTCATTGAGGCATTGAGGGGGTTCCTGCCCTACGTCCCGACCCCGGCTCAGGCTGAGCGTGCTTTGTCGTTGCGGGGTGAGGGCTGATGCCCCCGCGCAGGAGTAAGGCCCTCCCGAAAGTGCTTCCCGGGTCGTCGGAGTTGACGGTCCGGCAAGTTCGGACGGAACTGAACGTCGGTTCGGTTGCTGACATCAACTCCCGTGTGCCGCTGGTGGTGTACACCAACGACGACGCCACCCACACGAAGGCCATGCCTGCGCTGGCGGCTCCGGAACGGACTCGGTTGCAGTACCCCGACAAGGCTGTCGAACAGGCACGTCAGTTCATCGCGACCACCGGTATCGCGGCCTTCGTGGACGACGCTCACACGGCTGCGCAGGTGAAGACGGGGCGACCTTCTCTCCTGACCAGCCGTGCGGTGTTGGTCGCGATGCAACTCCTCGTCACCCACCACCGGCCCCTGCTCCTCACCGAGGTCCGCGACGTTCTGTTCTGTGGTCTCTCCCCTGCCATGGCACGCGTGCTCGACGTCCCCGAACGACCAGCACCGTCATCGGATTCCGGGAACGCCGCCGCCCGCTGGAACCACGCCACCTCCGCGCTCGTACGACGTGCGTTTCACCGGATGCTCGCCCCCATCGACCCGTCGGTGCTCCCGAAGAACCGCATCCGCACCGCCACCGAGATGGAGGACCTGAAGAAAGACCTCACCACTGACGAGCAGTACAACCGTGCCATCGCGCTGGACTGGGTCTGCAACCAGTTACTCGAAGCGGCCTACCGGCAACTCCCCCAACCCGTCGTCGACCGCCACACTGCCGGGAACTCCGCGTACTGCGTCGACGCGACCCCGCTGCCGCTGTTCGCACGCGGTACGAAACTCGACGGCACCGTGATGTCGTCCGACCCAGACGGCGGCTGGTACGCCCGCAAGGGCGACCACCTCGACCCCGACGAGGTACGGGGCAAGTTCCAGCGAACCACGTCGAAGTACCTGTTCGCTCGCGACGTGCACCTCATCGTCACAGCCGACGCATCGCACCCCACCCGCCAGTACATGCCCGCCGTCCCGCTCGCGCTCACCAGTGACATCCCCGGCTGGGACCCTGCCGGTGCTGCACGACGCCTGTTCGCGAACCTCAACACCCGAAGCCACATCCCCGGACCACTCGCTGGGGACCTCCTGTACACCGACGCCGACGCCGACAAATTCCAAACCCCAGCCCGTGAAGCGGGATACGACCTCGTCCTCGGGTACGGAAAGAAGCACGCCGGACGCCAAGACGCACACCGTTCAGGCATGCACATGGTCGACGGCACCTACTACGCCCCCTGCATGCCCGACCACCTCGTCGACCTCGTCCAGCAGTTACGAGACAAGGCCATCACGCAGGCCCAGTTCAAGGCCCGCATCCAACAACGGGTCGACTACCAGATGCGCACCAAGCAATGGCCTTGACCCCGTCTGGTGGACACCTCGTAAGAGAGGATCTGCACCATGGGAA
>CAYNFY010000172.1:0-5776 GCA_964396585.1 uncultured Nocardioides sp.
CTGGTCGATTGGCAGAGCGAGGTCGAGGACCCGAGCGAGTTCTTGGACTCGCTGCGCTATGAGATGAATCGGGCCGAGGTCTATGTCTTCACTCCGCGCGGCGACGTGATGGCGCTGCCGACCGCGGCGACGCCGGTCGACTTCGCCTATGCCGTGCATACGGAGGTCGGACACCACACGATCGGGGCCCGGGTCAACGGACGCCTGGTGCCCCTGGAGTCGTCACTGGAATCGGGCGATGTGGTCGAGGTCTTCACCTCCAAGTCGCCCAACTCCGGTCCCTCGCGGGACTGGCTGAACTTCGTGAAATCCTCGCGGGCCCGCTCCAAGATCCGGGCCTGGTTCACCAAGGAGCGCCGCGAGGAGGCCGTCGAACGAGGCAAGGACTCGATCGCGAAGCTGATGCGCAAGGAGGGGCTGCCGCTCAAACGCCTGATGTCGCACGAGTCGCTCAACGAGGTCGCCACTCACTTCAAGTTGTCCGACATCACCGCGCTGTATGCGAGTGTGGGGGAGAACCAACTCAGCGCCCAGGCGGTGGTCCGGCGGGTCATCGAGCTGCATGGCGGAACTCGGGGGGCCGCCGAGGACCTGGCCGAGGGCGTCCGGATCACCGGTCGTCGGAGCCGGGTCAAGGCGACGGCCACGACATCGGAGTCGGGCGTCGTGGTCAAGGGCGTCGACGACGTGCTGGTCAAACTGGCCAAGTGCTGTACCCCGGTGCCGGGCGACGAGATCATCGGCTGGGTCACCAAGGGTGGTGGGGTCTCGGTCCACCGCCGCGACTGCACCAATGCCGACGAGCTGCGCAAGCAGTCCGAGCGGCTGGTCGACGTCGAATGGGGCCACACCGCCGAGACGACCTTCCTGGTGAACATCCAGGTCGAGGCCCTGGATCGGGCCCGGTTGCTGTCCGACATCACGCTGGCTCTGTCGGACCAGCACGTGGACATCCTCAGCGCCTCGCTGTCCACCACCAGGGATCGGGTGGCCAAGTCGCGGTTCACCTTCGAGATGGCCGACTCCAAGCATCTGGACAACGTGCTCAAGGCAGCGCGTAATGTGCCGGGGGTATTCGACGCCTACCGGGTCACCTCCTGACCCGAGCGGGCGTGGCGGCGCGTCTGCGGCGTTCTCCTCGCTCGCCGGCCGCTCCGCTTACAGGCCGGCTTCGTTCGTCGGCCTCGCAGCCACGCGCGCCATCCCGCTCGGGTGTCTCTGAGCGAGGCGGCAGCGGCGACGTGACATGACGTGACGTAGAGCCCCCGGTCGTCACCGACCGAGGGCTCTACGTTCGGGGGCTGGATCAGCCGTTGAACTCCTGGGAGACGTTGCGCGCCATGTCGAGGAACTGCTGGCGTGAGGCCAGGTCATCCTCGAGCTTCTTGACCTTGCGGTCATCGCCGGCGGCGCGGGCCTTGTCCAGGTCGGCCTGGATCTCGGCGACCCCGGCCTCGAGCTTGGCGACCATGTCGTTGGCCCGGGCGGACTTCTCGGGATCCGAGCGCTTCCACTCGGCATCCTCCTGGCCGCGCAGGGCCGTCTCCACCTTGCGAATCCGGCCTTCCAACTCCTTCATCCGGTCGCGGGGGACCTTACCGGCCGCGTCCCAACGGTCCGAGATCCCACGGAAGGTCCGCTTGGCGGATTCCAGATCGGTGATCGGCAGCAGCGCCTCGGCCTCGACCAGCAGCGCTTCCTTGACCTCCGCATTCGCGGCGAACTCCTGATCGAGCTCGGCGTTGGCGGCGTCGCGATTGCCGAAGAAGGTGTCCTGGGCACCGCGGAACCGGCGCCACAGCTTCTCGTCCACCTCACGGGGAGCGGGACCGGCGGCCTTCCACTCGCGCATCAGGTCACGGAAGGCTCCGGCGGTCGCGCCCCAGTTGGTGGACCCGGCCAGCGCCTCGGCTTCGACGACCAGACGCTCCTTGATGCTCCGAGCGCCCTCACGCTGTTGGTGCTGCTCGGCGAAGTGGGCCTTGCGGCGACGGGTGTAGGCGGTGCGACCGGTGGAGAAGCGACGCCACAGAGCGTCGTCCTCGGACTTGTCCAACCGAGGCAGGGCCTTCCACGCCTCGAGCAGGTCACGAAGCCGGTTCGCGCCGTTGCGCCAGTCGTTGCCTTCGGCCAGACGTTCGGCCTCGGCGACGATCTTCTCCTTCTCGACCCGCGACTCGGCGAGCTTGGCGGCCCGTTCGGCCTTACGAGCCTCGCGCTGGGTGGCGATCAAGGGTGGGAGTGCATCCAACTTGGCCGCCAGTGCGGCAAGGTCACCCACCGCGGAGGCGTTGGCGACCTGCTCGCGGACGGTCTTCACGGATCCGGCGGCCTCGTCGGGGCTCAACTTGCCCCCTGACACCCGCTGGACCAACAACGAGACCTCGAACTCCAAGGCGGCAAAGCGTTCGGTGTAGAACGTCAAGGCCTCCTCGGGGGTTCCCTCCGGGTACTGGCCGACTGCACGTTCCCCGTCGGAGGTCTTCACGAAAACGGTGCCGTCCTCGGCCACACGGCCCCATTCGGACTGCTGTTGCGCGCTCATGGTCGCCCATCGTAGTCACACCTCCTGTGCCCCTCGGTAGGCTGACACCATTCGGTGCACCGATCACGCCTGAGAAAGTGTGTTCCACACCGTCCGAGGCGGCCCCGCCGTCACCACCATCGACCACTCGAGGACTGCACCGTGTTGATCGCTGGCTTCCCCGCCGGCCCTTGGGGCACCAACTGCTATGTCGTATCCACCGGCGCCGGGAACGAGTGCGTGGTGATCGACCCAGGCAAGGACTCGGCGGCCGGGGTCGCCGAGATCGTGCGCGAACACCGGCTCAAGCCGGTCTCCGTCCTGGTCACGCATGGACACATCGACCACATGTGGTGTGTCGCCCCGGTGGCCGGAACCTACGACGCCACCGCCTGGATCCACCCCAGCGACCGACACCTGCTGACCGACCCACTGGCGGGGATGTCGCCCGAGAGCACCCGGATGATGCTGGGTGGGGACCACACCTGGGCCGAGCCCGACGACGTACGCGAACTCGCCGATACCCAGGAACTGGAACTGGCCGGGCTGAGATTCGTGGTCGACCACACGCCGGGACACACCCAGGGGTCGGTGACCTTCCGAACCCCCTATGGCGACGCTGCGGGGGTGCCGGAGATCAGTGAGGTGATGTTCTCGGGGGATCTGCTCTTCGCCGGGTCCATCGGACGTACCGACCTGCCCGGCGGTGATCACCCCACGATCCTGCGCTCGCTGCGCGACAAGGTGCTCACCCTGCCCGACGACATCGTGGTGCTGCCCGGCCACGGCGAGCAGACCTCGATCGGGCGCGAGCGCGCCGGCAACCCCTTCCTGGCCGACCTGGCCGCCGACGGCACACTCGACGGCGGACCGGCACCGATCACCCGAGGACTGTGACCACCAAGATGGCGAAGATCGCTCCACTCTCCGGATTCCCGGAGTTCCTGCCCGACCAACGCGCCGTCGAGAAGGAGGTGACGGCCGTGCTGGCCCGCACCTTCGAGTTACACGGATTCGGCAACATCGAGACCCGCGCGGTCGAGCCGATGGACCAACTGCTGCGCAAGGGCGACACCTCCAAGGAGGTCTACGTGCTGCGCCGCCTCCAGGGAGAGGAGGGGGGCCATGAGAGCAGGGACAAGAGCATCGGCCTGCACTTCGACCTGACGGTGCCCTTCGCCCGGTACGTGCTGGAGAACGCCGGAAAGCTCGAGTTCCCTTTCCGTCGCTACCAGATTCAGAAGGTGTGGCGCGGCGAGCGGCCCCAGGAGGGTCGTTTCCGCGAGTTCACTCAGGCAGACATCGACATCGTGGGTCGCGACGAGCTGCCCTTCCACCACGACATCGAGGTCACCCGGGTGATGCTGGAGGCGCTCGGCAACCTGGAATTTCTGCCGGGCTTCGCGCTCCAGGTGAACAACCGCAAGCTGATCCAGGGTTTCTACACCGGCCTGGGAGTACCCGACCTGGACGAGGTGATGCGGCTGGTCGACAAGCTCGACAAGCTCCCCGCAGAGAAGGTCCACGAGCTGCTGCGGGCCGAGGCCGGGTTGACGTCGGCGCAGGCCGACGCCTGCCTGGCGCTTTCGGAGATCAGCAGCACCGACACCTCGTTCGTCGGGCGGGTCTGTGAGCTGGCCACCGCTCACCAGATCGACAGCCCGCTGCTGGAGGAGGGCCTGGACGAGCTGGCCACCCTGGTCGAGGCCTGCCAGTCGCTGACCAGCGAACGTACCCGGATCGTGGCGGACCTGAAGATCGCCCGTGGCCTGGACTACTACACCGGAACCGTCTTCGAGACCCGGCTCGACGGCTTCGAGTCGCTCGGGTCGATCTGCTCCGGCGGCCGCTACGACGCGCTGGCCAGCGACGGCCGGACGACCTACCCGGGCGTCGGGATCTCATTGGGGGTCAGCCGAGTCCTGGTTCCGCTGGTGGGCAAGGGGCGGATCACCGCGAGCCGTCAGGTGCCCTCGGCGGTGCTGGTCGCGTTGACCGATGAAGAGTCCCGGGCCACGGCCGATACGGTGGCCGGCCGGTTGCGGGCCAACGGGGTGCCCTGTGAGGTGGCCGCCAACGCAGCGAAGTTCGGCAAGCAGATCCGGTACGCCGAAAGACGTGGCATCCCGTATGTGCTCTTCGCCGGCGCCGAGGGCGGCTACGAGGTCAAGGACATCCGGAGTGGAGAACAGGTCGCGATCGACCCGTCCGTCTGGATGCCCCCCGCCGAGGACCTGACCCCCATGATCAGTTGGTCTTCGGAGTGAACGAGCAGAACCGAATTGAACCAGTCCGGTATCCGTAGCACCCTTAGATCCGGTCGGCCCCGGGCCGACCGTACGAACACTGAAGCACTCAACGAGGAGAACCCGTGATCCGCACCCATGACGCCGGCGCCCTGCGCGCCGAGCACGTCGGCCAGACCGTCACCCTCGCCGGGTGGGTGGCCAATCGTCGCGATCACGGTGGGGTCGCCTTCATCGACCTGCGCGATGCCAGCGGGGTCTCCCAGGTGGTGATCCGTGATGAGTCGGTGGCACACAGCCTGCGCAACGAGTTCTGTCTGGCGATCACCGGCGAGGTGACCCAGCGGCTGGAGGGCAACGAGAACCCCAACCTGGCCACCGGCGAGGTCGAGGTGGTCGCGAGCGACGTCGAGGTGCTGAACCCCTCGGCACCACTGCCCTTCCCGATCAGTGACCACGTCGAGGTAGGCGAGGAGGTGCGGCTCAAGTACCGCTACCTCGACCTGCGCCGCTCCGGCCCGGCCGCGGCCATCCGACTGCGCTCCCGAATCAACAAGGCCGCCCGTACGGTGCTCGATCAGCACGACTTCGTCGAGGTCGAGACCCCCACCCTGACCCGGTCCACGCCAGAGGGCGCCCGGGACTTCCTGGTGCCGGCCCGATTGGCGCCCGGCTCCTGGTACGCGCTGCCGCAGAGCCCGCAGTTGTTCAAGCAACTGCTGATGGTCGGTGGCCTGGAGCGGTACTACCAGATCGCCCGGTGCTACCGCGACGAGGACTTCCGGGCCGACCGCCAGCCCGAGTTCACCCAGCTCGACATCGAGATGAGCTTCGTGGACCAGGAGGACGTCATCACGCTGATGGAGGACGTGCTCACGGCGATGTGGGCCGAGATCGGCGAGACCATCCCGCGTCCGATCCCGAGGATGACCTATGCCGACGCGATGGCCCGCTTCGGCTCCGACTGCCCGACCTGCGGATGGGTCACGAGCTGGTGGAGTGCACC
>CAYNFY010000173.1:0-5684 GCA_964396585.1 uncultured Nocardioides sp.
TCGCTGCCCTCGGCACCGGCCACGATGCCACAGGCCTCATCGGGGTGGTCCCGCTTGGCGTGGGCGACGATCGCGTCATGGGTCGCCTGGTCGATGGTCAACACGGGGACAGCCTAGTTGCCTTTCGACGGGTCCTCTGCACCCGCCCGCGGCACGGACGGCGACGGACGGGCGCTCTGCTCAGATCCGGCTCAGATCCGGCTCATCGCGACGACCAGCGTCTCCTGCAACCAGCCCACCCACTCGTAGATATCGTGCGCCGGGCCTCGTGGATCGTCCTGGGCCAACGAGCGCCAGTAGTCCTCGTCGCCTTCCTCCATCTCCAACCTGGTGGCGATGGAGAGTCGGATGTCGGTGAAAGTCTTCAACCAGGTCAGCCCCCGCGCCGGATCCAACTCCACGTCGATGTGGATCATGTCGAAGGGGTCGTCCGGCTCATCTGGCAGGCCCGCGTCCTCCAGCGTGTCGATGACCAGTGCGGCGTTCGCCGACTTCGCGTCGCGCAGGGCCGACTCGGTGAACCGACGGAACTCCCCAGCAGCCTCGGGATCGTTGAGGTGTGCGTTCGGAAACAGCCGACGCAGTACCGGATCCTCCGGCTCCGAGGTCGGCCCGGAGAAGTCCAGCAGCGCCTCGAGTGGATCGGTCGGGTCCTTCGGAGCCGCCGCCTCGCTGTGCAACAACTCGATGAGCTGGGTGGCGAGGTTGCGCAGCAGGTCACCCTCGAAGGCGGTGAAGGTGGCCGTCACCCGATCGGCATCGGCGAGTGCATCGAACCCAGTGGTAGCCGTCATGACATCTGCTCCATCGTCGCCCACAGTCCGAACTCGTGCATGGCCTGCACATCACGTTCCATTGCCTCACGACTCCCGGAGCTGACCACCGAGCGGCCGTCGTTGTGTACCTCGTACATGAGCTTTTCAGCCTTCTCCTCGGAATAGCCGAAATAGGACCGGAACACGAACGCCACGTAGGACATCAGATTCACCGGATCGTTCCACACGACGGTGACCCAGGGCTCGTTGAGGAAGGTGATCTCGTCGGGGACCTGAGTCGGTTCCGCCTCGACGGGGCTAGCAGCAGACACGACGCCATCGTCGCACAATGGCACAGTTGTTCCATGGGTAGATCAACAGCATTGCTCACCGACCATTATGAACTGACCATGCTGCAGGCGGCCCTGGCCGGTGGTACCGCACACCGGCGTTCGGTCTTCGAACTGTTCGGTCGGCGGCTGCCCACCGGACGCCGGTACGGAGTAGTGGCCGGGGTGGGCCGGGCATTGGAGGCATTGGTCCGGTTCCGCTTCGACGACGAGGTACTGAGCGTCCTGGACGAAGGGCGGGTGGTCGATGAGGCGACCCTGGCCTGGTTGGCCGACTACGAGTTCACCGGCGACATGTGGGGATACGCCGAAGGCGAGACCTATTTCCCCGACTCACCGCTGCTGCTGGTGGAGTCCACGTTCGCCGAAGCGGTGCTGCTGGAGACCCTGCTGCTGAGCATCTACAACCACGACTCGGCCATCGCCTCGGCCGCCTCCCGGATGACCCTGGTGGCCGATGGCCGCCCGTGCATCGAGATGGGATCGCGACGTACCCACGAGGAGGCAGCCGTCGCCGCTGCCCGGGCCGCCTGGATCGCGGGTTTCGACTCATCCTCCAATCTGGCCGCACGACACCGCTACGGCATCCCCACCGGCGGTACCTCGGCACATTCCTTCACCCTGCTGCACGACACCGAGCGCGAGGCCTTCACCGCGCAAGTCGATTCCCTGGGTCGGGGCACCACCCTGCTGGTGGACACCTACGACATCGCCGAGGCCGTCCGGGTCGGCCTCGAGGTGGCCGGCACCGAACTGGGCGCGGTTCGCATCGACTCCGGCGACCTAGGCTCCCTGGCCCGCCAGGTTCGGAACCAACTGGACGAGCTCGGTGCCACCGGGACCAGGATCATCGTCACCAGCGACTTGGACGAGTATGCGATCGCGGCCCTGGCCGCCGCACCCGTGGACGGCTACGGCGTAGGTACCCAGCTGGTCACCGGATCCGGCCATCCGACCAGCGGGTTCGTCTACAAGCTGGTGGCCCGTGAGGACGCGGCCGGCGAGATGGTGTCGGTGGCCAAGAAAGCGCCCGGCAAGGCCAGTATCGGTGGCCGCAAGTACGCACTGCGCCGGCTTTCCGCGACCGGGGTGGCCCAGGCCGAGGTGGTGGGGGTCGGCATCATGCCCAGCGACGACGGCGACGACCGGGCCCTCCTGGTGCCGTTGGTGCGAGACGGCGAGATCGTCGGCACCGAGCCGCTCAGCGCGGCCCGGGAACGGCACGCGGCCTCCCTCGCGGAACTGCCGATGGCCGTGCAGATGATGAGTAGAGGGGAGCCCGCCATCCCCACCCTCTTCGAATGACCGAGCGGGCGTGGTGGCGTGGCCGGATACGCTCGCCGTATGACCCGCGCGCTGATCGTCGTAGACGTACAGAACGACTTCTGTGAGGGCGGCTCGCTCGCGGTGGCCGGCGGGGCCGCGGTCGCCAGTGACGTGGCCCGGCTGATCAGGCAGTCGACCGCCGGCACGCCGGGAGCATTTCGCTATGACCACGTGGTGGCCACCAAGGACCACCACATCGACCCCGGGACGCACTGGTCGGACCGTCCGGACTATGTCGACAGTTGGCCGGTGCACTGTGCCGTGGGGACCGAGGGTGAGGCGTTCCATCCGAACCTCGATCCCGAGCCATTCGAGGCGGTGTTCCGCAAGGGTGAGTATGCCGCGGCCTATTCCGGCTTCGAGGGCAGGGACGAGAGCGGCTCCGGACTCGCCGACTGGCTGCGCTCTCATCGGGTCGACGAGGTGGACGTGGTCGGCATCGCAACCGACCACTGTGTGCGCGCCACCGCCCTGGATGCGGTGACGGCCGGCTTCAAAACCCGAGTCCTACTGGATCTGTGCGCGGGTGTGGCACCGCAGAGCACGGCGAGCGCGCTGGAACAGTTGCGCGCCGCCGGAGTCGTTCTGGCCTGATCGCACGTCCCGGCCGCGACCGTTCAGCACCACTTGGCGGCCAGGGTGCGCACCACGTTCACGTTGCGGTTAGTGGCCGCTCCGAGGAGTTTGGCCGCATTCAACGGATCTACCTTGCCCTGTTGGTAGCCGGGCCCGAGCAGGGCGTGCACGGCCCGCCCGCGGACCACCATCTCTCCGGCGTCGGTGGAGCACGCCTCGACCCGGGCCGCGGTCTCCTCGTCCAGCTCCGCCTTGAGCAGGTAGACGTAATGCCGAGCCAACTCGCGGCCGGATCCGAGCCTCTCGGCCTGGGCGGCCACTTCGGCGAATTCCTCGGCCTCGAAGACGATGGTGGGCACCTCGAATCCGCGGTCGGCCAGGTATGCCTGCTCCAACGCGGCCTCGATCCGAGCCCGGGACCGCAGCGTCGTCTGGAAGCGCAGATTGCCGGTGTTGCCGTGGGCGAAAACATGAGCAAACCCTGCGGATTCCGTAGTTCTAACGGTCTCATCCTTCGGATACTTGCGTGTTTGACCCAGGTTGATTGCGCGAAGGAACGCAACGTATGTCCTCACAGGGGTCCACATTACGCGCGGATTCGCCTAGCATGCGCCAATGAACATGCGCCGAATCGCAGCCGGCCTGAGCGCCGCAGCCATCGCCCTCTCCCTGACCGGATGTGGGTCCGACTCTGGAGACAAGAAGGCCGGAGACGGTGACACCAGCCCCACCGGTGACAACACCTCCGCAGCCGAGGTCAAGACCATCACCAACGGCACGCTGACCGTGTGCTCCGATGTCCCGTACCCGCCCTTCGAGGACTTCGACAAGTCCGCACCGTCCGGTTTCAAGGGCTTCGATGTCGACATCATCTCGTCCATCGCCAGCGACCTGGGCCTGAAGCTCGTGATCAAGGACTCCTCCTTCGACGCGCTGCAGAGCGGTCTGGCCCTCAAGGGTGGCCAGTGTGACCTGGTCGCGTCGGCGATGACGATCACCCCGGAGCGGGAGAAGAACCTCTCGTTCTCGACGCCCTACTACGACTCCGAACAGTCGCTGTTGGTCAAGGACGGCTCGGACATCACCTCCATCGAGGATCTGGATGGCAAGAAGGTCGGCGTTCAGAAGGGCACCACTGGCCAGAAGTACACCGAAGAGAACGCCAAGGGTGCCAAGATCGTGGTCTTCCCCTCGGACGGCGAGATGTGGCCGGCGCTGCGGGGCGGCTCGGTCGAGGCCCTGCTCCAGGACCTCCCGGTGAACCTGGAACACACCAAGGACGGCGGCTACACCATCGTCCAGACCTACAAGACCGATGAGTCCTACGGTCTGGCCATGCAGAAGGACTCCCCTCTGGTCGCCACCGTGAACGAGGCCCTGCAGTCGCTGCGTGACTCGGGCGAGTACCAGAAGATCTACGACACCTACTTCGCCACCAACTGATCACCTCGACAACCGGACAGCGTGGACCTCTGACATGACAGATCAGCAACGTCCGCAGGACGCGGGGGCCGTGCGAACCACGGCCCCCGCGGCCGTCCCGCCTCGGCGCATGACGCGCCGGAACCGGCAGCGGCTGACCCGTGGGCTCCTCTATCTCATCTTCCTCGCAGGAATACTCCTGCTGCTCTTCTCGGTGAACTGGGGCGAGCTTCAGCGCAACTTCCTGGACTGGGAGACCATCAAGGCGCTGTGGCCCGACATCGTCACCATCGGTGCGGTGAACACGATCAAATACACCGCGATCGCGTTCGTCTGCGGGCTGGCTCTGGCCCTGACCCTGGCCCTGATGCGGCTCTCCCCGATCGGGCCGTATCGGTGGGTGGCCACCGCGTTCATCGAGTTCTTCCGCGGGCTGCCCGCGCTCGTCGTGATCATCTTCATGGGCCTGGCAGTGCCGGTGGTGCTGGGCTGGCAGTTCCCCGCCCTCCCGTGGCTGGGGCTGGACAACAACCTGGTCACCGCTGGACTCTTCGGGCTGATCCTGGTCTGTGCCGCCTATATGGCAGAGACATTGCGGGCCGGCCTCCAAGCAGTCCCCAAGGGCCAGGCCGAGGCGGCCCGTTCCCTCGGCATGAGCAACATCCGGACCCTGTTCACCATCGTCATCCCGCAGGCCGTCCGGATCGTCATTCCACCGCTCACCAACGAGTTCGTGCTGCTGATCAAGGACACCGCGCTGCTCAGCGTGGTCGGCATGCAAGCGGTCGACATGGATCTGACCTCCTTCGGTCAGAACGGTCTGACCACCTACTCCAACGCGACGCCGCTGTTCATGGCCGCGATCATGTACCTGGCCATCTCGCTTCCGTTGACCCGGGTCGTGGCGTGGCTGGAGAAGCGACAGCAGAGGGCTCGGTGAGATGAACAATCCGAACGAACTTCCCGTGAAGACCGACCGCGCCATCGACATCCAGGGACTGCGCAAGTCATTCGGTGAGAATGAGGTCCTCAAGGGCGTGGACTTCCACGTCAAGAACGGTCAGGTCGTCTGCGTGATCGGTCCGTCCGGCTCGGGCAAATCCACACTGTTGCGCTGTGTGAACCGACTCGAGGACGCCAACGCCGGCAAGATCCTGATCGAAGGCGTGGACATCTGCGACTCCGAGACCGACCTGGACGCGCGGCGAGCCCGGATCGGCATCCTTCCGGCGCACCACGAAATAGGGAATGCACG
>CAYNFY010000174.1:0-5512 GCA_964396585.1 uncultured Nocardioides sp.
GCGGGCACCAAGGCGGAGCAGACCTACGGCACCTTCCTGGCCGGACACTGGCGCGGCACCAACGCGACCAATGGCCCCGGCTATGCGGTCGGCAAGGCAGCGGTGGTCTCCGGTGAGCAGGCCGTCTCGGGTGCACGCTCGGTGGTCTTCGGTTCCTCGGTCTTCTTCCGCACTCACCCCAAGGGGCTGATCGGTCAGGCCGCTCGCGCGATCCTGTGGGCGGCTCCCCAGGGCGACAAGGTACTGGCCTCCGCCGACACGTCCGTCACCGTCGGCAACGTGAATGCGGTCGCCTACCCGGGCGCGGTCCGGGTACCGGTCACCACCAACGGGGTCCAGGGCCCGGTGGACGGCACCGTGGTGCTCACCTCCGGCGGCAGACGAGTGGGCAGCGCCACCACCAGTGCCGGCAGAGCCACCATCTCGGTCACCGGTCTGAGGCCCGGTACCACCTCGGTAGTGGCTGAGTTCACCCCGGCCAACAGCGCGCTCGCTGCCTCGCAGAGCCCGCCGAAGGCGCTCGTCGTCACCAAGGCGACGTCACAGACCTCGCTCGCGGTCAAGATGAAGAAGCGCAAGCTCCTGATCAAGGTCAAGGTCAAGGCCGGGACCGCCGTCAAGGGCAAGGTGATCGTCACCGACAAGGGCAAGAAGTTGCGCGCCGTGAAGGTCTCCCGCAACAGCACGGCCAAGTTCACCGTGAAGTTGAAGCAGGGCAAGCACAAGTTGCGGGCCAAATACAAGGGCTCCGCCCTGGTCTCCGGATCGACCAGCAAGACGGTACGCGGCAAGGTCGTCTGAGTCGGCCACCGAATGCGTGCCGCGGGTCGGTGCCCCGAAGAGGGGTACCGACCCGCACGGCATTCGGACTCGCCTGCCTCGCTACTAGGCTGGAGTCGTGATCTCGCTGCAGCACCGATTCGCCGATGACCTACCCGAGCTGAGTGTGGCCTGGCATCCGGGACCGCTCGGCAGCCCGATGTTGGTGGCGTTCAACGATGACCTGGCCCTCGAGTTGGGACTGGACGGCGCGGCACTGCGCAGTCCGGCCGGGGTGCGCGAGCTCCTGGGCCACGATCTCGCTCCCGGCGCCAGACCGGTGTCGCAGGTCTATTCCGGGCATCAGTTCGGTGGGTTCTCACCCCGTTTGGGCGACGGCCGGGCGGTTCTGCTCGGCGAGTTCGACACCCCGCGGGGACGACGAGACCTGCACCTGAAGGGATCCGGCCCGACCCCGCTGTCCCGGGGCGGGGACGGGCTCGCCGCACTCGGTCCGATGCTCCGTGAGTTGCTGGTCAGCGAGTCGCTGCACGCTCTCGGGATTCCCACCACCCGTTCGCTGGCCGTGCTCGGCACGGGCCGCCAGGTGCCGCGCGAGGATGGTCCCCACCCCGGCGCGGTCCTGGTCCGCACCGCGGCCAGCCACCTCCGGGTCGGCTCCTTCCAATTCGCCCGCGCCAGCGGCGACATCGGCCTGCTGCGCCGCCTGCTCGACTTCTCGATCGCCCGGCACTGCCCCCAGGCAGCGACCACCGACAATCCGGCGCTCACCCTATTCGCCCAGGTACGCGACGCCCAGGCGCGGCTGGTGGCCCAATGGATGCAGGTCGGATTCGTGCATGGGGTGATGAATACCGACAATATGACGATCTCGGGTGAGTCGATCGACTTCGGTCCGTGCGCGTTCATGGACGCCTACGACCCCGGCACCGTCTTCTCCTCGATCGATGACCGGGGTCGGTACGCCTACGGGAACCAGCCGCCGATCGCCCAGTGGAATCTGGCCCGCTTCGCCGAATGCCTGCTGCCGCTGATCCATGACGACGAGGAGCAGGCGATCGCCGCCGCGATGGAGGTGCTCGACGGGTACGCCGGCGTCTTCAACGAGGCCTGGCTGGCCGGTATCGGCGCCAAGCTCGGACTCTCGGGCGAGCGACCGGACCCGATCGATGACGAGGCGCTGACAGCGTTGGCGGGCGAGCTGCTGGACCTCGCCGCAACCTCTCGCGCCGACTGGACCGGCCTCTGGGTGGCCCTGAGCGAAGCGGCTCGAAGCCGCGACCTGAGCACGGTCTGGGACCTGGTCACCGACCGGGACCGTTTCGACGGCTGGGGTGCCCGGTGGCTGTCGCTGCGACCTGATCCCGAACAGATGGACGCCACCAACCCGGTCCGGATCCCCCGCAACCACCTGGTCGACAGCGCACTGACGGCGGCCGAGTCCGGAGACGGCGGCCCGTTCGATGCCCTGTTGGCCGCGGTCCGGGACCCATACCGGGTGCGCGCCGAACCGGATCCCTACGCGGAGCCGGCACCGGATGCCTTCGCTCGGGGCTTTCGCACCTTCTGCGGCACCTGAGCGGCGCTCATCGTAGGGGGTGGACGCTCAGATCTCGCGGATCCGTCGGGCCAGCTCGACGGTGGCCTCGATCTCGGCCCGGCGGATCGAGACGCTCTCCACATTGAACCCGAACGGCACCTCCAGTCGGCGACAGAAGGCGGCCAGGTCCTGGGCCATGTGCAGGCAGCGGTCGAAGGAGACCTGGAGCGGGTCTTCGGCGTGGGCCAGGTCGTTGTGCAGCCAGCGGGGCACATCCACCCCGAGCCAGCCGAGGAACTCCAGGGTCTTCAAGGACCCGCAGACCGACAGGGTGAAGACCACCGGCTGGGTCTGTTCGCCTCGCTCACGGCACGCGTAGTGGTAGTCCGACACCATGCTCTTGGCCGCATCGGAGTCGTAGACCACCTGCGTCACGAAGAACGAGACCCCGCGCTGCTGCTTGCGCAGCATCCGCTGGTGCTCCTCGCCGCCGGCCGTGTGCCGTTCGGCGATGGCGACCGCACCCAGCGGCAGCTCGGGGCGTTGCCGCGCCCACAGTTCCTGGGCCTGTCGCAGCGTCGTCGCCACCGGTTTGTCCGAGGACGAAGGGCCGACGAAGACGGTCCGTACCTGCTCGTCATCGGCCTCGCCGAGCCAGTCCTCGAGCTCGTCTCCGCTGTACTTGCCGACACAGCGGTACAACACCACCGGCTTCTGCCACGCCTGTAGATGATCCCGGTGGAAGGCGGCCGGGTCCTGGGTGGCCAGATAGGGGAACGGACGTTCCTCGGGATTACGGTCCGACTCGTCATCGATGTCATACAGGACCAGAGCATCGACCTCGAGGTCACCGAGCCGGGCCAGGGTCAGGTCCGCCACTCGTTGCGAGTCCGCCACCGAGGTGGCGGCTCGGGGCGGGGTCATCGAGAAGAACAGCAGCGGGCGTTTCATGCCTCGGCCCCCCTCAGAATGGGCAGTACGTTGAACTCCAGCATCGGTGCGAGGTCCGGGTAGGCCCCGTCGAGCCGGGTCCAGCGGAGTTCGGCGATCTCGCCGGCTACCACGGGCTCCCCGATCGGGTCGGCCGCATAGACCGTGGAATGGAGTTCATGTCCCGGCTCATTGGCGGTCTCGGAGGTGAACTCCCCCAGCAGCCGCAGGTCGTTGACCTCCAGGCCGGTCTCCTCCTGCGTCTCGCGGATGGCGCACTCGGCGGCGTCCTCGCCGGGTTCTGGTTTGCCACCTACCAGCATGAACCGCTCGGTTCCTCGTTTGCGCACGGTCAATACCGCGCCGTCACGGACGATGGCGACTGCCGACACGACGATCCGGGGATTCACCCACCCAGTGTCCCTGATCGGCGGGGGCCGAGCCGATCAGGTCCAGACTCGGTCTAGAAGTTCGTGCGCCCGGTCACGCTCCAGCCCCAGGGCTCGACTCGCCTCGGCATATCTCAGGGCCGCGGCTCGGGCCGCCCGATCCACCCCGGCACCGGACACATAGGTACCGGCCCGACCGCGGGTCTCGACCACCCCGGCGGCCTCCAGCTCCTTGTAGGCGCGAGCCACCGTGTTAGCGGCCAGATCCAGGCTCTGGGCCAGGGTTCGGACCGGGGGCAGCCTGGTACCGGCGGCGAGCGCACCCGCATCCACCAGTGCGATCACCTGGATCTTGACCTGCTCGAAGGGCGCGACTGGGGAATTCGCATCGACGTGCAGCGCGGCCAGGGCTGCCTGGGTATCGGTCACCGGCGCTCCCACCAGACCCATTGCAGTGGCGGGTCATAGTCGGGGCGGCTGATCCGGCGCACCTCGTGCCACTGCTCTTCGGAGAACTCCGGGTAGAAGGCGTCGCCGGGCACCTCGAGGTCGATCTCGGTCAGCAGTTGCCGGTTTGCGATCGGAAGCGCGAGTTCGTAGATCTGCTGGCCCCCGGCGATGTAGTCCATGTCGCCGTAAGGGCGTTCGGCGGCCAGCGCAAGGGCCGCCTCCAGGGAGTGCACCACCTCCACCCCGTCGGCCCGCCACTCCGGGTTGCGGGTGATCACGATCGTGCGCCGTTCGGGCAGCGGCCGACCGATCGCCTCGTGGGTGAGCCGACCCATGATCAGGGTCTGACCGATGGTCGCGGCCTTGAAATGGGCGAAGTCCTCACGGCTGTGCCAAGGGATGTCTCCGTGATGGCCGATCGCCCGATTCCTCGAGTGCGCGGCGATCAGGGTCAAGGGTCGCCCCGATGAAGGGGTGGTGGAGTGTCCGGTCTGCTGATCAGTCATGTCGCGGGGTTCCTCCGGTAGTGCCTCACACCGCGATGGGGGCCTTGATCGCCGGGTGCGGCTCGTACCCGGTCAGGCCGATGTGCTTCAACTCGAAGGCATCCAGCGCCTGCACCTCCGGGTCGAGGTGCAGCGTGGGCAGCGTCCGCGGTGCTCGGGTCAGTTGCAGTCGGGCCTGATCGACGTGGTTGGCGTAGAGGTGGGCGTCGCCCATCGTGTGCACGAAGTCACCGACCCTCAGGCCGGTCACCTGGGCAACCATATGGGTCAACAGGGCGTAGGAGGCGATATTGAAGGGCACCCCCAGGAAGAGGTCCGCCGAACGCTGGTACAGCTGGCAGGACAGGGTTCCTGGCGCACCATCCGTTCCGGGGGCCACATAGAACTGGAACATCGTGTGACATGGCGGCAGGGCCATGTCATCCACCTCGGCCACGTTCCAGGCCGAGACGAGGTGACGCCGTGAGTCCGGGTTCGTCCGGATCGACTCGACCACGCGAGCGATCTGATCGATGTGTCGGCCGTCCGGGGTGGGCCAGCTGCGCCACTGATGGCCGTAGACCGGTCCGAGGTCACCGTTCTCGTCGGCCCATTCGTCCCAGATCGAGATGCCGTTCTCGTGGAGCCAGCCGACATTGGTGTCGCCCCTCAGAAACCAGAGCAGTTCGCCGAAGACCGAGCGGGTGTGCACCTTCTTCGTGGTCACCAGCGGGAACCCGGTCCGCAGGTCGAAGCGCATCTGGTGGCCGAAGATGCTGCGGGTCCCGGTGCCGGTCCGGTCGCTCTTGTCGACTCCGGTCGCGAGTACCTTGGCAAGAAGGTCGAGGTAGGCCTGCACGGGGTCACCCTACGCCGATCGAGAGCCCAGCCCCACGGTGCCCTGAATGGTCGTGGTGGTGTCACCACCGACCCAGAAG
>CAYNFY010000175.1:0-5509 GCA_964396585.1 uncultured Nocardioides sp.
GGAGTGCGGTGCGGGTCTTGCCTTCCCAGAACCCACCGGACTCGACGCCACCGGCCGAGAGCCCAGTGGCCGAAGCGAGTCCGGTGGCGCGGATCATTGCGGTCAGCGGGTCCTCACAGCCACGGACCGGGGACCAGCGCAGCCCAGCCGGGAGCCCTTCGGCCAAGCACTGGGGATCGAACACGGCTACAGGGCCGCGTTCTCGCCGGGCGGTGATGGTGGCGGCGATGTTGTCGGGGCGGGTTGCGGTGGTCACGACGGCGCCGGGTGCGTCGAGGATGGCGTTGATCACGACGTGCAGGCCTTTGCCGGAACGGGGTGGACCGAGCACCAGGACCGAGTCCTCAACCGAGGCCCAGATCTCCATCCCGCGAGATTGCCCGAGCAGGTAGCCGACCTCACCGGGTTCGGCGCGGTCGAGGCTCGGCCGCAAGGTTGCGCTGCGCGACAGCAGCGCCTTCTTCGAGGCCGTCGATGTGACGTCGTGGCGGGTGGCGACCCCGACTAGACGTCGCGGATCCTGACGCGACGCGTGCCGCATCGCTGCAACACGGCGCCACACCGCAAAAGCGCAGGTGCCGACGACAGCGAGCATGAGAACGAACGCAGCCCAGTAGGCCCACCCCGCGAAGTCAGCGTGCAGCACCCGGCCGGGATTGGTCGGGTCGGCGAGGACGTGGAGTCCGGCTGCCCAGTCTGCATCGGGCTGATCGACTCCGCTCACCCACGCGGTCACGGTGCCAGCGAACCTCAGTGCCGCTGCAACCAGCCCGAGTGCTGCGATCCCGACCAGGGCGAGGTTGACGAGCGTGTCGTCGACGGGCCGGGCACCGCCGTTCACGACGCCTCACGAACCGGCTCGGGTGCTTCGCTTGAGGTGACTCGGACGGACCCTGAGGTTGCTCCGACCAACACCACGTCAGCCCGGTGTCGTTCGAGAAGCGCCACGGGGAGGCGCAACTCAATGCTCCCGTCGGCCTCGGCTGCGCTGCGGTAGATCACGACCGCGACCGTGACCTCCTCACCGCTGCTGAACCCGGTGCCGGTGACCTCACCTGTTCCCAGATGGGCTGACAACCTTGTGTGACGCGCATCTGGGTCCTCCGCGCTGGCAGGGGACGTGACAGCGAGCGTGGGTGCTCCTGAGCCGAGTGCTGGCTCGAAGGTGTGGAAGTCGGTGAACAACTTGCCGTTAGGTTCGTGGATTTCCACACGCAGGGCAGAGCCGCGCTCGGATGCGATCCGGTCAAGCAACGGCCGCAGGTCGGTACGTGACAGCCTCGACTCCTCGCCGGAAGCGATATCAGGGACCTGAGCGTCGTCAACCGTCACGGCGAGGCGTCCCTGCTTGTCGACGTCAACCCGGACCAACGGGAGGACGACCGGGACTCGTGGCCGGTTGGTGGACCGCCGATACGCGGTCGCGGGGTTGAGCAGGCTCATAGTCCGACCGCCTGCTCGGTTTGTTCGATGACAGGACGCGACTCGGGCGTATCCGTGCTGCGGCCCGGAGCCTGACGGCCCGGCACCCGTCGTTGCGTGGTCTCTCGGATGAGTCCGGGAGGGTCGCCGTCGCCGACTTGGGCGGTGTCGAGTTGGTCGAGCACGCGAAGGGAGGTCGTACGGACTCGCTCTGCAGTGGCTTGCACGACTTCGACGGGGTCGGCGCCGGGGACGCTGCTTGCCCAACTCGACACGTACGGGACGGTGTATGTGGTGGTGTCGAGGCCGTGGGCGGCGCCGATCATGAGGGCCACGGACTCGGCCTCTACCTCGGCGATGCCACGGTGCAGGACAGCATCGATGGCTGCGCCGTCGGTCGCGCCACTGGCGTCAGGGGAGTGGAGCATGACGTGCCCGAGTTCGTGGGCTAGGGTCTTGACCCGTGCAGCATCGTCCATGTCGGCACGCACTGACACTTGCCGGGTGGAGAAGTCGGTGAGCCCGTTTGCGCCTCCGATCGCCGCAGCATCGGGGACCTGGTGAAGCGTGAACCCGTGGGCTTCGACCTGGGCTGCGAGTCCTTCCCACAGTCCCGCTGGCGCATGACCAGACAACAGTGTGGGCGCCGGCTGTGTGGGCAACGGATCGCCATCGGTCTGGGAGACGTCCCACACATACGCGGGCCGTAACCCAACCATCTTCGTTCGCGCGACCTCACCCGGCTGGGGGCGTTCGCCGCGGCCCAGACGGCGCCACGACTCGCTGTTGTTCGGGGTGCGGGAAGCGAACCGAGCGGTGACTGGGGCAAGGATCCCGTACCCGGATTGGCCCTTCATCACTTGGCGCCCAAGTGTCTGCCATTGCTTGAACCCCGCCACGTACGTCGGAGTCGGCGCCAGAACCCGCCCGAGTTGGAAGGCCTCGTTGTGCTGGATGTAGATCAGCATCGTGTTGTTGAAGGACCTGGAGCGGAACCGTGCCGAGAACTCCAACGCTCGGCGCCAGTCCTCACCGCTGACCAACGCGCCCACCGATTCGGTCAGCTTCGTGTGGAGCGCATCGAGCTTCGCCTCCCGTGCCTGTTGGGAGTCGCGTGTCTGATGCCGCATGCCGGCTCACCTCCCTGACGTGTCATCAGTCAGGTGTGCTCCCGTTGCCCCACGGCCGAAATCGCTATCTACTTTGGTTTCGTTCGATTTAGCCGAGCGGTCCCAGATACCTCACGCCGGAGCGTAGTGGCCACGACGTAGACCTTGAGCGAGAGACCAGGCATGACGGCTCGTCGCCGTCGCCCCCGCTCTTGAGAACTCGTGCGTAATCCTCATGCGCAGCAGGACAGTTGCGAGGGGTCGGTGGTGAAGGCCTTGGCGGCGATCCGGATGCCTTCGGCCATGGTCAGGTAGGGGGCCCATGTGTCGGCGACCTCGGCGATGGTCTTGCCCAAGAGGTGGACGCCGGCGGCGGCCAGTTCGCCGGCGTCCTTGGCAACGGCGGTCAGACCGAGAATCTCGCTTGTGTCGGCGTTCACGACCATCTTGATGAACCCGCGGGTGTCGCGGTTCACCAGTGCGCGGGGTACGTGGTGCAGGGGCAGCACGCGGCAGTCGCAGGGGATGCCGGCGGCGATGACGTCTTTCTCGGTCATGCCGACCGCGCCGATGGCGGGGCTGGTGAAGGTCACCCGCGGTAGCCGTGCGTAGTCGATGGCTCTCTCGGTGTGGGAGAGGGCATTCTCGGCGACCAGGGTGCCATGGTGGGCGGCTACGTACACGAACTCGGGGTGCCCGGTGACATCACCCGCCGCCCAGATCCGCGGGTTGGATGACCGCAGTTGATCCGTGACCACGACCTCCCCGGCCTGGCCAGTCTTCACTCCGACGGCGAGAAGGTTCAGTCCGTCAGTGACGGGGCGGCGGCCGAGGGCGACCAGGACCTGGCCGGCGCGAAACTCTCGTGTTCCGCTGGCGACGTCGGCGCTCACGACGACCGCGCCGCCTGTTTCGCGGGAGACTCGAGTCGGTACTGCGTGGCGGACAACGCGGATTCCCTCGTCGGCGAACACCTCCTCAAGCGCCCTGGAGACCTCTGGTTCCTCCTTCGATGCCAGCCGGGAGCGCACCAGCATGGTGACGTTCGCCCCCAGCCGGGCGAACAGTTGTGCCTGCTCTAGGGCGACGTAGCCGCCGCCGAGTACGAGCAGTGACTCGGGGACCTTGGTCAGCTCCATCGCCGTGGTCGAGGTCAGGTGCTCTGCTTCGTCTAGGCCGTCGATCGGCGGTGCCCAAGGCCGGGAACCGGTGGCGAGCAGATAGTGCTCGGCCTCAACGGTCGCGACGCTCCCGCCGATCTCGGTGACCTCCAAAAGTGGTGCATCAGGCGTGCCTGCGAACGCGGCGTCTCCTCGTCGGACCTGCCAGCCGTAGGAGTCGGCGACGTCGGCGTACTTCTCGCGGCGCAGTGATTCGATCAAAGTCTGCTTCCCCCCGATCAAAGCGGCCATATCGACGGGGCCCGCCTTCGTCGCGATCCCCGGGAAGCGCTCTGAGGCGTCCTCTGCGACGTGGCGCGCATTGGCTGCGGCAATGAGGGCCTTCGAGGGAACACAGCCGGTGTTCACGCAGGTCCCGCCGAGCGTGCCGCGCTCGATCATCACCACCGACTTCCCTAGCGTGGTGGCGCGGATCGCGGCGGCGAACGCGCCACCGCCGGATCCGATGATGGCGAGGTCGAACTTTGTATGCATGGCTGCTCCTGTCACCGCTTGGCTGTCACCGCTTGGCTGTCTCCGTGTCAGCCATACTGGACCTTCCAGTACAGGGGAAGGTCAAGCACACGCCCCGATGATCGATCGGAATCCATGATGCGCATCGGAGAACTCGCCCAACGGGCGGGCACGACGGCCAAGACGCTGCGGTTCTACGAGAAGCAGGGGCTACTCCCACCGGCGGAGCGCACACCGTCGGGATATCGGGACTACGAGCCCGATGCTGTCAACCGGATCGACTTCGTCCACCGCGGCCAAGCGGCAGGTCTCACCCTCGCCCAAATCCGCCAGATCATCGACATTCGTGACAGTGGCGTCTCGCCCTGCGAGCACGTTCGGGATATTCTCCACACCCGCCTGTCTGAGATTGAGCAGCAGATTGCCCAACTCACCGCACTGCACGAATCTATCGCAGGCCTGCGCGACGCGGCTGCCGACCCCGCACCCGACACTTGTGACCCCGGTCTGGTCTGCCGATACGTTTGAACTGCTCTCGAATGCCGGACCTGAACGCCGCCATTGCGCTACGCCCAGATTCTCCAACCGGCATCGAGAATCACCCAGTCGACTCGGCGGCTGAAGTCGAACAGCAGTTGGAGAGCGGTCGGCATACATGTCGTGGACAACGACTCCGGGGTGTGATCTTGATCGGCAATGACCGTGATGTCGGTCATTGGGGAAGCCGAGCTTCTAGGGTTGAATGTGTGCCTGAGACTCGCGACCCCTCCGGGGACTGACAGGTGACTAACGTGAGCGGGCCAGCCCGCACGAAGATCACCCAGGTCGTCGAGGTTGCCGAGAAGCACAGATCGCCTTGTATCTCGGGCCGATCGCTGCCGCGGTGCTGTTCGGTCTTGTGCCCAGCCGCCTATGCTGAAACACAGTGCTACCCCCGTGAGTTCCCGGCAGAATCGCCTTCAGAATTTCTGAACTCACGGGAGATTCCGGTCATCCGGCCGGCCGTGTCGAACAAATCGAACTCGGCGGGATGCATCTGATGTTGCACAACGAACGAGCGGTGCTTGATCCGCCACAGGCCCTGCCCAGTGCCGAGCGTGGGCAGCAGAGATTGCTCGGTGCGGGTGAGCCCCAGGGCGGATGCGGTGCTGCCGAGTTGGTCGGATTCTTGGCGGTACACCACGCGTGTCTCGGCGTTCGCCAGCAGCGAGGACGCCAAGGCTCGCATAGCGGAGCCGGAGTCGCCGACGTTCTCGAGGTCGGACAGTTTGTGGAACACCAGCATGTTCGCGATCCCGTAGTGCCGTGCGAGGCGCCAGTGGGCGTCCATGCGTCGCAGCAGTG
>CAYNFY010000176.1:0-5429 GCA_964396585.1 uncultured Nocardioides sp.
TATCCTATTCATCAGTTTCTCCATGATCTCCTCTGTCTCTTCCTTGTTGAATGAGTACCGCGGCGGGCTGCTGCATACCGACGTGAACTCGATCCATTCGGACGACCTGCAGTCCTGGCTCGACGACTGGGACATCCGGGGTGGCAAGGCGACCCGGCAGGCCCAGGACCTCTGGCACGCGGCTCCCGGTGGCGAGCGTTCGGCCACCGCCTTCAGTCAGTCGAAGGTGTGGACCGAACTGGACACCGACGCGGCAGACGGGTGCATCCGCTCGGTCGAGCACGCCTTCTCGCGTGACGGCGGCCTGGCGGTGCTGCACGGCAACGTCGCCGTGGACGGTTCCGTGGTGAAGACCGCTGGTGTGGACGAGTCGATCTGGACCTTCTCCGGGCCGGCGGTGGTGTGTGAGTCCCAGGACGAGGCGGTGCAGAAGATCCTGGACAAGACCGTCAAGGAGGGCGACGTCGTCGTCATCCGTTACGAGGGGCCCAAGGGCGGCCCGGGGATGCAGGAGATGCTCTACCCGACCTCGTTCCTCAAGGGCCGGGGCCTGGGCAAGGCCTGCGCGCTGATCACCGACGGCCGGTTCTCCGGCGGTACCTCCGGACTGTCGATCGGACACATCAGCCCCGAGGCGGCCTCCGGTGGCGCGATCGCTCTGGTCGAGGACGGCGACACCATCTCGATCTCGATCCCCGAACGCTCGCTGCGGCTCGAGGTCGGCGACGAGGAACTGGCCGCACGCCGGGCCACGCTGGAGGCGAACGGCGGCTACAAGCCGAAGAACCGGGAGCGCGAGGTCTCCCTCGCTCTGCGCGCCTACGCCGCGATGGCCACCAGCGCCGACAAGGGTGCGGTGCGAGACGTCAGCCTGTTGGAGCGCTGAGCCGAGCAGCACCGGTAGCACTGCGCCGGGCGCCGTACCCGACTGGGTACGGCGCCCGGCGCGATTCGGAGGTCAGACGGTCACCGGGAGGTGCCCCGCACAGTCTTCGACGCGGCCTTCACCTGCGCACTACCCAGGTAACGGACGGTGAACCTCTTGGTCCTGGCGAACCTCTTGGGCACCTTCACCACGGCCTTCCCGTTCTTCAGGGTGCTCCGGGCGATGACCTTGCCGTCGGCTCGCTTCACCTTCACCTTCCCCGTCGCGACTGGGAAGGACGAGACCTTCACGACGAGCCTGGTGGTCGCCTTCTTCGTGCCCTTGGCCTTCACCGTCACCCGGGGGACGGCCTTTCCGGCTGCCGGGGGCTCGGTCACCTTGAGCACCGCGGTCGCCTCGGAGGCGCCCACCCGGGTGGTGCCACCGAACCGGGCCACCACCAGATACTCGCCGTTCGTGGCCGGACTGGGGAGGGTCACGCTCGCCGACCCGTCGACCAGGGTGCCACGCACGCTGCGGCCGCCGACGGTCACGGTGACCGGTCCGGAGACCTTGCGGGTGCTGGTCACGGTGACCTTGGCCGTGGTAGCGGTACCACGGGTGACCGCGGTCCGCGACAGCTGCAGACCGGTCACCGACTCGGCAGGACCGCTGTACTCCAGAGCCGGGGCGACGGTGGAATGGACCCGGGCATCAGCCTGCTGCTCCAGTGCGTAGCCCATGGCGAGCACGTCGGCGTCGTCCCAGGCCCGGCCGACCAGCTGCAGCGAGTTGGAGTACCCGGCGCCGGTCTCACCGATCGGTACCACCACGGTCGGCAGGCCCACGTTGGAGGTGGTCACCCCGGTGGCGCGATCGGAGGAGAGCACCGACGAACTGGCGTCGTTGTTGCCCATCTCGGAGATGAAGCCCGGGTAGGCGACCACGTCGACGTCATTGGCCTCCATCCAGGTGGCTACCGCCGCCTTCCAGTCGTCACGTCGCTTGAGCAGGTTCTGCACGCTGGTCTCGTCGTAGGCGGTGCGGGAGTCCACCGAGGTGCCCGACACGTTGTAGGGCAGGTTGGCCAGGTTCTTCCACACCTCGCCCGGCGTCCGCAACGGGAAGGTCGGCTCGGAGTCGATGTAGTCGATCCAGCCGTGGGCACCGGAGTTTCCGGTGATCGGGCCTGCCGCCGCCGGCTGGGCCGGGGGAGAGGTCGGCAGCGAGACGAGTTCGGCGCCGGCGGCCTCCAGGGCCTGCTTCGCGTTCGCGAAGGTGTCCGCACCGGTGGTGTCGTCGGCGATCGCCGTGGAGG
The DNA here is from genome assembly GCA_964396585.1 of uncultured Nocardioides sp. Taxonomy (GTDB): domain Bacteria; phylum Actinomycetota; class Actinomycetes; order Propionibacteriales; family Nocardioidaceae; genus Nocardioides. Next base: position 2,184 of record CAYNFY010000176.1, read on the forward strand.
CGAAGGAGCCGGGCAGGTAGCCGATCCTCTTGCCGCGCAGCGCGTTCCGGTCCAGACCGGCGGAGAAGGAAGTGGGCCGTTTGGTGTTGTCGACCCGGGCGGTGAGCAGGTCGTCGGGGTTGTTGCCGGTCGTCCGGGTGCCGGTCGCGTCGAGCAGCATCGCCACGTCGGTGACCGACTGGCCGATCGGCCCGGCATAGTCCTGCGCCCAGGTCAGCGGCATCACGCCCTCGGCACTGGTCAGTCCGTCGGTACCGCGGAAGGTGGTGAGGCTGGCACCGGTGGAGGGGGCGTACAACGAGACCCCGGTCTGGGTGCCCAGGGCGATCGGGGCGAGGGCCGCGGCGACGGCGGTCGCGGAGCCGCCGGAGGAGCCGAACGAGGTCTTGGAGGGGTACAGACCGTTCCAGGTCTGCATGAAGCCGGACTCGCTGAACGAGCCGGAGTTGGCGAACTCCGAGAGGTTCGTCTTGCCCAGGAACACCATCCCGGCCGCGCGCAGCTTGCCGATCTGGAAGGCGTCCGACTCCGGCTCCCAGTTCTTCAGTGAGGCGACGCCGCCCGTGGTGGGCTGCCCCTCGACGTCGTACAGGTCCTTGATCGCGATCGGCACGCCCAGTAGCGCGCGGGTGTCGCCTCCGGCCCGGGCGGCATCTGCCGCAGCCGCCTGGTCCAGTGCGTCCTCGGAGACATGGATGAAGGACTTCAGTCCCAACTGGGTCTGGTCGTAGGCGCTGATCCGGTCCAGGTACGCCTGCGTGAGCTCGACGGAGGTGACCTCGCCCGAGGCCAGGTCACGGCTGAGGTCCGAGACCGTCTTGTCGGTCACGTCGTAGCTGACGTCCGTCCGGACCGGCCCTACCTGAGGTGTCGCGGGTACCTTGAGCGGGTCGGCTCCGGCGCAGGTGGCGGGGTCGAAGGAGCCCAGCTCGTCGAGGTCCCAGTTCGAGACCGTGCAGACCTGGTCGGTGCTCAACGCGCTCACGTCCGGGGCGATCGCCAGCGCCTGGGTGGTGCCGAGGGTCTGGCCGGTGTCACCGATGGCGCCGACCACCACGTAGTGCAGCAGTGAGTGGGTGGTCCCGGGCTCCAGCGCGAGGGCGTGCACCAGGCCTGGGTAGTTGGCCGCCGAGCCGGTCGGCGAGTAGTCGGCCGTGAACGGGTCACGCTGCTGGTTTCCCACCCGGTCGGAGCCCTGCGAGCCGAGGACCACTCCGGTCGGTCGGTAGGCGCCGGGCGTGGTGGCCACCAGCCAGGAGTCGTCCGAGGTCAGGGTCGCGTCGCCGTCCTCGGTCGCGCTCACCGTTCCGGCGGTGGTGCTGCCGGGCACCCCATAGCCGAGGGCTCCTCCGAAGGAGGCGTCCAGCCGGATCGGGTCCGTGGTGGTATTGGTGAACGTGTCGAAGAAGGTGGCCACGCCGGTGTCCGGGTCGATGGTCAGGTTGCGGGAGACCGTCACGCCCCCGAGTCGCACCGCGGCGGTGGAGGTGTACCGGTGATCGCCGACCCGGGTCAGGCCGAAGCCGCGCAACATCTGACCGTTCATCGGATCGTCGCTGTCGGCCACGTCGACGAAGAGGCTGCCGAAGGCTTCGAGGCGCGACCCACTCACGTTCCGGATGCTCCCGGTGTCGAGGCCGGGCCGGCGGGAGTCGTTGACGTTCCAGGTCGCGCCGTTGCCGGCGGTCACCTCGGTGAGCGCGAGCGCCGGCGTGGAGGCGAGAGACATACCCAGGGCGAGGACGCACACACCTGGCATCAGGCGGCCTAGCCCACGTCGACCGGGGAAGCGGGTGCTGGATCCAGCGGGTTGCAGAGGGGGCACAGGGGCTCCTTCGAGGTCGGGGAACTCGAAGGTAGCGAGCCCTCGTTGCCCGGATGCTGCGCTGCTGTTACGCGGAGATCACGTGGGCACCCCGCAGGTTACGAGTGGCGACACCGGGGCCTGGATGTGGAAGAAGTCTCGGTCGAGGATCCGAATAGGGAGGTGCCCACATCACACCGGGTGTGTCGGGACCTTAACGTATTATCGAACGCATGAGCGAACGAGTGGTGGACGTCGAGACGGAAGATCTTTCCGTCGATGACGCTGCCGTCGATGACTCGCTGCTGGCTGCGTTGGCGGATTCTCGGGATCTGATTGCTCAGGCCGAGGTCGAGCAGCTCCTGATCGTGTCGGATTGGGCGCACGCACACCCTGCCGTGGGCGATGTGTCGATCCTGTCTCGGGATGAACACCCCGGTGGGGAGGGCACCCCCGCAGTAGCGGCGTTCACGTCGTTGCCGCTCGGTGTGGCGTTACGGATCAGCAGCAGCCGCGCCCAAGCACTGATCGCGGACACCCTGGACCTGCAGTACCGCCTCCCACGCTTGTGGAACCAAGTCAACGCGTTGCTGTTGCCGGTCTGGAAGGCCCGCCGCATCGCCACCGCCACCCGTGACCTGTCGTTGGATGCCGCAGGGTGGGTGGATCGTCAGTTGCTTGGTAAGGCCGGAGCTCTGGGTGCCGCCGCCCTGGACCGGTTGATCGCCACCGCCCGCGCCCAAGCAGACCCAGACCACCAAAAGACCCGGGAAGAAGCCGCCCAGGAACACTGGGACGTGACACTGACACATCCCCAAGGCTGGGCCGGGACCAGTGAACTCACCGCGGTCGGCGACACCCTCACCCTGAGCGACCTGTGCGCGGTTGTGAACGACACCGCCCACCAACTCGCCACCTTGGACGAGCGGACCCCGTTAGGTGCCCGGAAAGTCCAGGCGCTCGCGCTACTGGTCGCTCACGGCACCGAACAACAAGCCCTCGACCTCACCGGTGACACAGACCCCTCAGAACCTTCGAGGCGTTCCCTGCCGAAGGTCCGGATGTATCTCCATGCTGACCTCACCCAAGTACTCGCTCAGGACCCCGATGCGATCGGGACCGTGGAGACTCTCGGGCCACTCACGATCGCCCGGCTCAAGGAATGGGTGGGACATTCTCGCGTGACCGTGGTCCCGGTCCTGGATTTGAACGCGAATCCGTGGAGTCCACGGCACGACCCGCCACCCCGGATGGCCGAACAAATCGTTCTCCGCGACCAACGATGCGTCTTCCCCTGGTGTACCCGCCCTGCAAGAGCCAGCGACCTGGACCACACCGAACCCTGGAAACCGTCGCCAGGCTCGCCGCCACCCATCATGGCTGGGGTGGACCCGCCACCCGGATCCACCCACCCCGACAACATCGCACCCTGCTGCCGCTAC
>CAYNFY010000177.1:0-5307 GCA_964396585.1 uncultured Nocardioides sp.
TGATGTCCTTGCCACGGACCCCCAGACGGTCCGCGTCGGCCAGCGCCGTGGTGATGATGTCGCTGATCTCGGTCGCGGGAATCTCGTCGGTGACCGGGATCGGGTTGGCGACGATCACGCCACCGTCCAGTCCGAGATCCCACTTGGCCTGCATCATCGCCGCGATCGTCTCGGCAGAATCGGCCCGCAACGGTGCGGCGAATCCGCTGTTGCGTGAGAAGAACGAGGGGAATTCATCTGTGCCATAGGCCACCACCGGCACCCCGAGGGTCTCCAGCCTCTCCAGGGTCAGCCCGATGTCGAGAATGGACTTCACCCCGGCGCAGACCACAGTCACGTCGGTGGTGGACATCTCGGTCAGGTCGGCGCTGACATCCATCGACGTCTCGGCGCCGCGGTGCACCCCACCCAGACCCCCGGTGACGAAGGTCCGGATCCCGGCGAGCGCCGCCAGCCGCATGGTGGAGGCAACCGTTGTCGCACCGTGCCCACCGGCGGCGATGACGTGCGGCAGATCCCGGATCGAGACCTTGGCGACATCTTGGTGGGTGGCCAGCAACTCCAGATCCTCGGCCGAGAGTCCCACCATCGGCTTGCCGTGCAGCACCGCGATGGTGGCCGGTACCGCACCGTTCTCACGGATCAGGTCCTCAACCGAGGTGGCCATCTCGACGTTCTGCGGGTACGGCATGCCGTGGCTGATGATGGTGGACTCCAACGCGACCACGGCTCGGCCACGTGCCAGGGCGTCGCGGACCTCGTCGGTCAGGGTCAACATCGGATGGATGGACTGGGTGCTCATGGTCGGTTCCTCTCGTCGAGTGTGGTCAGCAGGAGTTCATGGGTGAGATCGGGGCGCACGGTGTCCTCACATTCGATGGTCAGCCGAGCCGCGGCGTGGCCCCAGCGGGCCGCGACGGACACGTCGTGGCCATGGAGCAGGGCGTGCACGAAGGCCCCCAGCATGGCGTCCCCGGCTCCGGTGACGTCGATCACCCGAGCCTCGGGTGCCGAGAAGTGCCGGGGCTCCGCGTCTGCGGTGTGCACCACCGATCCGTCGCGACCGTGCCGTACCCAGACGTGTCGGACGCCCTGTTCGTGCAGTCGGGCAATCGAGGCCGCGCTGTCCTCCAGCCCGGTGAGGGCGTTCAACTCGTCGGAGTTGGGGGTGATCGCGAACCAATCGACCCCCTCGTCCAGCAGTACCCGCAGGCGCTCAGCCTTCGGGGTGCTCACCGGTTCGACCACCACGGGTACCTGACCTGCCAACCGGGCCGCCTCGCGCAGGGTGGCCGCCGGCAGGTTCGCGTCGAGGACCACCAGGCTGGCACCGGCCAGGATGTCGGCGGCCGGGAGCAGATGTTCGGGGCGGGCGTCGTCGCTGGCCCGCATGTCGGAGACCGCGGCGACGAGTTCACCGTCCTGGTCGAGCATGGCCGTATAGGTGCCGGTCGTGGGTGCCGGCAGCAGATGCAGGTCGACGCCGGCTTCGCGGGTGGTCGTGACCACCAGATCACCGAAGGGGTCCGTGCCGATTCCGGCCACCAGCCATACCGAACTGCCCAGCCGAGCGATGTTCTCGGCCACATTGCGACCGACCCCGCCGGGCTTGACCCACATGCGACCGGGATTGCTGGTTCGCGCGACGAACTGCCTCGTCGAGGCCGCCACCAGGTCCAGGTTGGCGCCACCGACCACCACTGCGTACCCGTCGTTCACTAGATCACGCTCTCACATGTTCGAAGTTTCAGCCGATACTCCTACAGTGCCTGCATGACCGAGCGAGTGGACAGCGAATGGGCCGACCAGACCAGGATCGTCCGCGACGGTGGCACCGTCGGGCAGGACAGCCGATTCTCCGTCGAATTGTTCGCGGGGTGGAGCGTCGGAGGGGGGATCAACGGCGGCTACCTGCTCTCGATCATCGGACGCGCGGCGGCCGAGACACTGCCCGAGCACCCGGATCCCTTCGTGGTCAGCGCCCACTACCTCTCGGCCTCCACGGCAGGCCCCGCGCAGCTGCGGACCCGGGTCCTGCGGACCGGTGGGTCGACGGCAACGGTCCGGATCGAACTCAGCCAGGGCGGGATCTTGAGGGTTGCTGCCACGGCCACCAGTGGACGGTTGGCCGGGCTCGACCGCGAGGTGGCCACCACGGCGCAGGAACTCGAGCTCGCCCCTCGGGATCAATGCCTCTCGACCGACTTCGCGCCGCCGGAGCTGCAGGAGATCGCGCCGCTGATGTCTCGCTTCGAGATGCTGTTCGATCCATCGTGTGTGGGTTGGGCGATGGGTCGCCCCAGTGGGCGAGGCGAACTCAAGGCATGGTTCCGGCTGGAGGAGCAACCGAGCCCCTTGAGCCTCCTGCTGGCACTGGACGCGCTGCCTCCGGTGACCTTCGACCTGGGCCGCCCAGGGTGGGCGCCCACGATCGAGTTGACCGCCCACGTGCGTGCACTCCCGGCACCCGGCTGGCTCAAGATCGGTCAACGTACCCGCAACGTGGCCGGCGGGATGTTCGAGGAGGACTGCGAGGTCTGGGACTCCGCCGGACGGCTGGTGGCCCAGGCTCGGCAGTTGGCCGTGCTCCCGCGCTGAGCGGGCAGGTCGCTCGGTACGTGCGCTCCTCAGTCCCGAGCCGTCCTCAGCCCCCAGTCACCCGGGCACTGCACGATCCAGCGTCGGTACGGGTGCTCGGTGATCGTCCAAAGAGTGTTGTCCCAGCGGCGTAGGGCCAGATCCTCGTTGCCCATCGGGAGAGCGCCGGGGTGCCGCTCCATCGCACCGGGGCGCCCGGTCAACAGATCGCCGGGATGCCACGGCCCCCGGGAGACGCTGAGTGCCGTGCGCTGTCCGATCCGGAGCACACCCTGCATGCCCGCGACTCCGCGCCGGTCGAGGAACAGGGGGTGTGCGCTGCCCTGGGCGTCGGTGCGGGGTTCCCCCTGATCGTTGAGTGCGAAGCTGGCCAGTCGGGTGCTCTGGGCGCCGCGTCCGTACTCACCCAGCAGCAGTTCACCGGCCACCGGGTCATGGGAGATGAACGACCAACGCAGGTCCGCACCATCGGACCGCCACGAGGTGGTGATCGGTAGCAGGTATCGGTGCCCGGACTCGGCAGGTAGGTGCTCCGGGATCCGCAGCAGGCCGTCGGCTCGGGCGCTCACCATTCCGCGGGCGGTGGCCGCAACGTGTAGCCAGTCACCGACCCAGACCAGACCACCGGCATGGACCGGGACCGGCTCCCAATGCGCGCGCCCATCACGGAGTACCGGATGCACCAGCAGGACGTGTTGGTAGCGGTGTCGAGCGGTGTCGACGAACGTGATCCGAGAGCCGGGGGTGTGCCCGCTCTGCTTCTTGGCATACCAGGTCGTGGCCAGTATTCGCTGCCGTTGGGTCTGCGGCAGGGTGGACTCCTCGGCGGTACTGATGCCCTGGGGCCACCAGCGTCGGTCGGCCTGGTCGCTGCGGTCGAACCCCCAGGCCCGGCGTACGGCCCGTCCCAGCAACCGGGGAAGCAGCGCCCGGTGCAGACGACGGGTCGATCCCTGCCAGAGGCCCTCCACCCCGATCCGCTCCGTCGCCGAGGCCGACTCCGCCAATGCCTGTCGCGGCCCAGCATCGAGGGAGATCCGCTGTAGCCCTACCGAGGAGATGTCTTCGAGCGCCGCGAAGTCATCGGGTGCGGACGGTCGGCTCATGGTGTCGAGAATAGTCAGCCGCCAGGCACCGGGTCACAGCTCCAACCTGGCTCCCAGCACCACCGTCCGGTCCCCGGGCAGCCCGAAGTGGTGCGCGGCATCGGCCGTGATGTGCGAGGTGGCAACGAATAGGCGGGCCTGCCATCGGGGCATCCGGGAGGGGTCGCCCGGTACCACCTCGATATGTGAGAGGAAGTAGGTGGCGGCGGCCAGGTCGAGGCGTCCTTCGGTCCGGCGAGCCGAGATGGTGGCCAGAGTGGCCGGGATGTCCTGATGTTCGGCGTAGCCGTAGCGCAGCGTGATCCGGATGATCCCGTCGTGTCGGTCACCCAGGTGTTGCACGTGTACCCGGTCCGCTGGTGCTACCCGGGGGATCGGGTCCACCTCGACGCAGACGATCGCGATGTGCCGGTGCCGTACCCGGTTGCGTTCGATATTGGCTCGTAGCGCCAGCGGCGCACTGTCGCTGCCACGGTTCAAGAAGATGGCGGTCCCGGGGACGGTGGTGACCTGGTCACGTCTGTCCGCCAGAGAGTGCACGAATTCGGACAGGGTGCCCTCCATCGCGACCCTGGAGGCGGTGACCAGTTCGCGACCGCGCTGCCAGGTGGCCATCACCACGAAGGTCAGCAGGGCGATCACCAGCGGCACCCAGGCGCCGTGCACGAGCTTGGTCAGGTTGGCGGCCAGGAACAGCAGGTCCACCCCGAGCAGGATCACGGCCCCGACCAGCAGCAGCGGGCGGGGCACCCGCCAGGTCCGCCAGATCACGTAGCCCAACAACACGGTCGTGATCGTGATGGTGCCGGTCACCGACATGCCGTAGGCGTTGGCCAGTCGTTCGGAGGAGCCGAAGGCGAAGACCAGGACCAGCACCGAGGGGAGTAGCAGCCAGTTGATGAACGGGACGTAGATCTGACCGTAGGTGGCGGTGGAGGTGTGCACGATCCGCAGCCGTGGCAGGTAGCCGAGGTGAGCGGCCTGGGAGGCGATCGAGAAGGCTCCCGAGATCACTGCCTGCGAGGCGATCACCGTGGCCAGGGTGGCCAGTACGACCAGCGGGACGGTGCCCCACGAGGGCACCAGTTCGAAGAACGGGGCGGCGATATTCTTCGTGTCGTCCAACACCAGCGCCCCCTGCCCCAGGTAGTTCAGTGCACAGGCCGGGAACACCACGAACAGCCAGCCGATCGTGATCGGACGCCGCCCGAAGTGACCCATGTCGGCATACAGCGCCTCGGCGCCGGTGACCGCCAGAACCACGGCGGCCAGGGCGAAGAACCCGATCTCGAAGTGGCCGAAGAAGAATCCGGCCGCATAGGTGGGGGAGAGCGCCCGCAGGATGCCCGGTTCGCGGACGATCCCGGCCACACCCATCACGGCGAGTACCGCGAACCACAGCAGCATCACCGGACCGAACCAGCGGCCCACGACGGCCGAGCCGAAGCGTTGGGCACAGAACAGCAGCAACAGCACGGTTGCGGTGATCGGGACCACCCAGTTCGCGAGACCGGGGTCGACGGTTTCGATGCCCTCGACCGCCGACAGCACCGATACCGCTGGGGTGATCATGCTGTCCCCCAGGAAGAGGGCCGCGCCGAAC
>CAYNFY010000178.1:0-5271 GCA_964396585.1 uncultured Nocardioides sp.
AGTTCCTCGTCCGTGAATAGTAGTTCGTCGTCGTCAAGCAGTTCGTCGTCGATTACCGGGATCTGACCGGTCCCCAACTCCTGATCGGTCGCGGTGACCGACAGCGGATCGTGGGTACGGGCGAACTCCTCGTTCCGAGCATTGACCAGTTCGGCCACCCGGTCGAAGGTGGCGATACCCAGGTACTGGTCACGGTTGTTGGTCACCACCACGCCGTCGTGGGTGGAGACCAACATCGAGTCCAGCGCGTCGTTGAGGGTGGCCCGGTGATTGATGGTCAACAGGTCCCGGTCCGGACTCGGTGGCCGTAGCCGGTCTCCGGTCAGCGATCGCAGCCAGACCCAATCGACCGGGCGGTCTCGTCGGTCGAGCACCACGACCGAGGTGTGCCCGGCGGCCTCGGCCTTGGCCTTGACCTCGGACACCGGGTCGCCGACGTGGACCGAGGTCTGTTGATAGAACTCGACCTCGTCGACCCGGGCCAGGCTCAACTGCTTCAGGGCCGATCCCGCACCGACGAAGTCCTCCACGAACGAGTTCGCCGGGGTGGACAGAATCCGTTCCGGGGTGTCGTACTGGGCGATCTTGGCACCCTCGGAGAGGATCAGGATCCGATCGCCGAGCTTGATCGCCTCATCGATGTCGTGGGTGACGATCACGAAGGTCTTGTGCAGTTCCGCCTGGATCGACATCAGCTCGTCCTGCAGCCGCTGCCGGGTGATCGGGTCCACGGCTCCGAACGGCTCGTCCATCAGCACCACCGGCGGATCGGCGGCCAGGCCACGGGCCACTCCGACGCGCTGCTGCTGACCACCGGAGAGCTCCCGGGGGAAGCGGTCGCGGTACCGGGCCGGGTCGAGGCCGACCAGATCCAGCAACTCATCGACCCGTTCGGAGATCCGAGGACCGTCCCACTTGAGCAACTTCGGCACCATCGCGACGTTCTGGGCCACCGTGAGATGCGGGAAGAGCGATCCGCCCTGGATGACGTAGCCGATATTGCGGCGCAGGTCGTCGGCGTTCTTCCGGCGGATGTCCTCGCCGTTGATCGTGATCGTGCCCGAGGTGGGCTCGTGGAGGCGGTTGATCATCTTGAGAGTGGTCGTCTTGCCGCAGCCCGAGGGGCCTACGAACATGACGATCTGACCGGCGGGAATGGTCACCGACAGGCTCTCGACGGCGGGAGTGTCCATTCCGGGGTAGCTCTTGACCACCTGGTCGAAGACGATCTCGGCGCCGCTCGGGGCGGTCTGGTCGGGATTGGGATGGGTGAGGTGGGACATCAGGCACGGATTCCCTTCGAAATGGTGAAGCGGCCCAGCAGGAGCAGTACGGCATCGAGAACGAGGGCCAGAATGACGATCGCGAGAGTGGCGACGAGCGCGTAGTTCTGCGCGTTCTTGCCGCCGATCTGAGCCAGGCCGCGGAAGATCCAGCTACCCAGACCGGGGCCGAGCGCGTAGGAGCAGATGGCGGCGATGCCCATCGACATCTGGGCCGAGGTGCGCACCCCGGCATGGATCACCGGCCAGGCGAGTGGCAGCTCGATCCGCAGGAAGCGGCGGGTGGCTCCCATGCCCATGCCCTCGGCGGACTCGGTCAGGGTGGCGGGCACCCCGCGCAGTCCGACCACCGCGTTGCGCAGGATCGGCAGCGTGGCGTAGAAGGTCACCACCACGACCGAAGGCGCCAGGCCGATCCCGAGCAGCGGGATCATCAACCCGAGCAGGGCCAATGACGGCAATGTCATGCCGACCGAGGTGAGGAAGTTGGCGATCGGCTCGAGCCAGGCGACTCGGGTGACCAGAAGCGCCAGAAGCACGGCGAGCACGGTGCCCAGCAGCACGCATTGCACGACCAGGGACAGATGTTGATAGGACTGGAAGGCCAGATCTGGCCAGCGATCCGCGATGAAGTCGCCCACGGGAGGGCCTCCTACCGGAGTTCCAGCTGACTCATCTGGACGCCCGGAGCGTCCGATGCGCGAACGTTCGAGCACGGAGATGTGACAGCTGGTCGGCCATGTCACCTTCTCCCGATTGTCTGGATGTGGCAACCCGACACGGTCCAAGATTATGTTTCGCAAGAGACCCGGTCAGGCGTGGAATCCACGTGAACGTGCAACCGCCGGGGCCATCCCATAAGGTGGGATTCGTGCTGAAGACCTGCTGACCAGATCCGTGCCCGAGGCACCGCCCGGACGGATCGCCGCGCAGAATCGACCGCCCCGATCGAGGTCTTCATGTCTCATCACACACTTACCGAACTCACTCGCACATCGCTACCCGTGGGTACCGATCCGGCTCCGCTCGTCGTTGACGGGCTGAGTGTCGGATTCGGGCCCCGGCAGGTACTGACCGATCTCGACCTGGTCGTGGCTCCGGGGCACCGGACCGCTTTGGTGGGTGAGAACGGCTCGGGCAAATCGACCCTGCTGCGGGCCTTGGCGGGGCGACTGCCGGCCAGAGCCCAGGCGGTCGGGCGCCTCAGTGTGCCCGCCGACCTGGCCTTCCTCGGCCAGGAGCCGGCATTCGAGGACGATCACACCGTGGCAGCGGTACTGGCCGCCACCCTGCGGCCGCTGCGTGACCTGGTGGCCGAGGTGGAGCGGTTGGCCGCGCACCTGGACGATCCGGTGCTGGCCGACCGCTATGCGGGCGTGCTGGACCGGGCGGTCGCGCTGGACGCCTGGGACGTCGAACACCGGGCCCGGATCGCGGCGGCCCGACTCGGCCTGGAGCACCTGGATCCCGCTCGCTCGATCGGCTCGCTGTCCGGTGGTCAGCGCACCCGGCTGGCTCTGGCGGCCTTGATGACCACCCGCCCCGGCGCGCTCCTGCTGGACGAGCCCACCAACCATCTCGACGACGATGCGATCGCGGTGCTCTCGGAGTTCCTCGTCTCGTTACCGGGGGTGGTGTTGTTGGCCAGTCATGATCGGGTGCTGCTGGACGAGGTCTGTACCGACCTGGTGGATCTGGAGCCTGGCGAGTTGGGTACCGATGGACAGGGCGGTCGTCGTTTCACCGGGGGATGGAGCGAGTACGAGGCGTGGCGGGCCGATTCCCGGCGACGCTGGGAGCAGACCTATGCGGCCCAGCAAGACGAATTGAGCCGGCTGCGGGTGGCGAGCAAGGTGGGGGAGCAGGACGTGGCCGCGGGGCGCGGGCCGCGCGACAACGACAAATTCATCCACGCCTTCAAGGGAGCCCGGGTACAGCAGAGCGTCGCCCGGCGGCGCAAGGATGCCGAGCGGCGGCTCCACGATGCCGAGGCGAGCCAGGTCCGCAAGCCGCGTCCCCCGTTGCGCTTCTCCGGTGATCTCGGCGCAGGCTCCGGCGCCGGCCGCGTCGTGCAGATCCGCGACCTGATCGTGACGGGGCGGATGTCGCTGCCCCGCCTGGACGTCGAGGCCGGCGAGCAGCTACTGGTCACCGGACCGAATGGGGTGGGTAAGTCCACCCTGCTCGGCGTGCTGTCGGGGCGGATCGCGCCGACCGAGGGCCGGGTGAGCGTGACCGCCAGACGGGTTGCCGAACTGACCCAGGATGTGGAGCTGCCCCTGGACTCCACTCCGGCCGAGCTGTACGCCGCCGCCACCGCAGCGCTGGACTCGGTTCCGGAGTTGCCCAGCCTCGGCCTGGTGCACCCGCGTGACCTGAATCGGCCCAACGGACTGCTCTCGGTCGGTCAACGACGCAGGCTCGGCCTGGCGCTGATCCTGGCCGACACACCGGATCTGCTGTTGCTGGACGAACTCACCAACCACCTGTCGCTGGCTCTGGTGGGGGAGTTGGAGGCGGCCTTGGAGTTGTCGCCGGCCACCATCGTGCTGGCCTCCCACGACCGCTGGCTGCGGAGGCGCTGGAGTGGGAGCGAACTGCCGCTGTCCTGACCGGTGTTCTTCGAGACGTGATCCGGATAGGACCTGCCACGGCACCGTCCGCATCGCCTCTCCAGCGCAGGGAACGGACCGGGGCGAGGGGGAGGGCCGGGGCGCTGCTAGTCTGGGACCTGCTCGCACATCCTTTAACGATCCGTCCTGTGAGGCGGAGAAGGAGGTCAGGCGTGCCGCTGCATGCCCCCCGAAAGTCCGTTCCCAAGAAGCCTGCCCTGCTCGTCCTCGAGGACGGCCGCAGTTTCATCGGCGAATCCTATGGCGCCGAAGGTGAGACCTTCGGCGAGGCAGTCTTCTCGACCGGCATGACCGGATACCAGGAGACACTCACCGATCCCAGCTACCACCGCCAGGTGGTCATCATGACCTCGCCGCACATCGGCAACACGGGCATGAACGACGAGGACGCGGAGTCCAGCGACATCTGGGTCGCCGGCTTCGTGGTGCGTGACCCCGCGCGGGTCCCCAGCAACTGGCGCTCCAAGCGCACCCTCGACGACGACCTGCTCGACAAGGGCGTGGTCGGCATCAGCGGTGTGGACACGCGAGCCCTGACCCGCCACCTGCGCGAGGCGGGCGCCATGCGCGTCGGCATCTCCACGATCGACACCGACCCCGCCGCCCTGCTGGCCAAGGTGCTGGGGTCGGCCCCGATGGCGGGCGCGAACCTCTCGGACGCGGTCTCGGCACCGACCTCCTACGTGGTGCCGGCCGAGGGCGAGAAGCTGTTCACGGTCGCCGCGATCGACCTGGGCATCAAGACCAACACGATCCGCAGCATGACCGCCCGTGGCGTCGAGGTGCACGTGCTGCCGGCCGACGCCACGATCGGCGACGTCCAGGCGCTCAGCCCCGACGGCCTCTTCTTCTCCAACGGCCCGGGCGACCCGGCCGCCTCGACCGGTCAGGTCGAACTGCTGCAGGCGGCCCTGGCCGCAGGCATCCCGTACTTCGGGATCTGCTTCGGCAACCAGCTCTTCGGCCGGGCCCTCGGGTTCGGTACGTACAAGTTGAAGTACGGCCACCGCGGCATCAACCAGCCGGTGATGGACCGCACCACCCACAAGGTCGAGATCACCGCACACAACCACGGGTTCGCCGTCGATGCTCCGCTGACGGGTGCTACCGCCACTCCGTACGGCGAGGCGAGTGTCAGCCACGTGTGTCTCAACGACGATGTGGTGGAAGGACTCGAACTGCATGAGGGGGGACGTCTCAAGGCGTTCTCGGTCCAGTACCACCCCGAAGGTTCAGCCGGGCCCCGCGACGCCGGGTACCTCTTCGACCGTTTCGCCAACCTCATGAAGGGCGACGCCTGATGCCCAAGCGTACTGACATCTCCTCCGTCATGGTGATCGGCTCCGGGCCGATCG
>CAYNFY010000179.1:0-4982 GCA_964396585.1 uncultured Nocardioides sp.
CGAGAGTGCCAGGACGTACGACGAGCTGGTGGCCCGCGGGGTCAGATTCAGCCGATTCATCCGCCGCCCGCGCCAGCACTCCGTCGACCGGATGGCCGCCGTGGAGGACTCCTGGATGTTCCAGCGGGCCTTCCTGCCCGATTTCGCCCGCCCCGAGGTGACCACGCTGTTCAACAGCACCGCGCAGCGGTTGCTGAGCGATGACACCGGTCGGGTGGTCGGCGTCGTGGTGCGCGACGAGAACGGCGGGATCGAGCACATCGAAGCCAGGCAGGGAGTGGTGCTGGCCACCGGCGGCTACCAATCGAACCCGTTGCTGCGGCAGCGCTACCAGCCCGAGTTCCTGGCGACCGGTCCCTATCTGGGGATCGACTCGTGCCGTGGGGACGGACATCTGATGGGTCAGGCGCTCGGCGGTGACCTGATCAACATGGGCTTCGTGCCGCCGCTGATCATGGTGTCCTCGTCACTGGTGGAGGATGCGATCGCGGTGAACTCCGAGGGACGACGCTTCCACGACGAGGCGGGTCTGTACGAGGAGCGGGTGGGACACCTGCTCGCTCAGCCCGCACGACAGGGCTGGTACGTATTCGATGAGGTGGTAGCTCGTGAGAAGGCCGAACTCATCGCCCAGATGCCGGCCGAGCCGGTGACCGCGGGCTCTCTGTCCGAGCTCGCGGTGGCGCTCGGCATCCCGGCGGCGAGGTTCGAGCAGACGGTGGACCGCTGGAACGAGTTTCTGGGCACCGATCTGGAGCAGGACCCCGAGACCGGAAAGGTGGTGCTGCCCCCGGGGCGGCGCACGTTGAGCACGGCACCGTTCACCGCGGTCCCGATGGTGGTGGGAGTGAACTTCTGTTCCGGAGGCTTCCGGGTCACCCAGTCGATGCAGGTGCTGGACGTCTTCGGGGCGCCGATCCCGGGACTCTACGCGGCCGGGGATTGTGTCGGGGGGCTCAATGCGGCCGCCGATCTCGGTGGCATCCGGATCTCCGGTGGCTTCACCCTCGGTCGGGTCGCGGGCGCGGCTGCCGCCGCCGGAGTCTCCAGTACCGAGGTGCGAGCGAGTGTCCAGGGCGCCCATCTGCCGAGTCAGTTGGGACACCGGATCGCCCTGTTCCACCTGGAATCGCAGGCCGACGAGTCATGACGCGACCCCGGTAGCCCACCGTGCCGCGCGTTGCACGATGAGTCGGTGCGCGGGGGCCGCGTACGACCTGACGTCGTGCCCGAGTGCGTCGTAGACGACCCGCCCCCCGAGAACCTCGCGAGCCCATAGGAGCGGATGCTCGTGCCCGCCGTGCGCCGACGTCAGCAGGGCGACCACGTCCGGCTCCAGGTCTTGTTTTTTGAATGATACGGCGACCACCGAGAAGTCGTCGACCCCGGCGACGATCGGATGCTCAGCGCCGGTGACCCGGATGTGGACCGGGGACTCCTGGATCGGCGGATGGGAGGAGCGCTCCCAGTCCCAGACACCACCGAGGACGCTCCTCCACCGCGGCCAGTCGTCGAAGCAGATGCTGGCGCCGTGCATCGCCAGGATCCCCCCCCCACGTGCCAGGTGAGCGAGTAGCGCGGCCTGGTTCTGGGGGCTGAGCGACAGTGACCACTGCTCGCGCAGATGTTCGTAGCGCGGCACGTTCATCGACCAGCGCAGCAGGTTGAGCACCAGGAGCGGGGGAGTCGGGGTCTCGGTCAGCGTGAGTAGGGCCGCCTCGGGCTCCGCAAAGACCTCGGTATCGAAGCCGCAATCGTCCAGAACCTGGGCGAGTGCGGGGGAGGAGGTCTCGAAATCGTGGGCCACTCCGCCCGACATGATGACGGCTCGAGGGAAAGAATCTGGACTCATGGGCACCTCAGGATCTTGACGTAAGGTTACTAACGACTACAAGATGAGTGTGTCGCAGATCATGCGGTTGGGGAAGCCCGATCGGGCTCCGGTCGTTCACTCGAGAGGATGGCGTCGATGTTTCGCCACGTGGTGCTATTCCAGTGGTCAGAGAGCGCGTCGGCGTCGGCCCGCGAGGCAGCGGTACGGGCGCTCGGTGACTGGGCGAAGCAGGCAGCCGTCTATGGTCACGTCACCGTGGGTACGGACGTGGCGCTGGTACCGAATAACCACGACGTAGCCGTCGTGGCGGACTTTCCCGACCGGGCCGCCTATCAGCGGTACGCCTCCGACCCGGCACACCTCGCCCTGGTGCGTGAGCACCTCGCCCCATTGCTCGAGAGCAGGGCCGCGGTCCAGCACGACTGCTGAATCCACCCGCAAGCCTTCCCATTTCACCGACCCGAGGAGAGACATGGATCTCGGACTGAACGGACGACGGGCCGCCATCGGCGCCTCCAGCAGCGGCCTTGGATTCGCGGTGGCCGCCGCACTGGTGAACGAGGGCGCCACGGTCACCGTGTGCGATATCGACGCCGATCGGGCCCGGGCGGCTGCCGAGCGACTGGGCGAGCGGGCCTCGTGGGTCCTCGCGGATCTCTCGGATCCCGAGGGCAGTGAGGAGTTTGTGCACGATGCCCGTCGGGCGATGGGCGGCGTGGACATCCTGGTCACCAACGCCCCCGGTCCCCGACCGGGGACCTTCGCCGAGACGACGGCTGCGGACTACCCCCGTGCGCTCGACCTGAATCTGCTTTCCGTGGTGCGGATGTGCCTCGCCGCGGTGCCCGAGATGCAGGCCCAGGGCTGGGGCCGGGTGGTGGCGATCACCTCGATCTCGGTGCGTCAGCCGATCGAGAATCTGATCTTGTCGACCACCGCCCGGGCCGGTGCGACCGGGTTTCTGAAGACCCTGGCCCGAGAGATCGCGGCGGACGGGATCACGGTCAACTCGGTCCAGCCGGGGCTGCATCGCACCGAGCGGGTAGGCAGTGTGTACGGCGACGCGCTCGCCGCGGAGGTCGCCGACATCCCCGCCCGAGCCCTGGGAGAGCCGGACGACTTCGGGGCTGCGGTGGCGTTCCTCTGCTCCGAGCAGGCGCGCTACATCACGGGTACCGCGCTGCCGATCGACGGTGGCGTCAATCAAGGCTTGCAGTGAGGGAGGACAGGGTGTCGGAGGGGACGATGGACGACCAGAGCGCGGGCGGCACGACCACGCTGAC
Source organism: uncultured Nocardioides sp. (assembly GCA_964396585.1). GTDB lineage: Bacteria > Actinomycetota > Actinomycetes > Propionibacteriales > Nocardioidaceae > Nocardioides. The sequence goes on from CAYNFY010000179.1 coordinate 3,118, forward strand.
GCTGAGCAGCTATGCGGAGCTGTGGGATGGGTTCCGCCAACGCGACCTGCGTCAGGGGCTCTACTCCGCCGGCGGCGTGGTGATGCACAACACGCTGCTCGATCTGCACGGTCCGGCGCACCAGTTGCGCCGTCGGGTGGAGAACCGGCTGTTCCGCCGGGGCACCTTCCGATCGTGGGAGGCCGAGCTGGTTCCGCAGATCATCGCGGAGGCCTTCGAGCCGGTGGTGCGGGCCGGGGCCGCCGATCTGGTGCTGCTGGGGACCCGGACCACGATGAACCTGACCGCCCGGGTGGCCGGGATCGATCGGGTGACCGGGACCGTGGCGGAGACCGATGCGTTGCAGGAGTTCGCGCACAAGTTCTCCGAGGGGGCGACTCTGGCGCACAGCACGCGTGACCCGGAGACGGTGCGCGCCGAGGTGCGAGACGCGATGGCCCGATTCGACGCGATGTTCTTCACCCCCGCCTACGAGCACCGGCAGGCGCTGCTGAGTGACCCCGAGGTCGAGGTCGAGGACCACCCCAAGGACGTCCTCACCGCGCTGATCCGGCACCGCGAAGAACTGGGCCTCGAACGTGACGACATGGTCAGGGAGGTCGCCTTCTATCTACAGGCGGGCTCGCACAGCACCGCGGACGCGTTCACCCACTCGGTGGACGAGATCCTGCGTTGGGCCGCGGCTCACCCCGACCGGGTGGCCGACCTCGAGGACGACGTCTTCGTCCAGCGATGTGTCCACGAGGCGCTCAGGCTGCACCCGGCGAGTCCCGAGGCGCTGCGCCGGGCTGAGGCGGAGGTGACCCTGCGAGATGGTCGCATCGTGCCCTCGGGCGGCTACGTGCGGATGGATATCCGGGCCGCGAACGCCGACACCGACGTCTTCGGCTCGGACGCGGCCCGCTTCGACCCCGACCGGGTCACGCCTTCGGGTGTGCAGCCGTGGGGACACACCTTCGGAGCCGGCATGCATGCCTGCATCGGGATGGAGCTCGACGGTGGCACTGTCCCCAAGGGGCCGGACTCCGAGCATGTCCTGGGCACGGTCCCGCTGATGGTGCGAGCCCTGCTGCGTGAGGGCGTGCTGCACGATCCCGCCGCACCGCCGGTGAAGGAGCTGGGCTCCTCACGTGACCACTTCAGTAGCTATCCGGTACTGATCGGGAACCGGCGTTCTGACCGCCCGGCATGAGCACGGTATGAGCGAGGAGAGGAACGACAGATGCCCCAGTTGATCGCCATCGAGAACGGGACCGTGATCGACGGGACCGGAGCCGCGCCGCGGGTGGGGGAGACGGTGTTGATTCGGGATCGTCAGATCCTCGCCCTCGGGGCGGAGGCCGACGAACTGGTCGCCGAGAGTGCCGACGTGGTGCGGATCGATGCCTCGGGCCGGACCGTGATGCCGGGCCTGATCGATGCCCATACCCATCTCTCCTTCGGCGAGCCGACCGGTAACGACGAGTTGTTCTTCCATCGCACCGAGGCGTTCAGTTCGATGCTGTCGGCCTACAACTCCGAGAAGGTGCTGCGGGCCGGGGTGACGAGCGTCCTAGACGCCGACTGCCTGTGGAATATCGGGGTGGAGCTGCGGGACGCGATCGACGCGGGCATCGTCCGGGGGCCGCGGATGCGCGCCGGTGGGAATGCGCTGATGACGATGCTGGGGGGTACCGCCGGGCGACTGATCAACGATGAGGGGACGACCGGATACGCCACGGTCGTCCACAACGTCGACGGGATCACCCGCGAGGTCCGCCGCCAGATCAAGAACGGGGTGGACGGGATCAAGATCATGGCCACCGGCCTGCTGCCCTCGGAGAAGGGCCCCGAGGTCAAGGTGAAGTCGAAGCGCGAGATGGAGG
>CAYNFY010000180.1:0-4971 GCA_964396585.1 uncultured Nocardioides sp.
GGGCCCTCGGGTCGGCCCACTCGCGACCCACATCCTCGGAGGTGCCCGGCTCGGTGATCTCCAGGCGCCCGCCCTCGACGAGTGCGGCGCGCAGCGACCGAGCATGAATCGGGTCGAGGGCCGGCCCCGGCCCCAGCTGTACCTGGGTGGACCCACCATAGAAACTGGCCACGCCGGCTCCCCAGAGCCAGTTGGTGAGGTTGGTGTTGTCGCTGTACCCGACGAAGGGTTTGGGGTCGGCCCGGACCAGGTCGGGATCGAGATAGGGGATCACGGTGATCTGGTCCTCACCACCGATGGTCGCCAGCACGGCCCGGATCTCCGGATCGGCGAAGGCCGCGTTCAGGTCGCGGGCCCGGTCCTCCGGGGTGGCACCCAGCTGCCGGGTCGTGGGGTACTCGACCGGCATCAGCCCGGTCAGCTCGTTCAGTCGACGTAGCCCCTGCTCGTGGACCGCAGAACCCACGGCCGGGGCCGCGAAGGCAGGAGACAGCACCGCCACCCGATCACCGGCTCGTGCCTTGGGCGGGTGAACCGATGTGGCGGTGCCGGTGACCTCGAACATGTGGTGATGCTGGCAAACGGGAGCCCCGACTGTCCACCGGATTCCGGCCGCCCGGTCAGCAACGATCGCAGAGTCCGAAGATCTCCAAGGTATGGGTGACGGCGGTGTAGCCGTGCTCGGCGGCGACCGACGCGGCCCAACGCTCTACCTCGGGGCCTTCCACCTCGACGGTGGAGCCGCATGAGCGACAGACCAGGTGGTGGTGGTGCGATCGTGAGCAACGCCGGTATACGGTCTCGCCCTCTTCGGAGCGCAGGACGTCGACCTCCTCGGCCTCGGCCAGCGCCTGCAGGGTGCGATAGACGGTCGCCAGTCCTACCGAGTCGCCGCCGTTGACCAGCAGGTCATGGATCTCCTGGGCCGAACGGAAGTCCTCGAAGGTCTCCAGCGCCGCCACCACCGCGAGGCGCTGGCGGGTGGGTCGAAGGTTGGCCAGAGCCGGTTGCTGCGTGGATCCAGCCTCCGCGATCCGATCGCTGCGGGCGGGCTCAGTGCTCGTCATAGTGACCTCCATGGGCGGCATGTCGATGTCCGTCGTGCAGGTAGTCCACGTGGTTACCGTGCTCGACGGCCACGTGTCCGCAGTCTTCTCCGTGCTGGTGCGGATGAGAGTCGGTGGTCTGATGCGGCATCGCCTCGACCTCCGGGAAAGGAACGGTCAGCTGTCGGCGGCGGCGGATCAACGCGCCGACCGGCCAGGTGGCCGCGAAGAAGGCCAGCGCGACCAGCACGATCGTCGGTCCCGGGGCGACGGTGGCCTTGTTCGAGAGCACGGCGCTGATCAGCAGGCCGCAGACGCCGGACAGCGTGCCGACCAGCATCCCGCCGAGCATGGTGTTGCGGAACGAGTTGGCCAACTGCTGGCTGGCTGCCACCGGGACCACCATCAGGGCCGAGACCAGCAGAAGCCCCACGGTACGCATGGCGACGGTCACGGTGACGGCGGCCAGAATCGCGATCACCATGTTGAAGGCACGCACCCGCAACCCGGAGACCCGCGCGAAGTCGGGGTCGGTGGAGACCGCGAACAGTTGCGGTGCCAGGCCCAGGGTGACGGCCAGGATCACCACGGTCAGGGCCAGGGTGAACCACACATCCGACGCGGAGACAGTGATCAGGGAGCCGAACAGAAACTCCTGGAGCCGGGAGGCTCCCTGCCCGGCGATCCCGGTGATCAGCACCCCCGCGGCCAGTCCACCGTAGAACAGCAGCGCCAACGCAACGTCTCCGTTGGCATGCCCCTTCTCGCGGACCAGTTCGATCGCCAGTGCACCGAGCACGGAGACGACGATCGCCGCCCAGGTCGGAGAGGTGTTGGTGACCAGGCCGAGGGCGACTCCGGTGACGGCGACGTGTCCGATCCCGTCACCCATCAACGCTTGTCGCCGCTGGAGCAGGAAGACTCCGATGGTGGGGGCGGCCAGCCCGGTCAGCAGCGCCGCCACCAGGGCTCGCTGCATGAAGTCGGTGCCGAGTAGTTCCCACAGGCTCATTGCAGGCCCTCCTCGGTGTCGGTGAGTCGGTCGAAGGGTGAGGCGCCGATCAGCCCGGGGCTGATCGGGAGATCCAGATGCGGTTCTCCATGGCGGGCATGGACGTCCTCGGCCGACAGAGGGCGGCCGTCATGCACCACCCTGCCGTCGCGCATCACCACGGCCCGATCGACCAGTGGCGCCAGCGGCCCCAGCTCGTGAGCCACCATCAAGATCGTCACCCCGCGTCCCTTCAACATCGCCAGGGTCGCGGCCAGCGTCTGCTGGTGCGGCAGATCGACACCGGCGGTCGGCTCGTCCAGGACGAGCAGGTCGGGCCGCCCTACCAGGGCTCGGGCGATCAGCATGCGCTGCCGCTGTCCGCCGGAGAGATGGGAGGTGGTGTCGCTCGATTTGCTGGTCAGGTCCACCGTCTCCAGCGCCTCGCGGACCGTGTCGCGGCGCTCACGATTCAGCCGGCGCAGCAGCGGGCGCCGGCCCACCAGCCCGGAGGCGACCACCTCGCGGACCGACGAGGGGACGCCGCCCAACTGCACGGAGTTCTGCGGCACCAGGCCGATCCGGTAACGCTCGGTGAAGTCGGCGGACGGTACCCCGAAGAGTCGCAACTCGCCGCGGGACAGCGGGAGCAGCCCGGTGACGGCCCTGATCAGAGTGGACTTGCCGGACCCGTTGGCGCCCATCACGGTGACGAAGTCCCCGGGCCCTACCCTCAGGTCCACGTCGCGCAGCACGGGACGGCCGCCGAGCAGCACACCTCCGCCCACCAGGCGGACGGGGTCGGGGAGAGCGGGCGAACTCACGAGCGACACCCGTTGGCGGCTTGGAGCTTGGTGAGATTGGTGCGCATCAGAGCAAAATAGTCGCTGCTGGTGCTCATCCCCTCCAAGGTGTCGAGCACCTCGGTCTTCACCCCCGCATCCTGGGCCAGGGTCTGCGCGAGCTTCTTGGTGGCGAGTTCCTCGGAGAAGACGGTGGTGATCCCGTCGGTGCGGATCAGCCGCTGCAGCCGCGCCAGATCGGCCGGAGTGGGTTCGGCGCCGGGGGACATGCCGTTGATCGCCTCGAACTCCAGGCCGTACTTGCTCAGGTATCCGAAGGCCTCGTGGCTCACGACGACCGTGTGCCGGGCACAGTCGGCCAGGCCGTCGTGGTATTCGACATCCAGCCCGGAGAGTCGCTCACGCAACTGCTCGGCGCGCTGGGTGAAGTCCTGGGCATGCTCGGGGTTCTTCTTCCCCAGCGCGGTGGCGACCGCATCGGCCAGATCGGCCATTCGGGTCGGGTCCTGCCAGAAGTGCGGATCGAGGTCGCCGTGGTCATGACCATCGTGGTCGTCGTGGTCACCCCCGGACTCCTCATGCAGGTCCGCGCCCGGCAACAGGTCGACCACGTCGGCGGCGTCGAGGACCTTGCTGCTCGAGACATTCTGGGCCGCCTTGTCGACGGCAGGCTGGAAGCCGTTGAGGATTATCACGAGCTGGGAGTTCTCGAGGTCGGCGATCTGCGCGATCCCCGGGTCCAGGTCATGGGGCTCCACCCCGGGCGTGGTGAGGCTCTCCACCCGCACCTGGTCGCCGCCGACCTCATCGGCCACCCAGGCCAACGGGCCGACAGCGGCAGTCACCAGCGGGCGCCCGTCGTCGCTACCCGCCCCCGAACCGCAGGCGGTGAGCAATAGGCCGGTCAGGCCCAGGGTGACGGCGGTGGTGCGCGGCGAAAACTTCATGAGAACGATTCTCAATCCAGTTGAGAACCATTGTCAACTTCGACTCCCTGTCGTTCGGAGTGATCGCTGCATCGGGGCAAGCCGGTGGGGTGAAGCCCGATACTCTGTGACGATGCTGGTGATCACCCGTTTCGACGTGGACCCGGACGAACACTCCTTTCGCGAGGACCTCGAGGGAGTGCGCGCGCTCCTGGCCGGGCAGACCGGCTGCCTCGAGGCGGTGGTCGGCCGCAACCTGGACACCCCAAGGCTGTGGACCCTGATCAGCCGTTGGCGCGATGTGGGCAGTTATCGCCGGGCGCTGGGCTCCTACGAGGTCAAACTGAACGGCAGCCAGGTGCTGGGACGCGCCGTCGATGAGCCCGGGGCCTACGAGGAGGTCCGGCCCGGAGCCGACCTCAACGTGGCCAGCCCCCGCTCGGTAGGCTGATCGTTCGCGGTCGACAGCCAGTCGATCCTGTCCAACCGAATTGGAGCAGTCCTGTGGCAAAGCCGCCCCCGTCCACCGTCGATCACGTCGTCTCGCTGGCCAAGCGTCGAGGTTTCGTCTTCCCGTGCGGTGAGATCTACGGAGGAACCCGCTCAGCCTGGGACTACGGTCCGCTGGGTGTCGAGCTCAAGGAGAACATCAAACGGCAGTGGTGGAAGGCGATGGTGCAGCGCCGCGATGACGTCGTGGGACTGGACTCCTCGATCATCCTGCCTCGGGAGACCTGGGTCGCCTCGGGTCACGTCGACACCTTCAACGACCCGTTGGTGGAGTGCCAGAGCTGTCACAAGCGCTACCGGGCCGACCACCTGCAGGAGGCCTACTTCGAGAAGCAGGGTGAGAAGAAGGGGCTGGCCACGGCCGACGACGTACCGATGAGCGACGTCGTCTGCGCCAACTGCGGTACCCGCGGTCAGTGGACCGAGCCCAAGCAGTTCTCGGGCATGCTCAAGACCCACGTCGGCGTGGTCGACGACGAGTCCGGGATGCACTACCTGCGCCCCGAGACCGCTCAGGGCATCTTCTTGAATTTCAAGAATGTGGAGACCTCCGCCCGTAAGAAGCCCCCGTTCGGGATCGCGCAGATCGGCAAGTCGTTCCGCAACGAGATCACCCCGGGCAACTTCATCTTCCGGACCCGGGAGTTCGAGCAGATGGAGATGGAGTTCTTCGTCAAGCCCGGCGAGGACGACGA
>CAYNFY010000181.1:0-4823 GCA_964396585.1 uncultured Nocardioides sp.
CAGCGCCGGCGACCACGGCGACGAGCGAGGAACCCGCATAGCCGTGCTCGGTGAACATCTTCTCGGCCACGTCGACCAGCGCGGCCTTCGTCGTGGCGGAGAACTGCTGACGGCGGGTGGGCCGTGAGGGCCGCCGGGCGGGGAAGGTGTCCGCATTGCTCATGCGCTCATAGTAGATGTGTCGCATGCTCCCGGTACGTGCACGCGCTCAGGCGGAACGCCCGGAAGTGACCGCGGCCAGAACCTACTCGTGGGTAAGCCGCGAGTCTCGGCCAGGAGGTGGATGATGGGTCTATGAGCGCTGTACGTGCGGGACAACTGCTGGTCGCCACTCCCGAACTGCTCGACCCGAACTTCGCCGACTCCGTGGTATTGATCCTGGACGTAGACGATTCGGGGTCCCTGGGAGTGGTGCTCAACCACCCCTCGCCGGTACCGGTAGGCGAGGTGCTGGTGCCCTGGCAGGACCAGGTGGCCTCGCCCGAGGTGCTCTTTCGCGGAGGACCGGTAGGCGTCGACGGCGCGTTGGCGCTGGGACGCCTCGTGGACACCGCCGACATTCCGGTCGGGTTCCGGCAGGTCTTCTCCGACGTGGGGCTGGTCGACCTGGACACCCCGGTAGCCCTCGTGGAGGGGTCGCTCAGCGAGCTGAGGATCTTCGCCGGATACGCCGGGTGGGAGGCGGAGCAGCTGGTCCAGGAGATCGCCGAGGGGAGCTGGTACGTCGTGCCCGCCGAGGCCGAGGACGCCTTTCTGGATGATGTCAGCGATCTGGTCCGACAGGTGCTGCGACGCCAGCCGGGCGATCTGGCCTGGCATTCGACCCGTCCCAGCGATGCATCGATGAACTGAGCCCGATGGCGCCGACGCGCTGTCCTACCGACGCCCTAGACTGGAGGAATCATGGCCAACATCGGATTTGCCCCAAGTGCGACCACTGTCGAGGAACGACTCACCGTTCCGCTTGACGCAGGTGACCACGAGCGGTTCTCGCACTATGTGCCCAAGGAGAAGCTGACCGAGGCGATGGTGATGGGGACACCGGTCGTCGCCCTGTGCGGCAAGGTCTGGGTACCCAGCCGAGCGCCGGAGAAGTACCCCGTCTGCCCGGAGTGCAAGGAAGTGTGGGAGTCCATGAACCCCGATGGCGGCGAGGGCTCGCCGGAGTGAATCGTCGGCCCGACGCCGTCCCCTCCGCACCACAAGCACTGACCCCGGCCTGGCCGGAGCGTGCCGCCTGGGGGACGGCCACATCGCTGCGTGCCTGGCAGACCGCTGCGATGCAGAAGTACATGGACGCCGCACCTCGCGACTTCCTCACGGTGGCCACACCGGGGGCCGGCAAGACGACGTTCGCGTTGACCGTCGCCGCGGAGTTGCTGCAGCGCCGGATCATCGACCGGATCACGATCGTCGCTCCCACCGAGCACATGAAGACACAATGGGCCGAGGCCGCCGCCCGAGTCGGGATACCCATCGACCCGACGTTCGCGGCGGGCCAGGGCAAGACCTCCAAGGACTACCTGGGCATCGCGGTCACCTATGCGGGGGTGTCGGTCAACCCGCTGGCCATGCGGATCCGCACCGAGCGGTTCAAGACCCTGGTGATCCTCGATGAGATCCATCACGCCGGTGATGCACTGAGCTGGGGCGAGGGCGTGCGCGAGGCCTTCGACCCGGCCACCCGACGGTTGGCGTTGACCGGTACCCCGTTCCGCTCGGACGTGAACCCCATCCCCTTCGTCACCTATGTGCCCGGCGGCGACGGGATTCCGCGTTCGATGGCCGACTACTCCTACGGGTACTCCGAGGCGTTGGCCGACCATGTGGTGCGTCCGGTCCTGTTCATGGCCTACTCGGGTGAGATGAGCTGGCGCACCAGCGCCGGCGACGAGGTCGCCGCGCGACTGGGCGAACCGCTCACCAAGGACATGCACGCCCAGGCGTTGCGTACCGCTCTCGACCCGGCCGGCTCGTGGATGCCGGCGGTGCTGGAGGCCGCACACAAGCGTCTGGTCGAGGTCAGGCGACACATGCCGGATGCCGGTGGACTGGTGATCGCCTCCGATCAGGAGTCGGCTCGTTCATATGCCAAATTGCTCAGGCGGATCACCGGCAAGTCCCCGGTCACGGTGCTCTCGGACGAGAAGGCGGCCAGCAAGAAGATCGGCAAATTCGCCGAGAGCGACGACGAGTGGATGGTCGCGGTCCGGATGGTCTCCGAGGGCGTCGATGTGCCACGGCTCGCGGTGGGTGTCTGGGCCACTCGTACCTCTACTCCGCTGTTCTTCGCCCAGGCGGTGGGCCGTTTCGTGCGGGCCCGCAAGCGCGGCGAGACGGCTTCGGTTTTTCTGCCCTCGGTGCCGAACCTGCTCGGCTACGCCGCCGAGATGGAGGTCCAGCGTGATCACGTGCTCGGCAAGCGGGTCACCGCGGAGGACGACCTGTTCGCCCCCGAGGACCGGCTGCTGGCGCAGGCCAATGCTGACGAGGGCGCCTCGGATGCGCTCGAAGGCGCCTACGAGGCGCTCGGCTCGACCGCATCCTTCGACCGAGTGCTTTACGACGGCGGTGAGTTCGGGCACTCCGGGGAGGTGAGCGTGGGCTCTGAGGAGGAGATGGACTTCCTCGGGATCCCCGGTCTGCTGGAGCCCGAACAGGTGCGTGACCTGCTGCACTCCCGGCAGGCCGAACGGGCCCGCCAGCAGAAGGCAGCGCGGCAGCCCTCGGGCCCGGTGGTCGTCGATGCCCCGGTGGCCGAGCGGGTCTCGGCGCATGAGCACCTCTCGGTACTGCGTCGAGAGTTGAACGGCCTGGTCGCGGCCTGGTTCCACCGCACCGGTGCCCCGCACGGGGCCACCCATGCGCGGCTGCGCAAGGAGTGCGGCGGGCCTGCTGCAGCCGTGGCCACCGCGGACCAGTTGGGTGAGCGGATCAACCGGATCCGGGAGTGGGCGGCCAAGTAGCCGACATTCCCAGGCCGGTTGTCTGGTCCGGCCATGGCCCCGACGGGCTGTTTTGGCCTGAGTTGGCATCCGATGGGGTGTTTACTCTGGTCAGGGGGTAGTGGTCCGGGGCTACTCTGATCGGTATGGCCGCTGAAACGTCACAGACCCTCGACCGAGGTCTGCGCGTGCTCGAGGTGCTGGCGGAGTCTCCTGACGGGCTGACCGTCACGGAACTGGCCGCTGCCCTAGAGATCAACCGGACGGTCGTCTATCGGCTCGTCAGCACCCTCGAGCAACATCGCCTGATCCGTCGTGACGTGACCGGGCGACTGCATCTGGGGCTCGGCATCATGCATCTCGCCGCCGCCGTCCAGCCGGTGCTGCGGGATCTGGCGGTGCCGGTGCTGCGACAACTGGCCGACACCGTGGGTGCGACCGCCCACCTCACCGTCGCAGATGGCGAGGAGGCCCTGGCCCTGGCCGTGGTCGAGCCATCCTGGACCGACTTCCACGTGGCCTATCGGGTGGGTGCACGGCACCCGATCAATTCCGGCGCCGCCGGAAGGGCCATCCAGATGGGCCGGGTGCCGCGGGCTCGCGGAGCCCGGGCCTATGTGGTCTCTACCGGTGAGCTGCAGTCGGGGGCGCATGGTCTGGCGGCCCCGGTGCCGGGTATCCGGGGACTCGACGCCTCGGTCGGGATCGTGACCCTGGGCGCCCCGATCGATGAGGGTGTGGTGGCGCCCAGGGTGGTCGCCGCGGCGGCGGAGGTGGCCGCCCGCCTGGCTTGAGGGTGTTCTCGATCCCGTCGGGATCAGTCGAGATCGCCGACCAGGATGGCCGCAGCCTCCTGCTCGCTGTGCTCGGGAGCCAACGCTTCGTGCTTGGCATGCACGGCGTGGTCGACGATGCGGGCGCCCAGAGCCAGGATGACGATGCCCACCCCGATGGCGATCGCGCCGAACCAGAACGACGCGTGCGCGTTCACGTTCTCGCCCAATTTGAGGGCCACGAAGGGCCCGATCGCACCGCCTGTGAAGCGGACGAACGAGTAGGCAGCCGAGGCGACCGGTCGTTCGACTGGGGCTGAGGCCATCACGGCTTCGGTGACCAGGGTGTTGATCACGCCGAGGAAGGCGCCGGCCAGCACGATCGCGCCGACGATCACCTGAGGCTTGTCGGTCCAGCCGGCCATGGCGGCCAGGTCGAGCGCGAACAAGGACAGCATGGTGAGCATCGTGGGCAGGAGCCCGAAGCGGCGTTGCAGAACGGGAGCCACCCAGACCGAGGTGATGGCCAGCAGCAGGCCCCAACCGAAGAAGGTCCATCCGATCTGCATGATCGTGAAGGAGGGGAGCGCGAAGGGTCCGGCGGCCATCAGGGTGAAGAAGCCGAGATTGTAGAAGATGGCCACGCCGGCCAGGATTCCCAATGCCGGGTGACGCAGCGCCTTGATCGGATCCGCGATCGAGGTCTTGCGCCCGGTCGGCGGGGTGCTGGGGAGGAAGAAGATCGTGGCCAGCAGGGCCAGCAGCATCAGTGTCGAGACGCCGAAGAACGGTGCTCGCCAGGAGTGTTCGCCCAGTACCCCGCCGAGCAGCGGTCCCGAGGCGATACCCAGCCCCAGGGCGGCCTCGAAGAGGATGATGGCGTTGGCCAGTGACCCCTTGGTGGACTGCACGATGGTGGATAGTGCGGTAGCGACGAAGAGGGCGTTGCCCAGGCCCCAGCCGGCGCGGAAGGCGGCGATGCCGGCAATGCTGTTCGAGGCGCCGGCGAGCGCACTGAAGGCGACGATCAACACGAGCCCCACGACCAGCGTGCGCTTGGCGCCGATGCGGCTCGACACCCAGCCCGTCACGAGCATCGCCACGG
>CAYNFY010000182.1:0-4756 GCA_964396585.1 uncultured Nocardioides sp.
CGCATTCTGGCTGTGGAAGCGCGGCGCGGCCGCACTGTCCGGTTCCGAGCCGGTGCAGGCTCTGGCGAAGGTCGCCCGCCCGGTATCGGTCTTCGTGACCGGGCTCGGACTCGCTCTGGTGGCCATCGCGGTGGCCGGGATCAAGTACCAACTGTTCGCGGCGCCCGCCGAGGAGCCGATCTCGGGCGAATTCGCCGACTACCCGCTGGTCGAGGCGATCTTCATGTCCGTCCTGATCGGCATCGTGGGACTCGGAGCGATCGCCTTGGCCCTGGCCATCCGCTCCGCATTGCAGACCCCGCGCGCGAACAACGTCTGGACTCTTGTGACCGGATGGCTGTGGGGTATCTCCGGGGTACTGCTGCTGCTCTTCGGTGCGATGAACTTCTTCACCCACATCGGCCTGATCGTCAACACGATGTGATGCACCTGAACGCCAAGCGCGCGAGCCCTCGCCATTCGGCGGGGGCTCGCGCGCTTGGCGGTGAGTCGTCCGAACCGTCAGCGGTCGATCACTTGGTGATCTTCACTGAGGTGGAGCGAGTGGCAACGCCGCCCTTTCCGGTGGCGGTGACGGTGACCGTGGCCCGGCCCTTCTTGGCCTTGCCCTTCAATGCGAGCCTGCCACCGGCCGACGAGACCTTCTTGGCCACCACGGTGCGCTTGCCCTGCTTGAGGGTCACCCTGACCGAGGTGGCGCCGCTCGCAGCGACCGCCACCTTGATCCCCTTCTTCTTCAATCCCCTGACCGAGACGCCTCCGGCGACGGCCACCGCGGCGGCCGGCTTGGTCACGCCTGGTTTGGTCGGCCCGGTCGGCCCGGTGGGCAGCGTGCTGGGGGTGCGGCCCAGCATCGTGGCGAAGAGATCGGTCTGGTCGATCACGCCGGTCACATTGGCGGCCTGCGGGCCCGAGGCCGCGACCCGGATCTGGGCGCCGGTGTGGTTGGAGCCGCTGCCCGAGGTCGAGTAGGCCACCGTCATCGGATCGCCATCGGCGGTCTGTACGGTCGCGGTCTGGCGCCCCTCACCATTGCTGCCCACGATCTGGGTGGAGTGGGCGTGGTCGCCGGTCACGATGATCAACGTGTCCGGGTTCTCATCCTGGTACTCCAGGGCCACCTGGACCGCCTCGTCGAGTTGCTTGAGGTCACCGATCGCGCCGCAGATGTCACTGGCGTGCTCCTGCTTGTCGATCATGGCGCTCTCAGCCTGCAGGAAGAAGCCCTTGCCCGCGGCGCCTCCGTCCAGCAGGTCGATGGCCTTCTTGGTCATCTCCGCGAAACCAGGCTGATCGCCCCGGTCGGCGACATTGCAGGTGGTGCTCGCGCTACCGGCGCCTGGCGGGGCGGTCGCCACCAATGGCGAGTACAGCGGCGTCATGTTTCCGCCGGAGAAGAGGCCCAATACCGGACCGTCCTCGAGCGAGGTGATCGAGGCCAGACCGGCCTTGTCGGCAACCGAGCGGTATCCCTTTGCCTCGGCGTAGGCCTTGACCGTCCCTCCGGTTTCGATGCTCTGGTTGAACCGGTTCAGCCCGCCACCCAGCATCACATCGGTGCCGGAGTCGACCAGCTGCTCAGCGATCGACCCCTTGCCGCCGGCGGACTTCTTGGCAGGGGCGCAGGCGCCCATGTCGGCCGGTCCCTGGCAACCCCGCGCATTGATGTGCGCGGCCGCCGCGGCCGGCGTCGCGTCGGTGATCTCCGCCGTGGAGACGTTGCCGACCAGCTTGCCCTCCTTCTTGAACTTCTCCAGCACGGTCTCGTAGTCGGTGCCCGGCACGTTGGCGGCACTCGAAGGACCCTGAGAGAGGCGGCCGTCGATGGTCTTCTTACCGGTGGACCAGCCCGAGGCGGTCGGCGCGGAGTCGGAGACATAGGCGATCGGGTAGTCCGGGGCCGAGCCGGCCTTGAGTCCGTAGGTGGTCATCGCGCCGGTGAAGGGCAGCGCGTCCAGGCCCTTGAAGCGTCCCCCGGCACCGAGTTCGTAGTTGCGGGCGGCGGTGATCATGGAGTCGTCCATGCCATCACCGATGATCAGGATGACGCTCTTGGGCTTGGCCGGGTCGAGGGCCTTGGCAAGGGCTGCGGACCGTTCGCCGGCGAAGCCCTCCTGGTTCGGGGAGTAGACGGCTTGGGCGGTCAGGGTGCCGGTGAGCACGAGACCCGAGACTGCAGCAACGCCGAGGGCGAAGCGCTGAGTGCGGAGCACGGCAGGTTCCTTTCGATCTGGTGTGTCTCGCCGAGCACAACCGATCGAGTCGAACCGACACCGGACACCAAGGGACCGGCCGGGGTGTTTCGGGTGACGATCAGATGACGCCGTCCCAAGCCTCGGGGGCATCGATCGGCTCAGGATTTTCAGGGATTCGCCACACCACAGCCCCCACCCGAGTGCTACTGTGCAGCCATTCGACCACCAAGGGCTCACCCCCCCGATGAGCCCCTGGCAGCCACTGAGGTTCCCCCAACATTCAGTTGGCGCGCGTCGATCCCAAGGCCGTGGCCGCTTCGGCGGTCGCGGCCTTGCGGTGTCTCCTTCGCCATGGACTCTGCAGCAGGCGCGTTCAGGCCTTCTTGACCACGCTGGACTTCAACTGCAGCACCCCGAAGCCGTCGACCTTGGCTTCGATGTCATGGTCACCGACACCGGCTACGAACCGGAGGCCCTTGGCCCGGGTCCCCACCTTGATGGAGCCCGAGGCGCCCTTCACCTTCACGTCTTTGACGATCGTCACCGTGTCACCCTCGGCCAGTACGTTGCCGACCGAGTCCCGGACCTGGCGGGCATTCTCCATCGACTCGGATTCGGGGTCGCCAAGTGCCCATTCGTGGGCACATTCGGGGCACACCAGGAGCGATCCGAGCTCGTATGTGAAGGCGCTCGTGCACTCGGGACAGGGAGGAAGTTCGTCAGTCACGCCGTACACCTTAATCGGCGGGCCCATCCCGCTCCCGATCAGCACCCGGGAGCGGGATGTCGTGTTGTCCGAAACTACTTCTTGGCGATCTTCTTGGTCGCCTTGGTGCGGATCACACCATCGAGATAGAAGCTTTTTCGGGCTGTGATCCTCACCGCGATCCTCTTGCCTCGATCGGCACGCTTGAGCCGATAGCGAATCTTCGTGGCTCCCTTGATCGGAGCTCCATTGCGCAGCCACTGGATCGATTGCTTACTGGCCTTCGGAGCCCAGTTCTTTTTCTTGGTCTTCGTCACCTTGAGCTTCTTGCCCACCTTGGCCGTGCCGGTGATCCTCGGCTTCGTTTTCGCCTTGAACTTCAACGGCCCTTTGAAGACGGTGACGCCGGCGCTCCTGCTAGTGCCTGAGATCGCCTCCGGTCGGGCGCCGGTCACCTGCACGGTCAGCGACTTCTTCCAGTCTCTCGTGGCCACCTTGTAGGTCGCACCCCGAGCACCCGCGATCGGCTGTCCGTTGAGCATCCACTGGTAACTGATCACCGTCGGTTGCGGCGCCCAGGTTCCGAGTGCAACCCGGACCGTGCTGCCGACGCGCACCGATCCGACGATGCGGGGTGCCACCGATGCCGCAACGATCTGTCCGGTGAACGGCGTCAGGGTTTCGACAACATCGACACCGCGAGCACGCGTGAGCTGGCCTCCGCCGTTATCACCGGTCCCGTAGACGACGCCGTTGGAGCCCACGACCACCGAGTGGTAGCCACCGGCCGCGATCGCGGTCGCCCTGACTCCGGCTGGCAGCCCGGTCAGCGGGCTCAGCGTCCTCTTGTCATCGCTGTCCGTACCGGTCAGCTGCCCCTCGTCATTCGAACCAGCACCATAGGCAACGCCATTGGAGCCCACGACCATCGAGTGGTAGCCACCGGCCGCGATCGCGGTCGCCCTGACCCCGGCTGGCAGCCCGGTCAGCGGGCTCAGCGTCCTCTTGTCATCCAGGGCGACACCGGTCAACTGCCCGTTCTCGTTCGTACCAGCACCATAGGCAACGCCATTGGAACCAAGAACCAACGAGTGGTCGAAGCCGCCGGCGACGGCCATCGCCTTCACCCCGGTGGGGAGCCCGGTCAATGCCGTCAGTGTGGTCTTGTCATCCAGGGCGGCACCGGTCAACTGCCCATTCCCGTTACGCCCGGCGCCGTAGGCGACCCCGTTCGTTCCCAGGACCAGCACCTGATAATCGCCGGCAGCCACGGCTTTTGCCCTGACCCCCGCCGGCAGACCGGTCATCACGGTCAGCGTGGTCTTCTCTTCGGAGTCCGTTCCGGTGAGCTGTCCGTCATCGTTGTTCCCGGTGCCGTAGACCGATCCGTTGGATCCCAGAACGGCCGTGTGATTGTAGGACGCCGCGGCCGCGACGGCCTTGACACCCGTCGGAAGGCCGCTCAACCGTCCTAGACTGATCCGGTTCTCATCCAGTCCGGTGAGCTGCCCATCGGCGTTGGCGCCGGCGCCGTAGGCGAACCCATCCGTTCCGACCACCACGGCATGGCGATAGCCCATCGCGACATCGACGGCCTTCACTCCCGCCGGTAGGCCGGAGAGCAAGGTGAGCGTGGTCTTGTTGACTGAGTCGGAGCCCGTCAGCTGTCCCTCCCCGTTGGTCCCAGTGCCGTAGGGGAGTCCATCGGCACCCAGCACCAGGGTGGTGTCATCCCTGGCAGAAACCTTGAGCACCGCCACATCGACCCCGTTCGGCGCAGCCGAAACCGCACTCGGGGCCGAAACCGGCTCATCGCAGTTGCGGGTGTAGTTGGGGTCTGAAGCCTCCGCACTCC
>CAYNFY010000183.1:0-4715 GCA_964396585.1 uncultured Nocardioides sp.
CCGTCCATCTCGACCAGCAGCTGGTTGAGGGTCTGCTCGCGCTCGTCGTGGCCGCCACCCATCCCGGCACCACGGTGTCGACCGACGGCGTCGATCTCGTCGATGAAGACGATCGCCGGAGCGTTCTCCTTGGCCTGCTCGAACAGGTCGCGGACCCGGGAGGCCCCGACGCCGCCGAACATCTCAACGAAGTCGGACCCGGAGATCGAGTAGAACGGGACGCCGGCCTCGCCTGCCACGGCACGCGCCAGCAGCGTCTTACCCGTTCCGGGCGGGCCGTAGAGCAGCACGCCCTTGGGGATCTTGGCGCCGACCGCTTGGAACTTGGCCGGCTCCTGAAGGAACTCCTTGATCTCCCCGAGCTCCTCGATGGCCTCCTCGGCACCGGCCACGTCGGCGAACGTGGTCTTGGGCATGTCCTTGGTGATCAGCTTAGCCTTGGACTTGGCGAACTGCATCACGCCGCGACCGCCACCCTGGACCTGGTTCATCAAGAAGACGAACAGCAGGATGATCAGCAGGAACGGGAGCAGGGTGATCAGGATCGATCCGATCACACTGCCCTTGGGCACCTCGGTGTTGTACTTCTCGGTCTTGCCCTCGGCCACCTGCTCGGCCACGGCCTGCTCGATGTCTTGTTGGGTGCCGTCCAGCCAGTAGGCCTTGATGCTGTCGCCACCCTTGCGGACGCCCTCGACCAAGGTGGCCCGCATCTCCTGGTCGTTCTCGACGAAGGTGATCGACTTGACCTGCCCCTTCGCGATGTAGGAGTTCATCTGCGACGTGGAGACCTCGGCGGGTCCACCACTCGGCGCGAACAGCTGGATGGCCAGCAGTACGCCGAGCGCGACCAGCACGACCCAGACCCAGGGACCCTTGAAAATGCGCTTCACAGGCTTCTTTCCGCTCACATTCGCTCAACGACCAGCACGGGCGACGCTACACGTATACGCGCGGGTGATGAGCGCGTGCTCGGCCGGCTGGCACGCGCCAGAGGTCACCCATAGGTCACTTGGCGCCAATTGTCGCAGGGGGACACAACTGTCCTGGCAGCGTCTCGACAGCTTGCGCGATCTCAGCTGTAGACGTGCGGGGCCAGCGTGCCGATGTCGCGCAGATTGCGATAGCGCTCCATATAGTCCAGTCCGTAGCCGACCACGAACTCGTTGGGGATGTCCCAGCCGACGTACTTGGGCTCCACCGGCATGGTCAATGCCTCCGGCTTACGCAGCAGGGTCGCGATCTCGATCGATCGCGGGCTACGGGTGCCCAGGGAGTTGACCAGCCAGCTCAGGGTCAGACCGGTGTCGATGATCTCGTCGACGATCAGCACGTCACGGTCACCGATATCGGTGTCGAGGTCCTTGAGAATGCGCACCACGCCGGAGGACTTGGTGCCGGCGCCGTAGGAGCTGATCGCCATCCAGTCCATCTCGACGTGACGTGGCAGCGAACGAGCCAGGTCGGCCATCACCATCACGGCGCCGCGTAGCACCCCCACCATGAGCAGATCCCGGCCTTCGTAGTCGGCGGCGATCTGCTGGGCCATCTCACCCAGTCGGTTCTGGATCTGCTCCTCGGTGAAGAGGATGTTGATCAGGTCGTCTTCAACGTGGGCGGCGTCCATGGGTCCAGCGTAGAGCGCAGGGCATATCGAGACCGTTGCGGGTGTCGAACGAAGACCCGACCCAGCACGACGATCCCGGTCAAATATCGACACGAATGGTCGGTGACAGCCGCTGTACCTCACCCACGGGCCGAGGCGAAGGTGAGCATGGGGCCCTCCCGAAGAGCCCGCAGATGGCCCGGGAGGTCCACCCACTTCTGCCCGTGCCAGTCGACCACCAGAGCGTCCACGGCCAGCACATGGTCACGAAATAGCTCGGAGTCGATCGCACCGGCATTCACCGCGGCCATCCGGATCACCCGCCGTCGGATCGCCGTAGGTAGCGCCCCCACGGACGGCGCCATCAGGGCGTTACCACCCA
Source organism: uncultured Nocardioides sp. (assembly GCA_964396585.1). Lineage (GTDB taxonomy): Bacteria > Actinomycetota > Actinomycetes > Propionibacteriales > Nocardioidaceae > Nocardioides. The sequence goes on from CAYNFY010000183.1 coordinate 1,989, forward strand.
TCGCGACCTTGGCCAGCGCCTTCTCGGCCTGAGCGTCGAGGTACTCCATGTCCTCACGCAGGCTGTCCGCCGTCCGAGCCAGCGTGGCCGACACTCCCGGCCCCAGTTCGGTCTCCAGAACCGGAAGCACGCTCTTACGCACCCGCACCCGAGTGAAGCCGGGGTCGTCATTGTGCGGATCGTGCCAGGGCTCCAGCCCCTCCATCAGACAGGCGGTCGAGGTATCCACCCGGGAGACATCGAGCAACGGCCGGACGAACCTGTCGAAGCTGCGCCGCATGCCCGCGAGCGAGCGGCCGCCGCTTCCCCGGGTCAGCCCGAGCAGCACAGTCTCGGCCTGATCATCGCGGGTGTGTCCGAGCAGCACCAAGGCCGCGCCCTCACGCTCGGCCACATGATCGAGCACCTGGTAGCGAGCCTGACGAGCCGCCGACTCCGGCCCCAGTGCACCGGGCTCCACCTCGACATTGACCCGAACCGTCCGATCGGCCCCCATCACGGTCATCTGGGTCACCACCCGGTCCGCGACCTCCCCCGACCCCTCCTGCAGACCGTGGTCGACGGTCACCCCGGAGACCGTGAGGCCCTTCTTGTGAGCCTCGAAGAGCGTGGCCGAGAGTAGCGCCAAGGAGTCGGTGCCACCGGAGCAGGCGACCATGACGACATCGCCGGGAGCAAGCAGAGCGATGCTACGGCGAACCCCGTTTCGCACCGCCGCGATCGATGGGTGCAGGCTCACCGGCGATTCCGTTCACTCGGTCGCCCGTTCACAGCACTCGACCGACCCAGCTCGCCGGATCGGCGATCTCGCGCTTGCTCGGCAGGTTCTCGGGCCGCTCCCAGACGGCGTTGAAGTCCTCCATGCCGACCTTCTCGACCACGCCCCGGACGAAGGTGGCCCCGTCTCGGTACTGGGCCATCTTGGCGTCCATGCCCAGCAGCCGGCGCAGCACCTTGTCGAGCAGATTCACCCCGCCCCGGCGGGTGTTGAACGCCTTGCGGATCCGATGCACGCTCGGGATCACGCTCGGGCCGACCCCGTCCATCACCACGTCCGCGTGGCCCTCGAGCAGCGACATCACCCCGGTGATCTGGTCCAGCACCTCACGCTGCTCGGGAGTGGAGACCCGCTCGAGCAGCGTGGCCTTCGGAGCCGGACCGGACTCGGCAGCGCCCTGACCGGCTGCCTGCTTGAGCTGTTCCACCAACGTCTGCGGCTCAACGGTGGCGAGCACCTTCTCGATCAGCGCGGAGAGGTGCGCTCGCATCCACGGCACGGCGGTGAACTGAACCCGGTGGGTCTCCTCGTGCAGGCACACCCACAATCTGAAGTCCCGTGTGTCGGCGTTCAGCTCCCGCTCGATCCGCACGATATTGGGTGCCACCAGCAGCAGCCTGCCGGACGGCTCGTGAAAGGGGTCGAATTGACCGAGCACTCGGCTGCTCAGCAGACCCAGGACCGCACCCACCTCACCGCCGGTCACCCTCGAGCCGACCGCATGGGTCAGGCCGGAGCCGGCACCCTTGCGAGTCGTCATCTTCTCGGTGAGCGGCTGGAGGATGGTGGCGAACGAATCGGCGTTGGCCTGGATCCAGCCCGCCCGATCCACGACCAGGACGGGGGCGCTCTGCTCGGGTGCATACAGCCCGGTGAACTCACGTACCAACTCGGTGGACCGATGCGCCCCTTCGCGCAGTTCGCGCACCACCGCCGCCGCCTCGTCGGCGGAGACCTCGGGACCGGGACCGGCCAGCCTGATGCCGATCCTGGTAGCGAGTGGCCAGTCGACCATAGGGCGAGAGCTCATGCCAGGAGCCTAACCAGCCAGGCCACAGGTGAGACCGAAACGCCCGACGCGAGACACCCAGCGTCTCGAGGTACGCCCAACTGCCTCCTCACCCGGAGGCGGGAGGGGTGAGCCCGCATGAGCAGCCGGCGAGCGCGGCGCTGAGATTGTCCAGGTCGGCACGGGCGTCGAGGGTGTCGGCCACCTCGACCCGATCCGCGACCGCCACGAAGACCATCACGGCTCCGCTGCGGTCGGTGATCAGACCGGCCAGGCCGTGCACTCCGGTCAGCGTGCCGGTCTTGGCCCGCACCATGCCCAGGCCGGCCGGGTCCGCGGTGTCGAAACGGTTGGCCAGGGACCCGGAGAAGCCGGCCACCGGAAGACCGGTCAGCACCGCACGCAGTTCCGGATGATCCGGAGCCGCGGCGACCCGAAGCGCTCCGAGCATCGTGTCGCGAGCCACCAGATTCTCCCGGGACAATCCACTACCGTCGTGAATTCGCAGTCCGGACGTGGCGACTCCCAGCTCGGCCAGGGTCTTCTTCACCCCGGCCGCTCCGGCCGCGAACGATCCGGTGCCACTGGTCGCGATCCCCACGTGGTGGGCCAACACCTCGGCGGCCTCGTTGTCACTGACGTCCAGCACTCGCTCGACGATCTGGGACAGCGGCGCACTGTGCACCACCGCGATCTGCTCGGCTCCGGCCGGAGCCCGTACGTCCTTGGACCTCGGTCCGACCTGGATCCCGTGGCTCCGTAGCGCCTCGGCGAAGGTGTGTGTGGCGGCAGCAGCCGGATCGGCCTCGCGTCCCCAGCCCGAGGCCGGCACACCACGGTCCACCCAGAGCCCGGTGATCGGGGCCACCACCGCGTCGGGAACGTAGCTGGGCTCCCAGGTGGGGTTCACCTCCGGCCCGCTGAACACCGAGGTGTCGTA
>CAYNFY010000184.1:0-4692 GCA_964396585.1 uncultured Nocardioides sp.
CACACGGCTTGAGTTCTACCGATTAGGATGGTGACTTCTGAATAATGCTCAGTGGTGTTCAGGTTCACTCACCTTCTCATCTCTGGGAAATTCGACACTTGCTCCCTCAAAAGTCCACGATAGAGATATGGGCCGCTAATCGTTCTTCGTTGTCCCGCGTCTTGCCTATACCAATCGGCTATCCTCCCCCAGTCTTCGTCAATGATCCTCATGTAATCTTGACAAGCGTGGATAGCGAGCCACACCTGCGAAGCCTCGCGTTTACCCTCAGGAACGTCTACTCCTTCGTGAACGAAACGCTGCCACTGGTCGTAGAGGCGGACCCCTCGCGGGAAGGAAAGGATGAGGTCGGTGAAGTGGTCGGCCTCCTCGCGCTTGCTATCAGCGAGGTGGCGTCGCAGCCAGGAGTCATCTTCATCGTTGATGTCGTTGTGCCATCCGATGCGGTAGACCGCATCAGATATCGCTTCTTCGGTCTCGATGCTTGAAGCGAGCCAGAGTCCACCGCGTGTCGCCATGAACCGCTTCACTTCCAAAAGGAAGCATGTGTACCAGTAGAGCGCCGAACGGGCGTAGCCCCTGGCTTGCATCTCTGGGTCGTACGGCTGTCTGCTGTGGGGATCCCAGGGCAGGTGGTCGGCTGGCTCGTGGGTGTAGACCGCGAGCGCGGCTTCAAGGTCAGCCGCCAGCGCGTACACGGGAGTCCAGATTCGGTAGTACGCCTCGAACCGTTCGACCCACTGCACTGCAAGTCGTGAGTCAGCAGGGTGGCGTTGTTCGGTCATCTCCGCCCGTGCCCGCCGTAGGTGCACGTGGTGGCATTGCTCGAGTACCAGCTCGGCCAAATATCCGAGCGTGTCCTTGAGGCGTCCCTTGCGGAAGGTCTCCACATTGATGTCTGCCAGGTGGGCTGCGTGCTCCAGTCGACGGCCCACCGGCCACAGGCCCGTGCCGGGTGCCAGACCGAGGACGTACTCGGCGATCTCCTGGTCAGTCCCGCCTCCCAGTTCACCGACTGCTTGTCGTAACAAGGTGGCCACTGGTGCGGGCTCCCTGTCGTCGGGGTCACACAGGTCGAGCAGGACCGCGACGCTGCGCAGTGCAGGAGTGGATGTCGTGCGGAGTTTGCCGACACCAGCGCTGCGTAGGCGCGAGAGATCGGCCACGACCGCTTCGTGGCTCGGTACCCCTGCCTGAGGCTCGCCGGACGACCAGGATCTCTCCCACATACCCAGAGAATGCCCCAGGATCAACCTGGTTTGTACCCATTTTGCTGACATCCGCCCCGGAAAACTTGATCTCAAGCGTCAGAGATCACTCAGACGCACAGATCAAGAGAACGGAGCAAGTAGTAATGAACGAACTCGAACGCTGGGCCAACCCCCAGCAGAGCATCATCCCCGGCCGTGAGCAGAGGCAACACAACAAGGCAGTGGCGAACCTGGTCAACGACACCAAGTTCGCTGGCCTGAAGGTCGACGCCGAGGCAGCCCTGACGGGTCGGATCATGGAGCGAGCTGTTGATCTGGACAACTACCGCAAGTCACTGGGGAACGGTGACCCGATCCTCGATGCGGTGCTGACGCGCATCGAGGTCGGCTTCGTCGACAAGGCCCAGCGGGTGCAGCGGAACTTCGGATCGGCCTTCCCCTCGTGACCGCCCTTGTCCTTGGCGGCGTGATCGGTGCCTTCGTAGGCGCGGCCACCGCGCTGGCCACCGCAGTGGCGTTGCTGCAGGCAAGGGAGTGTCCTGACCCTGACGCCCATCAGCTGACCGGGCAGGATCGGGACGCTGTAGCTGCTGAGTTCGCAACGCACGCTCTGGCAGTGCGTCGTCAGGTGGCGGAGTTTGCGGATCAGCTGGCTGGTGACGATCCAGTGTTGCGGGCTCGGCTGCGGCAGTTCGAGGCAGGTGAGCGGTCGTGATCGCCTTCGTCGGCTTTCTCATCTTGGTGACTGCCACGCTCGGTGTGCTGGCGTCAGCCTCCCGGCGTAGCCGCACCGAGCAGATCCGTCGAGATCTCCTTCGCGCTGACCAGCAAGTTCACGTCGAGCATCGCAAAGCCCGACGGGCGATGAACGACGCTGCTGGGCAGTCCTGGCGCAACCTGGCCGAGTAGCTAGCCCTCGGTGTCTATGCAGGTGGGTCTGGTCTGGAGCGTTGCACCGCCCCGACCAGGCCTACCCCGGGCAAGACCATCCACAACTCCGTCACTCCGCCAAAGAGATATCAGGCAAGGAGATAGCCGTGTCCGCATCCAACCCTAGGATCATCTACACCCCCGCCAAAGGCCGCGTCGGGGCCAGAACCAACCTGACGAGGTTCGTACGCCTAAAGGCGCAAGAAACAGCCGACGATCTCGGTTTCACCTGGGTCGGCACCCCCAGCGCGCCGTCGACCTACCAACAACTCCGGGGTGCGTTCGAGCACTCACGCTCCACCGGACAACCTCTGCCGGTCAGTAATGAGTTTTGCGAGAACACCGTCTACCTGGAGCCTGCCGACAACGTCGCCTTCAGGTTCTGGCACGACACTTCGCACTGCCGTCTGGGGCTGAGTTTCCAGCTCGCCGATGAGTGGGAACTGTCGCTATGGCACCTCGAACAGATGGAAGCAGTCGGGCTCGGACCGGGCACCCGCGAGTATGACCTGTTCCGCCATGACGCGATCGGACAAATCATCTTGCTCGCTGTTGCCGGCCGGTTCCCGTTTCGGCAGGGCGACTTCGTCCGCACCTGTACCGAACTCGGTCTCGACTCGGGCATCCTCGCCGAACTTCGCCGGGTCGGATCATGAGCGACAACGACCTAAAGCTCGCCGGCAGCCGGATTCTTGACGCCTGCATCACCCTGCTGTTGGCCAGCATGGCGCTCTACGGCACCGTCCTCATCGTTCAGGCGATCTGGATCTACCTGTGTATTGCCCTGGCCGTGATTGGTCTCATCGTGGGCATTGTGTGGTTTTTGCGCACCAGATTCTGACCCTTTCACACCAAGGAAGCCGGTCGCTTTCCGCCCGCTGTTGTGGAATGCACAAACCATATTGTCGCCTGCATTCATGCAGTGCATAGTGAAGGAAGACCGCTGCATTTGTGCAGCTTGAGTCACCCAATACCAGCCAACCCGAAAGGAGGTCTATTCATCATGCCCAAAAACAGGAAGAACACCGGACGCCGCGAGCGTCGACTGCGAGTCCGCGAAGACCTACGGCGCGAGCCGGACCTACGCAAGATCGCCAACACCGTCATCGCGCTGGCGATGGCCCAGACAGAGAACGACGCCCAGGCTCAGCAAGGACGCGACCCCACACGGCTAGAGCAAGAAGAACCTGGGCAAGGAGGGAATCATGTCTGACCCGCTGCGGCAGATGACATGGACTGCGCTGTTGTTCGCTCCACCCATCACGACCGCCAACGCTCGGGACGCACTGGCCGCGTTGGCAGGAATCAGCGGGCAACCCCGCATCGTCCTCGAAGCCACCGGACAAGGCGGGAAGGTCGCATGGCAACTCGGATGTGAAGTCTGGGCCAAGAGCCGCGTCCTCGATGCCCTCACCACCCAAGTCCCAGGACTGCACACCGACGAGCTGCCCACAACATTCGACGGTCTCAACTCGGTTATGGCAGCGTCGGTTCGCTTCCGCGCCCGCACCACCACACCGCTCAACCACGGGGCAAGCGAACAGGTCGTCCGGGGCATCCTCGGAGCGCTGGCGCGTACCGCGAAGACCGAACGCCTCACGGTTCAACTCATCTTGGGTCCACGCCACCGACCCACCCGACCACGCACCGATAGTGAAGAGTCGCCGACTCAACGGCGAGACGCCAGCGACAAACTGCGCGAGTACCGCTTCTCCTGCGAAGTACGAATCGCCGCCACTGCTGCCGTTCCGGCCCGCACCACCAGCCTCATCCAGACCGTGGTCGGAGCCTTCCGGAGTCTCGAAGCCCCCGGTATCCACATCGTCGCCCGCAAAACCTCCACACGTGGGGTCGACCACGCTCGTTCGCCGTTGCTGTGGTCCAACCACCTGGGCATCTCCGAACTCGCACCCCTGACGAGTTGGCCAATCGCCAGTGACCGGACAGTGCGGCTGCCCGGTGTGCCGTCACCGCACCCGCACCGTCTCGCACCACCTGCTGGTGTTCCGCGCTTGGGTAGGGCACTCGGTATGGCTGTCGATCCTGTCGGCCGTCCGCGCCGCGACCGGCCAGTCGCCCTAGGAGTTGAGGACTCACTGCGTCACCTCCACGTCCTCGGCCCCACCGGAGTCGGCAAGTCCACCCTGCTTGCCGGGCTCGCGCTCCAAGACATCACCGCAGGTAGAGGTGTCGTGGTGGTCGACCCGAAGGGCGACCTGGTCGACGACATCCTCGCCCGGATTCCCGAGTCCCGTGCAGATGATGTGGTGGTTCTCGATGCCCGCGACCAAAGCCCTGTCGGGATCAACGCGCTAGCCAACCCCAGCGACCCCGACCTGACCGCCGACGTCCTGCTCGGAATGTTCCACTCCCTCTACGCCGACGCCTGGGGACCCCGCACCCACGACGTGCTCCAAGCCTGTCTGCTCACTTTGGCTCGCCGTGGTGATGCGTCGGTTGCGATGGTGCCGCTGCTCATGACCAACCCCGGTTTCAGGCCTGACTTCGGACACCTCCGCGGGACTTCTTGGGACGCAAGTCGTTGACCTGC
>CAYNFY010000185.1:0-4670 GCA_964396585.1 uncultured Nocardioides sp.
CTGCGGCGACCGGTGAGGCGGCCAGGACCGTCCCCGTGACCGCGCCCACTCCGAGCGCGGCCACGCAGACGACTGCGCGGCGTAGCAGTGACACCTCAGCGCACTCGCAGAGTGGTCTTGCCGGTCCGGTTGCCGAACTGACCGGTGACCTTCACCTTGACCTTCTTGCCGGGCTTGAGCTTCTTGGCGATCTTGACCTTCTTGGCGAAGACACCCTTGTTGTTGGCCTTGCCCTGGGCCGCCTTCTTACCGGCCACCTTGACGACGACCTTCTCGCCCTTGACCAGGCCCTTGACCCGTACCTTCACCTTGGCACCACGCTTGGCCTTCTTGGGGGCCTTCACCTTGAGCTTCTGCTTGCCCAGGACCACGGTCCGGGCCTGGGCGGAGCCGGTGAGCGGGGTAAGCATGATGTCTTGGTTCGCAACGGCCGGGACGCTGAAGGTGAGGGCGCCACCGGTGCCGGTGATCGCGGCACCCAGACCGGTGAGGCAGGCCCGCTCCCCGGCCGCGAGCCCGGTCACGGTGACACTGATCTTGCTGCCCGCCTTGGCGAACTTCGGTCCGGTCACGGTCGGCGCACCTCCGGCGACCGGGGCCAGGGTGAGCGCCGGAAACGCCTGGGCGGTGGCCGAGACGACCTCGCTGCGCGAGGCCAGGCCGGGCTTCAGATCCTGCTCGAGCGCCTCGTCGGAGTAGGTGATCGCGCCGGTCTCTGAGGCCAGGCCCTGGTCACAGACCAGACCGACCTGGTGTGCACGGACCCAGGTAGCGGCCTTGGCGGCAACCGCGTTCTGGCCTCCCTGGGCCAGCGCCCAAGCGGCCAGGCCGGTGCTGTTCGTGTTGTACGGCACCGGCCAGTCGCCCTCGACCAGTCCGTAGGAGCCGTCGGTGGCGGCCTGTGCGGCCAGCCACGCGGATCCCTCGGCGATCGCGGCTGCCACGTCGGGGGCGCTCTTCTGGTCGGCCAGCGCGGTGATCGCGAGAGCCGTGGTGTCCACGTCGGAGATGCAGGTCGTGGCGTCGAGCCAGTAGCCCCAGCCGGCCTCGGTACAGCGCCGGATCACCAGGTAGTCGGTGGCCTGGGCGGCCTCGTCGCTGCCCGCCTGGTGCAGCGCGTCGACGGCGGAGGACTGGTTGAACAGGTCCTCGTCTCCCCAACTGGTGGCCAGGGCGCCGGTGCTGTCGTCCACTACGGCCTCGAGTTGGCTGACCAGGTCGAGGCCATCGGCATTCGCCGGGTCGCCGGCGCGAGCGTAGAAGGACGCTGCCAGGGCCACTCGGCCCGCCTTCGCGGCGTCACCCGAGGTGCCCACGTAGTCGGCCACCTGAGCGTCCATGCCGTTCTTGAGCCGGGTCAGCAGGCTCGGCGCCAGCGCGGTGCGGGAGAGGCCCACTCCCATTTGAAGGGTGGCGGTGAGGTCCGGCGTCGCGGTGCTCCCCAGCAGGTCGTTGTCGTTGATCTCGCCCTGCAACCAGGAGACCGCCGCGGTCGCGGCCTGGTTCGGGGTGGCGGCGGTGGCCGGAGCGGTGAAGCCCAGCCCTCCGATCATCAGGGCGCCGGTGACGACACCCGCGAGCGCGCTCTTGCGCAACATGCGTGTTCCTTCCCGCTGTGCCGCGGGTGCGCGCTGCGAACAGCCCGGACCCGCTGTGCTCCTCGACAGCGATGTGGTCGGTGTCCGCAGTGGGTTTTCCGGCTCGCTAGGACGTCCCAGTCCTGCTCACGGTTGCGGGTCAGCGCCGGTATCGCACCGGCTTCCCCCGACTGCGGGCGAATGAATTGTCCGCTCAGTCTAGGCCCGCACCAGGGTTCGGCGTACATCACGGGGCCGACCCGGGCGCAGTGACGCGCCAGGACCGGCCCCGTGATGAGGCGATGAGTCGGTTATCGGTGGGTCACTTCTTGGCCTTCTTCACCAGGATCGGGGTATTTCCCTTCCGGTTGGCGAACTTGCCGCGGACCTGCACCTTGACCTTGCCGAGCTTGGTGTTGCCCTTCACCTTGAACCGTTGGGTGAAGGTGCCCGAGGCGGTCGCCTTGCCCGAGACCTGCCAGCGACCGGCGATGCGGATCTGCACGTGCTCTCCGGCAGCCAGTCCCTTGACGCTGACCACCATCTTCTTCTTCCGCTTGACGGAGTCCTTGTTGGCGGTCACCGGAAGGGTCTTGCGCGGCAGCAGCTGGATCGTGCGCGCCATCGAACGACGCTCGGAGCGCAGCGTGTAGGTGTATCGGCCCTTCTTCTCCTTGGGCATCACTACCAGGCTGGGCTGCTCGGTGCCGATCAGGTGGATCAGCGTCGGAGCACCAGCGATGCAGACTCGCTCGCCGGGTGCCAGGCTGGTGATCGTGGCCGCGGCCTGACGCGAGGTCTGGCCCCAGGCCGGCAACGAGAACCAGGGAAGGGCGCTCGCGGCCGGCGCGTGCTGCAGCGCGGCGAGTGAGGCAGCGGTAGCCACCGCGGTACCGCGCTTGTCCAGGGCCCACGGCTTGCCGTGCACCTTCGTGGAGTCATCGGCCACGGACGGTCCCGCCACCACGGCACCGCTCGCCTTAGCGTCGTCGGGCACGCAGCCGGCCACCAACTGGCGACCGCGCAACCAGGTGGCCGCCCGGCCGACCTGGGTGGTCCGGTCCAGGGCTGCCAGTGCCTGACCGGCCTGACCGGTCACCAGGGAGAACCGACCCAGCACGCCACTGGCCGCATCGACCCGACCGGCGGCCTTCATCTGGGCCTCTAGCCAGGTGCCGGCCTTCGCGAGCGCACCCGTCAGTTCGGCGTTGTCCTTGGCCAGTGGTGCCAACGCGATCACGGCCCGGGCGGTCGCCGAACCGGTCAGCGCGTTCTGCTCGGATTCGCTGTTGTCGCTACACCCCTGCTGTTCGGCAGCCGGGTCGGCGGTGAATCCCGCCCGGAAGTGTCCGTCGGGGCACTGCTGCAGTCTCAGGTAGGCGACCGCGGACTCTGCCAACTCGCTCTTCGCCCCGGTCAGGGCGGTGACCGCGGCGGCCTGTTCGGCCGTTCCGGCCGAGTCGACAGCGCCCTCATCGATCGCCTCGTCTCCGATCCGGCCGGTGGCGGGCCCATCGGTTGCGATCAACGATTCCAGTCGCTGGAGGAGGTTCTCACCCCCGAAGTCGCTGGGGTCACGCTCCTGGGTGACGGCCAGGGCCGTCATCGCGGCCACGCTGTGGGCGCGGACGGCCTTCAGCGGATTGGCCGGGTCGTTGCCGGTCCACTCGATAGCGTCCGGCGCCGCCAGGGCGACCGCATCGGTGAGCGTCACCGCCTCGGCGGTCTGTCCGGCTGCCGCCAGACCATTGGCCGCTTCGACGGTGACGTCGACATTCGTGGGATAGGGCGCCTGCTCGGTGGCCACGGCGATGAGCCCGGTGTCGGTGTCGCGCTGAGCCATCAACCACGCGGCCCCGAGCTGGACCGGCTTCGGGTCGCCCCCTGGTTCGGCGGCTTGAGCCGTGGCGGGCAACAGGACGCTCATCGCTCCGGCCACCAACGCTCCCCCAGCCAGTGCCCCCGTCAGTCTTCGGGCTGTCAGCGTGTGTTTCGCCTTCATCGGTCGTTCCTCTCTCCGAGGCCATCTGGGCACCCGGGTCGAGGGGATCCATGCGCAACACCAACCAGCGAAGTCCGCACTCACCCCCCGGGTGTCGGACCGATTCAGGATATCCAGAGTAACGATTCAGCGTAACCAGAGTGACTGATGTGACATGCAATCGTCATATCTCCGCCCGGACCTCCCGCTGAGAAGGCACTACTGCATGCCCCACCGGTAACTAAACGTGACGTGTCAGCGGTGAACAAACGGCGCGGCCCACCCGATGGTGGACCGCGCCGTCGTTCACTGCACCAGGTTCACTGGCCTAGCTTCACTGGCCTAATTTCTCGATGATCAGCTCCCGGACCCGACCGGCGTCTGCCTGGCCGCGCATCTCCTTCATCACGGCACCGATCAGGGCACCGGCCGCGTTGAGCTTGCCGTCCCGGATCTTGTCGGCCACGTCGGGATTGGCCGCGATGGCACTGTCCACAGCGGCCGAGAGCGCACCCTCATCGGAGACGATCTCCAGGCCACGCGCCTTGACGATCTCCTCCGGGGTGCCCTCACCGGCGTACAGGCCCTCGAAGACCTGCCGGGCCAGCTTGTCGTTGATGGTGCCCGCCTCGACCAGCTTCTGCACGCCGGCCACGTCCGCCGGGCTCACGCCCAGGTCGGCGATCTCGGTCTCGGTGTCGTTGGCCCGGCGGGCCAGCTCACCGAGCCACCACTTGCGCGCGGCCTGCGGTGCGGCACCGGCGGCCACGGTCTCCTCGACCAGGCCGAACGCACCGGCACCGATGGTGTCGCGCATGTCCAGGTCGCTGAAGCCCCACTCGGCCTGCAGGCGAGCCCGCTTGGCGGTCGGGTTCTCCGGCAGGGTGCCGCGCAGCTCCTCGACCCACTCGGGCGAGGGGGCGACCGGAACCAGGTCCGGCTCGGGGAAGTAGCGGTAGTCGTCGGCGTCCGACTTCTCGCGACCCGAGGTGGTGACCCCGGTGTCCTCGTGCCAGTGCCGCGTCTCCTGCAGCACGGAGCCCTCCGACGCGAGCAGTGCCGCCTGACGGCCGATCTCGTAGCGCGCGGCGCGTTCGACCGAGCGCAGGGAG
>CAYNFY010000186.1:0-4598 GCA_964396585.1 uncultured Nocardioides sp.
GACGACCGTCGGGCCAGGCACCGTCCTGTACATGGGCCACCACCACCAGATCCCATTCCAGCCCCTTGGAACGGTGCGCGGTCAGCAACCTGACCGCCTCACCACGCACCCCCTTGTCCGAGAGCGTGTCCGCCGGGATCTGCTGAGCCCGAACCTGAGCCAGGAAGTTGCCCAGCGAGGTGTGGCCGCGCTGCTCCTCGGACTTGGCCGCCATGTCGAACAGCGCCACCACGGCGTCGAGGTCACGGTGTGCCCGGCGGGCGGCGCCGCCGCCACGCAGCACCTGCTCGCGCAACCGGCGTCCCCACCCGGTGCTCGACCACAGGATCCACAACACCTGCTCCACCGTGTCGCCCCGCTCAGTGGCCTCCGCGGCGCGGGCGAGCAATTCGGCCAGGGTCCGGGCCGCACCCGTCACGGTCGGGTCGAGGCCCTCGAAGACGGAGGGGTCCACCAGGGCTGCCGCGATCAGATCACCCGAGCCGATCGGCGGTCGGGACTCTTGAATCGCCGCACTCACCTCGCGCTGCCGCAATACCCGGCCCAGGGCTCGCAGCTCGGTGGCACCCAGCCCTCCCAGAGGCGACAACAACAGCTCGTCGGCCACCTGTGAGGTCGGCACGGTGCCCTCGGCCACCACCGTCAGCGCGTCCAACAACGGGCGCACTGCCGGCTCCTCGGTCAGTGGGATCTCGTCACCGGCCACCTCGACCGGTACTCCGGCCCCGGCCAGCATCCGACGGAAGACCGGCAGCACCGAGCGGCCCGAGCGGACCAGGACCGCCATCTCGGACCAGGGCACCCCGTCGACCAGGTGCGCGCGCCTCAGGAGGTCGGCCACCCGTTCCACCTCCGCCCGATCGGAGTCATAGGTGTATACCTCCACGCTGCCCGGCACGATGCTGTCGGCCTGCGGGTTCGCGAAGCGCTCGCGGGCGCTCGCGGCCAGGGCACCGGTCAGCGGAAGGCGCGCCGCGATCCGCTGAGAAGCGGTCAGCAGATTCGCCCCGAACCGTCGGGTCGTGGAGAGCACGACCGTGGGTGCTCGGTCGCCGGTCCGACTCTGGAACTCCGCCGGGAAGTCCAGGATGCCGCGTACCTCGGCCCCTCGGAATCCGTAGATCGACTGGTGCGGGTCCCCCACCGCGACGAGGTTGCCGCCGTCCCCGGCCAGGGCCTGCAGGAGGGCCACCTGGCCCGGGTCCGTGTCCTGGTACTCGTCGACGAAGACGTGGGAGAAGTCCTGGCGGAGTCGGGTCCGTTGAGCATGGGCCTCGATCACCGCCCGACGCAGCAGGTCCGGGTAGTCGGTGGCACCGTGGTTGTCGAGACTGTCGAGGTAGTGGGCCAGGAAGACTCCCGCCGCGATGAACTCCGGTCGGTCCCGCTCCCGGCCGAGAGTGATGAGCTGTTCATGATCGGCGCCCTTCTCCCGGGCTCGGGCGATCACGGCGGCCACCTCGCGAGCGAAGCCTCGGGTCCGCGCGGCGACCGCCAACCCTGGTGGCCAGCCCAGGTCGGTGCGGTGCATCTCCAGCAGGTCGGCGATCATCACGTCGGCCTCGGGTGCGGTGAGCAACCGCAACGGAGCGGTGTACAGCTCGGCCGGGGTGAACCGGCGGACCAACCCGTAGGCGAATGAGTGGAAGGTCGAGGAGAGCGGAGTCGCCACGGTACGGCCCAGACGGGCGGTGACCCGGTCTCGCAGCTGGTCTGCGGCCTTACGGGAGAAGGTCAGCGCCAGTACTCGGGAAGGGTCCACACCCCGGTTCTCGATCCGGTCGACGATCGCCTCGACCAGCGTGGTCGTCTTGCCGGTTCCGGGACCTGCCAGTACCAGCAGCGGGCCGCCCGGATGATCCACGACGGCCTGCTGGTCAGCGTCCAGGCGCGGGACGCTGACCGGCGTGACGGGTGCCGGAACCAGACGAACGGGACGACTCACGCGGGGTCCCCTCGGTGTTGTTCGAGGGAGCGAAGCGGAGGAGGAGAACAGCGTGGGGTGTTCATGACGACACCCCATCACAGCCCTCCGACACTGCCGATGTGAACAGCCGATGTGTTCCGTTCACCTGTCGGCAGCAGGTGCGGCCAGCAGCATCGTGACCGTGATCACCGAGTCCTCGAGAGCCCGCACGGCATGCCGCATCCGGGGAGGCAGATGGACCAGGTCACCGGGTGTCAGCTCCCGCTCCTGACCGGCCACCTCGAAGGAGACCAGGCCGCTGAGGCATTGCACGATCGCGGCATGGTGGGTGGCGTGCTCGGCCAGGACCTGCCCGGCCCGGAAGGAGAACGCCACGACCTGGGCGCTATCGGTGACCAGCACCTTGGCAGCACCCGGCCGGTCGGGCCCGGGTACGACGGCCGTCAACAGGCCCACCGCCCAGGTGGGTCCCGGCCCGGTCACCGGCTCCTTGCCCGGCTCAGACATCGGCCGGACGTTCGTTGTAGACCCCGGCCGGTTCCTGGCCGGAGAGGCCCTGGATCGCGGTCATGATCTCGTCGGTCAGCACCCGTCGCGCCTTGCCCTTGGCCACCCCGTCGAATCGGTCACCGACCGTGATCGGCTGCCCGAACGCGATCCGGACCTTGGCCAGCCGGGGCAGTTTCGTACCGACCGGCTGGAGGTCCTGGGTGCCCTGCAGACCGACCGGGACGACCGGACAGCCGGCGGTCAACGCGAGTTGAGCCACCCCGGTGCGGCCCCGGTACAACCGCCCGTCACGGGATCGGGTCCCCTCGGGATAGATCCCGAACGCCTCGCCTCGGCGCAAAACCTCCAGAGCCGTGTCCAACGACTGGAGAGCGGCCTTGGTGTCGTCCCGGTCGACCGGGAGCATGTCGATCGAGGTGAACCATGCCTTGGAGACGGCGCCCTTGATGCCCGGTCCGTCGAAGTAGTCGGACTTGGCCAGGAACACGACCTTGCGCGGGACCACGATCGGGATCACCAGAGAGTCGGCGAAGCTGCGGTGGTTGCTGGCCAGGATCACCGGCCCGGACGACGGCACGTTCTCCAATCCGACGATCTGGGGACGCCAGATGGCACGCGCCACCGGCGGGACCACGGAGTGCAGCGCCTGGTACATCACCCGACGATTCTCCCAGCATCATCCGACGACCCGACAGTCGGCTCAGGTGTTGACACCGGCACGAAGGCAGCGGCGACGAAGGCTGCCCGGATGTCCACCCTGCCCGAGGGCCGGAGCGGCGTGCCCTCGGCCCGGTACTCGTGGGTCGCTCGGTGGTCATGGCTGGGCGGCAGCGACCCGTCCGCGCGGATCACCCGCCACCACGGCACCGAACCGCCCTGCTCGGCCAGGACCGCGCCCACCTGCCGGGGACCGCCGCCACCCAGCACCGCACCGACCGCCTCGGCGATCGAGCCGTAGGTCGTGACCCGGCCCGGTGGGACGCTCTCGGCGCACCGCAGCACCAGCTCCGCGTACTCCTCTGGGTCGATCCGGCTCATCTCAGGATTCTCCCCCGAATCGCCGAGACGTCATCCGGATGGGGGCCTGGGTGGTCCCCATCCGGATGACGTCGCGGTCAGAGGTGTGGATTGGGTCAGTAGCTGGGCTGACTCGGGTCGATCTGGTTCACCCAGGCCACCACGCCGCCGCCCACGTGCACGGCATCGGAGAACCCGGCGCCCTTGAGGATGGCCAGGCACTCGGCCGAGCGGACGCCCGACTTGCAGTGCAGCACGATCGGCTTGTCGGCGGGCAACTGCTCCAGAGCGGAGCCGTTGAGGAAGTCGCCCTTGGGCATCAGCACCGCACCGGGGATGTGGTTGATCTCGGCCTCGTTGGGCTCACGCACGTCGACCAGCACGAAGTCGCGCTCGCCCTGCTCGCGCTCGTCCAGCATCTCCTTGAGCTGGACCACCGAGATCGTGGATCCGGCCGCCGCGTCGGCCGCCTCGTCCGAGACCGCGCCGCAGAAGCTCTCGTAGTCGATCAGGTCCGTGACCGTCGGGTTCTCACCACAGAGTGCGCAGTTGGGGTCCTTGCGGACCTTCAGCTTGCGGTACTCCATCTCGAGTGCGTCGTAGATCATCAGCTTGCCGATCAGCGGATCGCCGATACCGGTCAGCAACTTGATCGCCTCGTTGACCTGGATCGAGCCGATCGAGGCGCAGAGCACGCCCAGCACGCCACCCTCGGCGCAGGAGGGGACCATGCCCGGCGGCGGCGGCTCGGGGTAGAGGCAGCGGTAGCACGGAGCGTCAGCGACAGATTCGGCACCGGCGTCGTCCGTTCGGCGCAGCCGCGGGGCGAAGACCGAGGCCTGGCCGTCGAAACGGTAGATGGAGCCCCAGACGTACGGGATGCCCAGGAAGTAGGCGGCGTCGTTGACCATGTAGCGGGTCGCGAAGTTGTCGGTGCCGTCGACGATCAGGTCGTAGCCACGGAAGACGTCCATGACGTTGTCGTTGTCGAGACGACCCTCGTGCAACACGACCTCGACCAGCGGGTTGATCTCCTGGACCGACTCCTTGGCCGAGAACGCCTTGGACTTGCCGATGTCGGACTGTCCATAGAATAAGGCAAATGAGTCCTTGAAACCGGTATTGAAGGCATACTTAACCTCCT
>CAYNFY010000187.1:0-4593 GCA_964396585.1 uncultured Nocardioides sp.
AGCATCAGGCCGCTGATCGCCTTGATCCCGGCGCTGGCGGCCTCGTCCTTGACGGTGGGATTGCGCTGCAGCTCGGCCACCGAGACCAGGCTCAGGAAAGGCAGCAGCAGTTGGTTGAGGGCCGGCACCGCGGAATGGGTGAAGAACGTGCAGCGTTCCGGGTCCATGCCTGCCGCAAGCGAGTCCAGCATCAGGTTGCGGACGTTGCCCACGATGTCGCCGGCGATCTCCCGGTCGGTGATCACCTGGTAGTCGGCGATGATCTGCCACACATCGGCGCCGCTGGCCTGCAACTTGAGCCGGTTCCTGATCGAACCGAAGTAGTGGCCGATGTGCAGTGCACCGGTCGGGCGGTCGCCGGTCAGCATCCGGAACTTCTCCGGGTGGGCGGCGATCTCGGCCTCGACCTCGGCGCTGCGAACAGCAGATGCGCGGAAGGAGTCAGTCACCCCGCCACTCTAATTCGGCCCTGCTCAGCTGAGAGACAGGGCCTTGGTTTCGTAGGCGGACCCGCCACCACGTCAGGTGGGTGCCGGTGTGCGTTGCGGTGGGCCCCGTAGTGAGCCAGGTATCTCGTCTCGGCTGGGTCGGAACGGGAGCAGGTTGTGACGGTAACCTATCTGCGTGCCGACCATCGGAGTAGCCGTTGCCATCCCCGACCCCTGGGGATCCCGACTGCAGGAGTATCGGGCGTCGTTGGGAGACACGGATGCACACCTGATCCCCACCCACATCACGCTGTTGCCTCCCACCGAGATCTCCACCGGTGATCTGCCCGAGCTGCACGCGCACCTGGAGGAGGCCGCTGCCGCGGTGCCTGCCTATCGAGTGATGCTGCGCGGTACTGGGACCTTCCGGCCGGTCTCACCGGTAGTCTTCGTCGCCGTGGCCGAGGGGATCGGCGGGTGTGAGCAGCTTGCCTCCCGGGTCCGTTCCGGCCCGCTGGCCGTGGTGTTGGACTTCCCTTACCATCCGCATGTGACGGTGGCTCACAACATCGAGGACGCCGGCCTGGATCGGGCCTTCGAGGAGCTGGCCGGCTTCGAATGCACCTTCGAGGTGGACGAGTTCCATCTGTATCTGCACGACGATGACACCGGGTGGCACCCGGATCGTACGTACCGACTGGGCTGATATCCCACTGACCGCGGGAGAGACGGCACATAGATGACAGCACTGAAGGAACGGATCGAACGCATCCGTGATGACCACCCGTGGCTGGACCGGGGGCTACGCGCGGTGCAGTACTACGGCACCAGCAACGGGAATCAGCAGGCCGGCGCGATCACGTACTTCGCGTTCCTCTCCTTCTTCCCGATCCTGGCCCTGGCCTTCTTCGCGGTCGGCCAAGTCTCATCCGTCTTCCCTGACGCCCGGGATTCGCTGCAGAGCGCGATCGCGACCGTATTGCCCGGACTGGTCGGAGCCGGCCCGAATTCTCTCTCGCTGGATGACTTCGAGCGGAACGCCACCACCTTCGGCCTGATCGGCCTGGTCGGTGTCATCTACTCGGGCCTGGGTTGGCTCTCGGCGATGCGTAAGTCTCTGGTGGAGGTCTTCGAGCTGTCTGACCAGGACGCCCCCAATATGGTGATCGGCAAATTGCGAGACCTCGCCTCGCTGGTCCTGCTGGGTGTGATCTTGCTGGTCAGCGTGAGCGTCTCGAGCTTCGTCAGCAGCTTCGCGGCCGAATTACTCGACTGGATGCACCTGAGCACCACGCTCTCGTGGGTGGTGCAGGCGCTCACCCTGGTGGTCGGACTGGGCTCCAGCACCCTGCTGTTCTGGGCGCTGTTCAAGATCCTGGCCAGGCCGCCGCTGACCAATCGTGAACTGCTCTCCGGAGCGCTGCTCGGGGCGGTGGGCTTCGAGGCGCTCAAGCGACTGTCCAGCGTGCTGCTGGGCTCGACCGAGAATCATGTGGCATTTCAGATGTTCGGGATCGCGCTGATCCTGTTGATCTGGATCAACTACTTCTCCCGGCTCGTGGTGTTCAGTGCCGGTTGGGCACACACCTCAACCTCCGCCGTCGCACGACGGGCCGAGCTGCAAGCGGCGCGGGGCCAGGTGTCTGGACCTCAGAGCGGTGCCGTCGGGACGAGCCAGGCCGGCGGGCGGGGCTGGCCTCCGGAGGCGGTCTTCGTGGCAGGTGCCGGATCGATGCTGGGACTGGTCGCGTTGGTCCGTCGCCGTGGTCGGCGGGACTGACCGGCCCCAGCATCGTGGGAGCTCACGACCCGGTGTCCTCGTCGGAGCCCGGTCCGGGCTCCGCTTCGCCGGCCTGCTGCCCCGGCCCATCGGCCAGGATCAGGTAGAGCGAGCGACGTGTCTGCTCCAGCAGCGTTGCGGCCTTCTGTCGCTGGTCGATGGATCCGGTACGAGCGACCTGCCGGACCGCGTCCGCCAGACTGCCCATCAGGCCGCGTAGGTCCGGTCCGTCCGAGTGACCAGCAGTGGTGAACGGATCGCGGCCCTGGGCGGCGAGTGCCGTGGCTGCCTCACGACCCTCCACGGTCAGTGCGGCTATCTTTCGACCTGACTCCGTGGTGATCGTGACCAGTGCTTCGTCCTCGAGTTGGGAGAGCACTGGGTAGATGGCGCCCGGGGAGGGAGTCCATCGGCCGTTGCTGCGTTCGGCGATCGCCTGCATCAACTGATAGCCGTGCATCGGTTCGTCGCCGAGCAGTGTCAGGACGGCGGCCCGGACGTCGCCGCGGGGGACTCGTCCACCTCGACCACGACCTCGGCCACGGCCACCCATCGGGCCGGACCTGTCGAGACCTCGGCTGTGGGGATCCCCGGTCGGGAAGCCGGGATGGTGCTGCGGGTGACCGCCGGGGTGACGGCCGGTCTGTTCGAAGTCCGGCAGGTCCGGACGTGCGCCGACTCCTCGTCGGCTGTTGTTGCGTCGGCCGCCGCGACCCTTGCCCGGTCGGCCTTCATGCATCGGGTATCCGCTGTTCATCGGATGCCCTCCTCTCTATCGATGCACTAACGATATATCGCAACATGTCGAGATGCAAAGATGATGTGCGTCACATAAGCGGGTCGACCGCGAGAAATGCCGAACGACCCGCCCCATCCGGGAGCGGGTCGTTCGAGGTTGAGAAAGGCTCAGAGGCCGTGCCGCATGGCGGTACGCAGATCCTTGTTCAACTGGGAGATCACGTCGAGCGGGATCTCCTTGGGGCAGGCCGCGGTGCACTCGCCGATATTGGTGCAGCCACCGAAGCCTTCGGCGTCGTGCTGGGCGACCATGTCGACCACTCGGGTCCAGCGTTCCGGCTGGCCCTGCGGCAGTTCACCCAGGTGAGTGATCTTGGCGCCCAGGAACAGCGAGGCCGATCCATTCGGGCACGCGGCCACGCAGCCACCGCAGCCGATGCAGGTGGCCACGTTGAAGGCGCGCATGGCCTTCTCGCGGGGGACCGGTACCGAGTTGGCCTCGGGAGCCGAGCCGGTGTTGGCGGAGATGAACCCACCGGACTGGATGATCCGGTCGAAGGCGGAGCGGTCGACCACCAGGTCCTTGATGATCGGGAACGAGCCCGAGCGCCAGGGCTCGATGGTGATCGTCTCGCCGTCGGAGAACGAGCGCATGTGCAGCTGGCAGGTCGTGGTGACCTCGGGGCCGTGCGCCTCGCCGTTGATCATCAGCGAGCACATGCCGCAGATGCCCTCGCGGCAGTCGGAGTCGAACGCCACCGGCTCTTCGCCCTTGGTGTTCAGGTCCTCGTTGAGCAGGTCCAGCATCTCGAGGAAGCTCATGTCCTCGGAGACACCGTCGACATCGTAGGTGTGCAGCGCGCCCGCAGCCGTTGCATCGGCCTGACGCCAGATCTTGAGCGTGAGCTTCACTTGATTCCTCGCTTGCTGGGGTTGTCGATAACGAAGGCGATCACTTGTAGCTCCGCTGCTTCATCTCGATCGCTGTGTAGATGAGCTCTTCCTTGTGCAGCACGGGGTTGGCGTCCTCGCCGCCAAACTCCCAGGCCGCGACGTAGGCGAACTCGTCGTCGTGACGCAACGCCTCGCCGTCCTCGGTCTGCGACTCGCCACGGAAGTGGCCACCGCACGACTCGCGACGGTTGAGTGCGTCGATGCACATCAGCTCACCGAGCTCGATGAAGTCGGCCACTCGGCCGGCCTTCTCCAGGCTCTGGTTCAGGGTCTCGGCCGAACCCAGAACCTTGAGGTCGCTCCAGAACTGCTTCTTCAACTCGCGGATCAGACCGATGGCCTTGATCAGGCCCTCCTTGGTCCGCTCCATGCCGCAGTACTCCCACATGATCTGGCCGAGCTCCTTGTGGAAGGAGTCCGCCGAGCGGGTGCCGTTGACGGTCATGAAGTGATTGACCCGCTCTTCGACCGAGGCGCGTGCCTCGACCACTGCCGGGTGGCTCTCGTCGATCTTGTCGAACGGGCCGTCGGCCAGGTAGTCGCGGATCGTGTTCGGCAGCACGAAGTAGCCGTCGGCCAGACCCTGCATCAGAGCGGACGCACCGAGGCGGTTCGCGCCGTGGTCGGAGAAGTTGGCCTCGCCGGCGCAGAACAGGCCGGTGATATTGGTCTGCAGGTGGTAGTCCACCCACA
>CAYNFY010000188.1:0-4483 GCA_964396585.1 uncultured Nocardioides sp.
ACAGGTCGGTGTTGTAGTCACGCAGCACGTTGCCGGTCACCGAGATGGTGTCCTCACCACGGCGGATCCGCTCCAACGAGAAGGCGGTGGCCAGCTCGGGAGTGAGGATCTTGATGTTCAGACCCTCGGTGTCGTGCTCGGTCAGATAGGTGTTGACCTTCTTGATCAGCTCAGCATCGTGCCCGCGGGACTCGTCGAGCCAGAAGATCGCGGGGGTGGCCGAGGCCCGGGCCCGGTTGACGGCGAGCTTCACCCAGTCCCGGATCGAGGCGTCCTTGGTCTGGCAGGCACGCCAGATGTCGCCCGCCTCCACGTCGTGGGAGAGCAGCACGTCGCCGTTGCCGGCCAGCACCCGGACGGTGCCGTCGGCCGGGATCTCGAAGGTCTTGTCGTGGCTGCCGTACTCCTCGGCCGCCTTCGCCATCAACCCCACGTTCGGAACGGTACCCATGGTGGACGGGTCGAGCGCGCCGTGCTGCTTACAGTCGTCGATCACCGTCTGGTAGACCCCGGCGTACGAGGAGTCCGGGATCACCGCCAGCGTGTCCTGCTCCTCCCCGTCGACGTTCCACATGTGACCCGAGGTGCGGATCATGGCCGGCATCGAGGCGTCGATGATCACGTCCGAGGGGACATGCAGGTTGGTGATGCCCTTGTCGGAGTCGACCATCGCCAGCGCGGGACCGTCGACGAGCGCCTTCTCGAAGGCCGCCTTGATCTCGGCTCCATTCGCCAGCTTGTCCAGGCCGGGCAGGATCGTGCCCAGACCGTCGTTGGCGCTCAGCCCGGCGGCCTCGAGATCCCGGCCGTACTTCTCGAACACCTCGTGGAAGTAGGCCTTCACCACGTGACCGAAGATGATCGGGTCCGAGACCTTCATCATCGTGGCCTTGAGGTGCGCCGAGAAGAGCACGCCCTCGGCCTTGGCCCGGGCCACCGCGTTGCGCAGGAAGCCGGTCAGGTGGGCCACCTGGAGGACCGAGGCGTCGACGACCTCGCCGTCGAGCACCTTGACGTCATCCTTGAGCACGATGGTGCCGCCGTCGGTCTTCTCCAGCACGATGGAGAGGGTGTCCGCCTTCTCCACGACGACGGATCGCTCGTTGGCCTTGAAGTCGTGCTCGCCCATGGTGGCGACGTTCGTCTTGGAGTCGGCCGACCAGGCACCCATCCGGTGCGGGTGGGTCTTGGCATAGTTCTTGACGGAGGCGGGCGCACGACGGTCGGAGTTGCCCTCGCGCAGCACCGGGTTGACGGCCGAGCCCTTGATCTTGTCGTACTTCGCCCGGACCTCCTCGGCCTCAGGCGTACTGGGGTTCTCCGGGTAGTCCGGGATATCGAAGCCGGCGGCCTGAAGTTCGGCCACGGCGGCCTTGAGCTGAGGGGTGGAGGCCGAGACGTTCGGCAGCTTGATGATGTTGGCCTCGGGCGTGGTGGCCAACGCACCCAGTTCGCCGAGTGTGTCGTCCGCCAGGCCGAAAGCGCTGAGGATCCGGGCCGCGACAGAGATATCGCGGGACTCGACCTCGACACCCGCCTTGCCGGCGTAGGCCTCGATGATCGGCAGGAACGAATAGGTCGCCAGCAGAGGCGCTTCGTCGGTGTGGGTGTAGATGATCTTCGCCATGGGTACAGCTGCTCCTGATCGAGGGCGGACATCTGGTGGGGCCGAGGCCCGCCAGATTGCTTGACATCAAGATACCTGACGAAATCGACAGCACCATTTCCCGAGACCTCGAGGGTCGCTACGACCTCGCAGCCCCCAAAACGTGGCACTGTGGATTTCGTCAACCAGTGGCCAACTGTCAACGACCATGCCGGGTCCAACCACCCGGCACGAGAAGGCGAGGACAAATGAGTGACTATCCTCCGATCACCAACGAATCGGGCGATCTGCTCCAAGAAGTGCCCGCTACCACCGTGCAGAAGATCGCCGCCGAGATACTCGGCACGCTGGTCCTCGTCCTCTTCGGTACGGGGGTGGCCACCGTGCTGCCGCTGGCCATGGGCCTGGGCCAGGACAACGGGTACGGCAGTTGGGTCATCGCCACCGCGCTGGCCTTCGGCCTCTCTGTGGTTGCCATGGCCTACGCCGTGGGCCGGATCTCGGGTGGCCATTTCAACCCGGCGATCACGCTGGGCGCCGCGCTCGGCGGACGGCTCTCCTGGGTTCAGGCCGCTGTGTACATGGCGGCCCAGGTGGTCGGCGCGATCATCGGCTCCTTCGTACTCTGGGTGGTACTGAAGGGCTCCGACTTCGACGTCCAGTCATTCGGCGCCAACGGCTTCGGTGACCAGTCTCACCTGGGCGTCTCGTTGTGGGCCGTGCTGATCCTCGAGATCGTGCTCACCTTCATCTTCGTGATGGTCGTGCTCGGCGCGACCGACCGTCGGACCAAGGCCAGCCTGCCGGTCGCGGGCCTCGCGATCGGTCTCTCACTGACCCTGATCCACCTGCTCGCGATCCCGCTGGACGGCACCTCGGTGAACCCCGCCCGCTCGCTCTCCGCAGCACTCTTCTCGGGCAGTGACGCGATGGGACAGGTGTGGCTCTTCCTGGTCGCCCCGCTTATCGGTGGCGCGATCGCAGGGCTCGTCTACCCAATCCTGTTCGGCCGGGACGCCGACCCGGTTCCCGGCTCCGGTCTGAACATCACCCGCCCGCAGCAGCCGAACGCCTACTACGGCTCGGAGCAGCAGTGGGGCCAGCAGGGCGGCCAGCAGGGCTGGAATGCCCCGCAGCAGCCGGGACAGCAGCAGTGGGGCCAGCAGGAGGGCTGGGCCAACCAGCCGCAGCAGCCCCAGCCGGGACAGCAGCAGTGGGGCCAGCCCGGGGGCGGTCATGCAGCACCGCAGCCCGGCCAGCAGCCTCAACAGTGGGGCCAGCCGCCGGCCGAGCCGCAGCCCGGTCAGTGGGGGCAGCCCGGTGGACAACCCGGTGGGCAGACCAACTGGGGCGATCCCGGTGAGGATGATGGTCGCACCCAACTGCGCCCGGATAGCTGATCCAGTTCCCACCCGGTGAACGGTGGGATGTCACGGGCGGGTGTGTTCGACCAGGTCGAGCACCCCGCCCGTCGCCGTCTCCATACGGACCGGACCGACGCCTTCGACCCACCAGGTGCGGCTACCGCTCTCCGAGGGCCGCAACGGCAGGGTCGTGGTGCTCTCCACCGCCTCCGACCATTCTCCGACCGGGGTCGCGAGCGAGACCTGACGGGCGCTCACCTCGATATTCTGCTCGACCTGCGCGAGAACGTCGACCTGCGACCAGCCGTCACCCAGACGTGGCTCGGCGGGCCAGAAGAGACCGGCACCCGGACCGGTCGAGGGGGTAGCGTCCGCGCTCTCGCTGCCGACCTGCCAGAGCCCCTCGCGGGCGAACCACCACACGTTGCCGTCTCGATCCTGGGCGAAGTCGTCGATCACGCTGTTCTCGCCGGTGCGACTCCGGGTCGAGGTACTGACCCGAGTGGTCGGTACGCCGGCGATCGAACCCGGTTCGTCCAAGACGGTCACGATGATGCTGCGGGTCTCACCGGTAGCCGGCATGGTCGTGTTCCGGTAACGCCAGACGGTGCCCGGGGCTAGGTCGAACCAGGGGTTGTCGACGCCGGCCACGAAATCGCCGGGATCCGGACTCGAGGTCGGTACCGTCAGGGTGTCGATGCCGGTCGTGCCCAGCTGCCCGGCACTGGCACCGCACCCGGACAACAGCAGCAGCGTGGCCGCCGTCACCCCGGATCGGACGATCGGTCGGGTGCGCATGGAGTCAGTATGTCGGGCCACCGAACAGCGGAGAAGTACGGGGTAAACACTCGGTCCCGACGCCGAACGCTGCTAGCGTCGGGGCGAAACACATCCTGACCCCAAGGAGTCGTGAGCGAATTGTCCTCTACCCCGTTGAAGGTCGCGGTGACCGGCGCCGCCGGTCAGATCGGCTACAGCCTTCTCTTCCGCCTGGCGAGCGGGTCCCTGCTCGGTCCAGACCGCCCCATCCAGCTGCAGCTGCTGGAGATCGAGCCGGCGCTGAAATCGCTCGAAGGTGTGGTGATGGAGCTCGATGACTGCGCATTCCCGACCCTGGCGGGTGTCGAGATCGGTGCCGATCCCGCGAAGGTCTTCGACGGGGTGAATCTGGCGCTACTGGTCGGCGCCCGCCCCCGGGGACCGGGCATGGAGCGCGGGGATCTGCTGAGTGCCAACGGCGCCATCTTCACCGCCCAGGGCAAGGCACTGAACGAGGTGGCTGCTGACGACGTGCGTGTCGGGGTCACCGGCAACCCAGCCAATACCAATGCCCTGATCGCGATGACCAACGCACCGGACATCCCGACCGAGCGGTTCTCGGCGCTGACCCGGCTCGACCACAACCGGGCGATCAGTCAACTCTCTGCCCGGACCGGAGCAGACGTTGCCGAGATCAGGAGGATGACGATCTGGGGCAACCATTCGGCCACCCAGTACCCGGACCTCTTCCATG
>CAYNFY010000189.1:0-4427 GCA_964396585.1 uncultured Nocardioides sp.
GGTTGCTGGCTGCCGCATTCGAATTGAACTGGACGGCCATCATGGGCAGCGACATCAGCGACGAGGCGAAGATCACCGGGATGATGCCGGCCTGATTCACCTTCAACGGGATGTAGGTCGAGTTCCCACCGAACATCTTGGAACCGACCATCCGCCGCGCGTACTGCACCGGGATCCGGCGTTGCGCCTGCTCGATGAAGACCACACCGGCGACCAGGATCAGACCGATGATCAGCACCACGCCGAAGCGCACCCAACCCTCGGTCTGCTTCACGGCCCACAGCGAGGACGGGAAGGTCGCGACGACCTGGGTGAAGATCAGGATGGACATACCGTTGCCGATGCCCTTGTCGGTGATCAATTCACCCAGCCACATGATGACCGCGGTACCGGCGGTCATCACCAAGACGACGATCAGGTAGGTCCCCACCTCGCTGTTGTGCAGCAGGTTCTGCGAGCAGTTCGGGATCAGGTTGCCCGAGCGGGCCAGTGCCACGATGCCGGTGGCCTGCAGCACCGCCAGCGCCAGAGTCAGGTACCGGGTGTACTGGGTGATCTTCTGCTGCCCGGACTGGCCCTCCTTCTTGAGGGCCTCCAGCCGTGGGATCACCACCACCAGCAGCTGCAGAATGATGCTGGCCGTGATGTACGGCATGATCCCGAGCGCGAAGACCGTCAACTGGAGCAGCGCACCGCCCGAGAAGATGTTCACCAGGCTGAACAGGGTGTTGCTCTTGTCGGCGCCCGAAAGACATTGATCCACGATCGAGACGTCTACACCGGGTGCCGGCACCTGGGAGCCCAGTCTGAACACCGTGATGATCAGCAGCACGAATAACAACTTGCGTCGCAGATCCGGAGTCCGGAAAGCGTTGGCGAAGGCGCCTAGCACTGGTTCCTCTTTCTGACAGCGTGGATCGGCTCCGCACCCGGACGGGAGAGCCCGGGAGAGCGTAACAGGCAGGTTGACGCGCCCCACGAATGGCGACGGGACGTGAACACCGTGATCATCTCACGGGCGTCCACGCCCCGTCCCAGCATCGCGTATGAGCGATCAGATCACCGTGGTGCTGCCACCGGCAGCGGCGATCTTGGTTTCTGCCGACTTCGAGAACGCGTTCGCGCTCACCTGAACGGCGACGGTGATGTCCCCGGTCCCCAGCACCTTGACGGGCTGGTTCTTGCGGACAGCGCCCTGGGCGACCAGATCCTCGACGGACACGGCACCACCGTTCGGGAAGAGCTCGCTCAGCCGGTCCAGGTTCACGACCTGGAACTCGACCTTGAACGGGTTCTTGAAGCCCTTGAGCTTCGGCAGCCGCATGTGGATCGGCATCTGGCCACCCTCGAAGGCGACCGGAACCTGGTAGCGGGCCTTGGTTCCCTTGGTACCGCGACCAGCGGTCTTACCCTTGGACGCCTCACCACGACCCACGCGGGTCTTGGCGCTCTTGGCACCCGGCGCGGGGCGCAGGTGGTGGAGTTTGAGCGTCATGTCAGTCAACCTCCTCGACCGTCACCAGGTGACGGACGGTCTGGACCATGCCCCGGATCTCCGGGCGGTCCTCCTTGACGACCACGTCACCGATCCGCTTGAGACCCAAGGAGCGCAGGGTCTCGCGCTGGTTCTGCTTGCAGCCGATGCTGGACTTCTTCTGCTGCACCTTCAGCTGTGCCATCAAGCCGACACCTCCGCTG
Source organism: uncultured Nocardioides sp. (assembly GCA_964396585.1). Lineage (GTDB taxonomy): Bacteria > Actinomycetota > Actinomycetes > Propionibacteriales > Nocardioidaceae > Nocardioides. Next base: position 1,699 of record CAYNFY010000189.1, read on the forward strand.
CCGGAGCAGCCGCCTCGGCACGCGCCTTGAGGAGCGCCGCCGGAGCGACCTGCTCCACCGGCAGGCCACGACGAGCCGCCACGGCCTCGGGCTCCTCCAGCATCCGCAGCGCCTCGATGGTGGCGTGCACGATGTTGATCTGGTTCGACGAACCGAGCGACTTGCTCAGCACGTCGTGGATGCCGGCGCACTCCAGCACGGCGCGCACCGGGCCACCGGCGATCACACCGGTACCGGGAGCGGCGGGACGCAGCAGGACGACGCCCGCTGCCTTCTCGCCCTGAACCGGGTGCGGGATGGTGCCCTGGGAGCGGGGAACCTTGAAGAAGCTCTTCTTGGCCTCCTCGACACCCTTGGCGATCGCGGCCGGAACTTCCTTCGCCTTGCCGTAACCGACGCCGACCAGACCCTCGCCGTCGCCGACGATCACGAGGGCGGTGAAGCTGAAGCGACGACCACCCTTCACGACCTTGGCGACTCGGTTGATCGCGACGACGCGCTCGATGTAGGCGGTCTTGTCAGCCTGGTTGTCACGACGATTGTCGCGACCACCACGCCCCTGACGGTCGCCGCGCTGTCCGCGCTGGGCTCCGCTCATGAGACTTTCCTCTTCTCTTTCTTGTCGTTCGCGCTCAGAACGCGAGCCCGCCGGAGCGAGCTGCGTCCGCGAGGGCCGCAACGCGGCCGGTGTACTTGTTGCCGGCGCGGTCGAAGACCACGCCCTCGATGCCAGCCGCCTTGGCGCGCTCGGCCACGAGCTCGCCGACCTTCTGCGCCTTGACGGTCTTGTCACCTTCGGTGCCGCGCACGTCGACCTCCATGGTGGAGGCATACGCCAGGGTCTTGCCCACGTTGTCGTCGACCACCTGCACCGACAGGTGCTTGGCCGACTTGGTGACAACCAGACGAGGACGCTCGGCGGTGCCGAACAGCCTCTTACGACCGCGCAGCTGCCGACGCAGACGAGCGCGGGTACGTGTCGCGGTGTGCTTGTTGTTGGACAGTGAGATCGCCATGGATCACTTACCAGCCTTTCCGACCTTGCGGCGGACCTGTTCGCCGGCGTAGCGGACACCCTTGCCCTTGTACGGCTCGGGCTTGCGCAGCTTGCGGATGTTGGCCGAGACCTCGCCCACCAGCTGCTTGTTGATGCCCTTGACGCTCAGCTTCGTGGCCGTCTCGACCTCGAAGGTGATGCCCTCGGGCGCGTCGAAGATGATCGGGTGGCTGTAGCCGAGCTGGAACTCCAGCTGGGTGGGGCCCTTCGGGATCACTCGGTAACCAACGCCGACGATCTCGAGCTTCTTCTCGTAACCGTCGGTCACGCCGATCACCATGTTGTTGATCAGGGTCCGGGTCAGACCGTGCAGCGCGCGGCTGTCACGGTGGTCGTCCGGACGCTTGACCTCGAGGGCTCCGTCCTCGGCCTTTGCCACGGTGATCGGAGAGGCCACGGTGTGGAACAGGGAACCCTTGGGTCCCTTGACCGTCACCAGTGCCTCATCGATCGCCACGTCCACACTGGACGGGACCGTGATCGGGAGCTTGCCAATTCGCGACATTGCTATTTCTCCTTACGGTCTCGTCGTTACCAGACGTAGGCGAGGACTTCTCCGCCCACGCCCTTCTGGTTGGCCTGGCGGTCGGTCAGCAGGCCCTGGCTGGTGGAGATGATCGCCACGCCCAGGCCGCCCAGCACCTTCGGCAGAGCCGTGTGCTTGGCGTATACCCGCAGACCGGGCTTGGAGATACGGCGCAGGCCGGCGATCGAACGCTCGCGGGTACGGCCGTACTTGAGGGTGATGGTCAGCACCTTGCCGACCTCGCCCTCGGCCGGCTCCTGCATGGTCCAAGAGGTGATGTACCCCTCCTGCTGCAGGATGTCGGCGACACCGCCCTTCAGCTTGCTGTAGGGCATCGACACCGAGTCGTGGTACGCCTGGTTGGCGTTACGCAGACGCGTGAGCATGTCTGCGATCGGGTCAGTCATTGTCATTGCTTGGTGTTCTTTCTCTTCTGTGGTTTCCCACCACGCGGATGGGACCTTCAGCGGTCAGTGGAAGGACGGCTTTGCGTCACCAGGACGACTTGGTCACGCCCGGCAGCTCACCGCGGTGCGCCATCTCGCGCAGGCAGATCCGGCACAGGCCGAACTTGCGGTACACGGACTTGGGACGACCGCAGCGCTGGCAGCGGGTGTAACCGCGAACGGCGAACTTCGGCTTACGAGCGGCCTTGACCTTCAGAGCAGTCTTCGCCATGTCAGTTCTCCTTGAACGGGAAGCCGAGCTGCTTGAGCAGCGCGCGGCCCTCGACGTCGTTGGTGGCGGTGGTCACGACGGTGATGTCCATACCGCGCGACCGGTCGATCTTGTCCTGGTCGATCTCGTGGAACATGACCTGCTCGGTCAGACCGAAGGTGTAGTTGCCACGGCCGTCGAACTGCTTACCGTTCAGACCGCGGAAGTCACGGATACGGGGCAGCGCCAGCGACAGCAGCCGGTCCAGGAACTCCCACATGCGGTCGCCACGCAGGGTGACGTGCGCGCCGATGGGCATTCCCTCACGCAGCTTGAACTGCGCGATGGACTTGCGAGCCTTGGTGACCTGGGGCTTCTGACCGGTGATCGCGGTCAGGTCCTTGATCGCACCCTCGATGAGCTTCGAGTCGCGAGCCGCCTCGCCGACACCCATGTTGACCACGATCTTGGTCAGGCCGGGCACCTGCA
>CAYNFY010000190.1:0-4350 GCA_964396585.1 uncultured Nocardioides sp.
GGAGGCATCCGGATACCGCCGTCGAGACGTACCGTCTCGCCGTTCATGTAGTCGTTGGTGAGGCATTCCATCACCATCGAGGCGAGTTCGGCTGGCTTGCCGAGCCGCTTGGGGAAGAGCACCGACTGGCCCAGGTGCGCCTTGAACGCCTCCGAGGCCTCGCCTTCGCCGTAGATCGGGGTGTCGATCAGCCCCGGGGCCACCGTGTTGAGTCGGATCCCCGCGGCAGACAGATCCCGCGCGACCGGGAGGGTCATCCCGACGATGCCGCCCTTCGACGAGGAGTAGGCGACCTGCCCGATCTGACCGTCGAAGGCCGCTACCGAAGCGAGATTGACGATGGCACCGCGCTGGCCGTTCTCGTCGGGGGTGTTACGACTCATCGCGGTCGCGGCGAGACGCAGCATGTCGAAGGTCCCGATCAGATTGATGTCGATGACCTTGCGGAACACGTCCAGGTCGAATGCCGAGGCGAAGTCCCCGTCTCGGCCGATGGTGCGCTGCGCCGAGCCGATGCCCGCAGAGTTGACCAGGGCCCAGAGCGGTGCGATCTCGAGCGCCTTCTCGACCGCAGCCAGGTTCTGGACGGTTTGGGTGACGTCGACCGAGCAGAAGGTTCCGCCGACCTCGGCAGCCAGCGCCTCACCCTTCTCGGCATTCAGGTCGGCGATCACGACCTTGGCGCCTCGTTCAGCCAGTTTGCGTACCGAGGCCGCACCGATGCCCGAGGCACCGCCAGTCACGATTGCGGAGAGTCCAGTGATATCCATGACCCTGACAGTACTGGTGTCAGAGATCGGTGGTGCCCTCGGCGACCAGTACCGCCGGACCGGTCAGCAGGATCCGGCCCTCGGCCGTCCAGGTGATCCGCAGCCGACCGCCCGGCACGTCGACGGTGTAGGTCGCCGGTCGCTGAACTCCATCGGACAGGGCCGTGGCGACGGCCACCGCACAGGCACCGGTACCGCAGGACCGGGTCTCGCCGGAACCGCGTTCATGCACCCGCATCGCCACGTGCCCGGCTCCGCGGCGCACCACGAACTCCACGTTGACCCCGGCGGGATACACCTGGTCGTCGTACTGAGGTTCGGCGAGCAGATCACCGACCTGATCGAGGTCCTCCACGAACGCCACGGCATGCGGGTTCCCCATGTCGACGCGGGTGGCCGACCAGGTGTGCCCGGGCACCCCGACCACCGTCGAGCCCAAGATCCCCGGAACACCCATGTCCACGGTGAACTCGTCGCCCTCGCGGGTGATCGTCTTGATCCCGTCCCTGGTGGCGATCTCGAGCGGAAACTCGGCTCCCTGGGTCTCGGCCAGATAGCGGGCGAAGACGCGTACTCCGTTGCCGCACATCTCACTCAGCGAACCGTCGGAGTTCCGGTAGTCCATGAACCACCGACCGGCTACGTCCCGGTCGACCCGGATGACGCCGTCACCACCGATCCCGGCCCTGCGGTCTGTCAGCGCTCGAGCCCGTGCAGGGGTCACCTCGACGTCCCCGGGAACCAGGACGAAGTCATTCTCGGTGCCGTGACCCTTGTGGAAGGTGTAACTCACTGGATCATTCTCGCACCGTTCCCCAATCGGTTCCCCGGCTGTCATCAGCGCACCACCGTGTACCGGGTGCACACGAAATCCCGGTTGCGCTCCACCTCCTCAAGGCGCAACTCGACTTGTGCGGGCAGCAGAGGTGCCCCCGCGCCCAAGGTGACCGGCGCGAACTGCACCCATACCTCGTCGAGCAGTCCGGCGGCGTGGAACTGTGCCGCCACCTCTCCACCTCCCACGATCCAGAGGTCCTTGCCCCGAGCCGCCGCAGACATCTCGGCATGCACATCGGTCACGGCGGCGTCGGTGAAGGTGATCGGCTGTACTCCGGCGGGGAACTTTCGGTGGGTCAGCACCCACGCCGGGAGGTCACCGAACGTCTCGTCGTTGTCGAGCAGCCACTGCCAGGTGTTCGCCCCCATCACAGCCGCACCGACACGTGCCTGAAAGGCGGGATAGCCCATCGGGGCGTCCAGATCGATGTCCCGGCTGGTCAACCAGTCCAGGGAGTGTTCGGGAGTGGCGATGAATCCGTCCAGGGAGCACCCGGTGTAGAAGATCGTCCGACTCATGCGCTGTCCTCGTTCTCCGACCAGACGGCCAGTTCCGCGCCACCCGGTTCCCGGAAGTGGAAGCGACGCCCTCCGGGAAAGTCGTAGGGTTCCATCGTGATCTCAGCACCCGCTTCCGTCACCGCGTGGACGGTGGCATCGAGGTCGTCGGAGTAGATGATCACCAGGGGTGGGGCCGGAGGCCCCGCCGCGATGCCACCCGCCTCGGCTCCCGAGGGACGACCGTCGTGCAGACCGGTGTATTCAGGTCCGTAGGCGGTGCTTCCCCAGCCGAAGGCAGTCGCGAAGAAATTCCGGGTGGACTCCGCCTTGGGTGAGCTGAACTCGATGTAGTCGATGCTGTGGTGGACATGGGTCATGGCGCCTCCTGGCGTGCTCCAGTGAGTAGAACTCGAGGCTACGAGAGACCACCGACACCCGTCATCCATGTCGCGGCCCGGTCAGATCTCGCGCCGCTGCTCCTGCACCGCGCGGACCGCCAGAACCGCCTGACGCACCCGATCTGGGTCATCGAAACCGACCCACACGATCCTCGGATCCTTACGGAACCAGGCGTCCTGACGGCGGGCGAAACGACGGGTGGCGATGATGGTGCGCTCGCGTGCCTCGTCCTCGGTGAGTTCGCCGCGCAGCATCGCCGTCACTTCGGGGTATCCGATCGCTCGAGAGGCCGTGCGCGCCTGCTCCAGTCCCGCGCTCAGCAGCCTCTCGACCTCGGCCACGAAGCCGTCCGCGAACATCTCCCCCACCCGCTGGGCGATGCGCGCGTCCAGGGTGGGGCGGTCGATGTCCACCCCGATCTGGACGGTGTCCGGGTCGCGGTACTCCAGCACCGGGAGGGTCGCGCTGAAGGGACGCCCGGTCAGTTCGATCACCTCCAGGGCACGCACCACCCGTCGGGTGTTGGCCGGCTCGATGCTGGCCGCCGCCGCAGGGTCGAGCCGCTGCAGCCGGTCGAACAGGGCCGCGACCCCGATCTCGTCGGCCTGTGCCTGGAGCCCGGCTCGTACCGACTCATCGGTACCGGGGAACTCGAAGCGGTCCAGTACCGCCCGGGTGTAGAGCGCCGACCCCCCGACCAGGACGGGGGTACGACCGCGGGTCCGCAGCCCGGCGATCGTGTCGCGGGCCCAGCCCTGGAACTCGGCGACGCTGGCGGCCTGGGTGATCTCCAAGCGGTCGAGTAGGTGGTGGGTGACTCCCCGGCGCTGCGAGACGGGCAGCTTGGCCGTCCCGACATCCATCCCGCGGTACAACTGCATGGCATCGGTGTTGACCACCTCCCCGTCCAGGGCCGTGGCGAGGTCCAACGAGAGGCCGGTCTTGCCCGCAGCGGTGGCGCCGACGACAGCGACGATCGGCGGGACAATGGGCATGGCAGTAGTCTCCCATCACCACTACTCACGAGGGGAACACGATGAGCTTTCTAGATGACGCCAAGGGCAAGTTGACCGATGCCGTCGACAAGTCCGGCGACAAGATCGGCGACGGCCTGGACAAGGCAGCCGGCTTCGTCGATGACAAGACCGGCGGCAAGCATCGCGACAAGATCGAGCAGGGCGTGGAGAAGGTCAAGGACGTGCTGGACGGTCTCGACGGCAAGAAGGACGGCGACGTCAAGTGAGTCGATTCGTCGTCGTCCCGGCGTCGTATGTGTACCTGTTCCGGGACGGCGACGACTCCCCCTCACAGGGGCCGGAGGTGCTGCTGCAACTGCGGCAGGGCACCCCGTACATGAACGGTCACTGGGCGGCCGGCGCGGCGGGTCATGTGGAACGGGGCGAGACGGCCTTCGCGGCCGCCCAACGGGAGGCCCGCGAGGAACTGGGCATCGACTCCCTTGACCTGGAGTTCGTCTCGACCATGCACCGTACTCAGCACGCCGAGGCTATCGACGAGCGCGTCGACTTCTTCTTCACCGCCCGGTCCTGGGTCGGCGACCCGCGCATCATGGAGCCCGCCAAGTGCGCGGCCCTGGCCTGGTACCCGGTCACCGAGCTCCCGACACCGATGGTGCCGCACGAGGCCCGTCTGCTGGGCCTGCTCGCCTCGGGTGAGGTCCCTGGCTACACGACCTTCGGTTTCTGAGCTCTATCCCGGATTCTCTTTGTAACGTCACCGTTGGTCGGTTCTGGGGCCATTTCGCTCTGTCACGTCTCCGCTTGTTGATATGAGCCTGTTGCGAAATTGCCGGGTGGGGTCCGTGACCTGGACGGTGTTCTGC
>CAYNFY010000191.1:0-4170 GCA_964396585.1 uncultured Nocardioides sp.
CACTGCTGCGACGCATGGACGCCCACTGGCGCCTCGCACGGCACTACGGGATCGCAAACATGCTGGTGTTCCACAAATTGTCCGACCTCGAAAATGTCGGCGACTCCGGCTCCGCGATGCGAGCCTTGGCGTCCTCGCTGCTGGCGAACGCCGAGACACGAGTGGTCTACCGCCAGGAATCCGACCAACTCGGAAGCACCGCATCCGCGCTGGGACTCACCGGTACCGAGCAGTCACTGCTGCCCACGCTCGGGACCGGGCAGGGGCTGTGGCGGATCAAGCACCGTTCCTTCGTTGTCCAACATCAACTGCATCCCGCCGAGTTGGAATTGTTCGATACGGCGGGCCGAATGACCGGAAAAGTTTAAAAGTTCGTCGAAATATTGAAGGTTTTCGCGGGAACTTGAGTATCGGCGGTCGTCCTTGGACCATCATAGTTCAAAGTTCCGCGAACCCGATGCTCTCTGTAAGTGAGTTTCACGTTTGCTCGTATTTTCGCTGCTGGGAGGGCACCGTGGTGATGAGGATTGCGGTGGCGAGGGTGAGCGCGGCCATAATGGCGAACGCGGCCCTATTGGTTGGGGTGGAGACGCTCGTTGTGATGATGGCGAGGCCGATGGCTCCGCCGAATTGTTTGGCCGTGTTCATCATTCCCGAGGCGGCTCCGGCTTCGGCGGGGCCGATGCCGCTAGTGACCAGGGTCGCCAGCGGTGTATTGAAGAGTCCTGCGCCAAGACCGATGACAAGCGCGGGCGCGAGGACGACGAGGTAGGGCTGATCGATCGGGATAACTGCTTGAAAGATGAGGCCCGTCGATGCGATCAGCGCCCCGGCCACGGCGATGCTGGGAAGCGTGTGCCGGGTGATCAGGCGTGGGGTGATCCAGGTGTTCACTATGAGCATGGTCATGGTCAGGGGCACGAACGCGAGGCCGGTTACGGCCGGAGTGAGACCGAGACGATGTTGCAGGAGGAAGGTGAGGAAGTACCAGATTGCGACTTGGAAGGTCATTCCCGCGATGAACGTCGCCGCATTTCCGATCACGATAGTCGGGTTGCGCCATAGAGTCCGCGGAATTAACGGTTCCGTGGCATGAACCTGGTGGATGATCGCGGTACTGATAACGCCAGCGGTAACAAGAAGGACAACCCACCAGCTACGGCTCGGGCTGTCAATGGTGGACAGGACATAGGTGGCGAGAGTGAATGCGGCGGTGACGAGAAGTGCGCCGATGACGTCGATGCGCGTGCGTCCGCCGGACTCGGGCAGACGTAGTCTGCTAGTGCCCAGGAGGACGAGGGCGCCGATGGGTACGGCTATGAGGAATACCGCCCGCCAGGTCAGCCACTGGGTCATGACTCCGCTGAGGACGTTGCCGATACCGCCTCCGGCAAGGCTCGCGGCCGTCCACCAGGCAATCGCCCGTACACGCGCACGCCCTTCAGGAAAGGTGAGAGTCAGCAGCGCAAACGTCGCTGGCGAGGCGATCGCCGCGGTCACGCCTTGCGCGGCTCGGGCTGTGATGAGCAGAAGCGGGTCCGAGGCGAGTCCGGCCGCGAGGCTGGCGAGCGTGAATCCGGTGATGCCCCACCGCAGGGCACGGACCGGGCCGAGGACGTCGCCCAGGCGCGCCCCGACCAACAGGACGCCGGCGAATCCGAGCGTGTAGACCAGCGCCAGCCACGACACCGCCAGGTCGGTCAGGTCGAGGTCGGTCTGGATCGACGGCAGGGCGACGTTCACGACCGACACGTCGAGCACGAGCAATAGCTGCGCAACGCTGGCCACCCATTGCACACGCTGTCGCATGCCGTCTCCTTCTTCACCTGATACGGACGTACCATCACTATGATACGACTGTATCAACAGTTGAGAGGGTGGCGATATGGATCGGCGTGGGGCAGTGCTGGATGCGGTGGAGCGGCTGGTGTTGCGTGAGGGCGTGCAGGCTGTGTCGATGCGCGCCATTGCGAAAGAGGCCGGTGTTTCGCTGCGTCTGGTGCAGTATTACGGGTCTTCGAAGGCTGAGTTACTCGACGGCGCGTTGGCTCGCCTGTCTGAGCGTAGTCTCGCCGATTGGCGTGACCGGATGGCCGGTGCGGAGACGGCGAGGGAGGTGCTGGCGGCATTTTTCAACGCTGCGCTGCCGGTGGATGAGGAGCGTTGCGCGTTCCACCGCTTCGGCGTCAGTCTGGAGCAACTCGCCCTCACTGGTAAGGACGACGCGGGCCAGTTCTACACCGTGCACATCGGCCTGGTCGTCGCGGCGATCACGAGCGCGCTGGCGGCCTTTCTGGGTGAGCGGAGAGCGCAGCGTGTGGCGGAGTCAGTGGTCGCGTTCTCTCACGGGCTGGGCACTCTGGTGATGACCGGACTGGTCACCGCAGATTCTGCGGAGACTCTGATCGCGTGCTACCTCGATCAGCTCGAAGCAGCTTCGGAGGACTGAGGGGTGCTATGCGCGCTGAGCAGCCCGATGAACTCGTCGGCCATCTCCACCTGGCGGGCGAGCCTAGTGCGACGTTCGGTCGCGTCGTGGAGGAAATCGGTCAGCGCCTGCCGGGCGTCGGCCGCGGCCGCACCGCCGCTCTCGGCACTGTCGAGCGCACGGAGCAGGTCGCCCATCTCATCGAGGGAGTACCCCAGCGGTTTCATGCGGCGAATCAGCATCAAGCGGGCGTAGTCGTCCTCGGTGTACAGCCGGAAGCCGCCCTCGGAACGCGCCGAGGGGGCGAGCAGCCCGATGGAGTCGTAGTGACGGATCGTGCGCTGCGACAGCTCCGTGCGCTCGGCGAGCTCCCCGATGTGCATCGTTCCCGCTTCGCGCATGACCTGCTTCCCTCCGATTACCCCTCAACTCTCACGTTACGTTAGAGTTGATGCTTGTGGCCCTCCTATCGAGGGTGTTGACCTTCCATTCTCCCGCATCGGCGGGGAATGACCCGCGTGTGCCCGCGGCCCCTGTTATTCGACTCCGCAGACGATGTGCGCTGCGCCTGACTGCCCCGGAGGGTGATAGATGACCACGATGACGACCGCTGACGAGTCGAACCGATACCGCCCTGACCCGTCGGTGCTGACCGCGCTGAAGAGTCCGCGCCTCCTCACTCGTGAAGCTCTCGCCGGCCTCGTGGTCGCTCTCGCTCTGATCCCGGAGGCGATCTCGTTCTCCATCATCACCGGCGTCGACCCGAAGGTTGGGTTGTTCTCGTCGTTCATTATGGCGGTCACGATCGCGTTCGTCGGCGGCAGGCCCGCGATGATCACCGCCGCCACCGGCGCGATCGCCCTGGTCATCGCCCCCGTCGCCCGCGACTACGGCATGGACTACTTCATCGCCACCGTGCTCCTGGCCGGCCTCTTGCAGATCGTGCTGGCAGTATGCGGGGTGGCGAAGCTCATGCGTTTCATCCCGCGCAGCGTCATGGTCGGGTTCGTCAACGCGCTGGCGATCGTGCTGGCCGCCGCGCGGTTGCCGCGGCTCATGGGTGTGCCGTGGTTGGTCTGTCCGCTGGTCGCGGTGGGCCTGCTGATCGTGGTGTTCATGCCGAAGATCACCAAGGTCATCCCGGCACCGCTGGTGTCGATCATCATCGTCACCGCCGCCGTTGTCGTCTTCGCGATCCATGTACCGACCGTGGGCGATCAGGGAGAGCTGCCGCGCAGCCTGCCGGAGCTGTTCATCCCGAACGTGCCGCTGACCTTCGAGACGCTGTCGGTCATCGCCCCCTACGCGCTGGCGATGGCGCTGGTGGGGCTGATGGAGTCGCTGATGACGGCGAAGCTCGTCGATGATGTCACCGACACGCACTCGAACAAGACCCGCGAGTCCTGGGGGCAGGGCGTCGCTAACCTCGCCTCGGGCTTCTTCGGCGGCATGGGCGGGTGCGCGATGATCGGGCAGACCATGATCAACGTCAAAGCCTCCGGAGCCCGCACCCGCATCTCGACGTTCCTCGCCGGCGTGTTCCTCCTCATTCTGATCGTCGCCCTCGGCGACGTGGTCGCGATCATCCCGATGGCTGCGCTGGTCGCGGTGATGATCATGGTCTCGGTGGGAACCTTCGACTGGCACTCCATCCGCCCCGCCACCTTGAAGCGGATGCCGAAGAGTGAGACGCCCGTCATGATCATCACCGTCGCCGTGGTCGTCGCTACCCACAACCTGGC
>CAYNFY010000192.1:0-4138 GCA_964396585.1 uncultured Nocardioides sp.
GGTGCCGTAGGTCTGCGCCGCCTTGGTGCCCGCGCCGAGATTGTCGAACGACCTCGCGGGATAGACGAATGTCGTCGGCAACGCGCTGTTCCCCAGCATCGAGTCCGTAGCGGTGGATACCTCGACGATCCCGTTGCCACTGGGGTTGCCGGCCACCACGGTGCCGCTGACCAGGCCCGCATCCGAGGCGGCGTCGAAACCGGCCGCTCCTTGCCCGAGCAATGCCCCCCCACCCGCGACGAAGTCCGCTACCGCGGTCTGCGATACACCCGAGGTGTTGAAGGTGCTGCCGATCCAGAGCACGTCCCGGTCGGTCAGCAGGGTCGGATCCGTGCTCAGTTCTGCGGCGGTGATCCGGATCAGGTTCTTGAAGCCCAGTTCCTCCAGGGAGAGCCGGTCGTCCTGTGAGCCCACGTAGGCGATCTTCAGGCTCTTCAGCCCCCTGGTCTCGGTGGCGGAGAGAGCAGCCAGATCGGCGGTACTCGCCCGCTCCACCTTCAGGTCGTGAATCCGGGCCACCTTCGCCACGGCGGCCCGGTCGTCGGGGCCGATCACGACCGAACCGTCGGCCAACATCGAGACGTCGACGCCGTCTGCCAACAGGTCGTTCACCGCTCGATAGTCGGCCAGACCGGCCACCTCGAAGGTGGTGTAGCCCGGGTCGGGGAAGGCGAAGTTCGGTGACGGGGCGGAGATCGGGGTGGTGGGGCCGACCGCGGCATCGGTGGTGGCGCCGACCTTGTCGACGGTGGCGCCCCAGGTGTAGGCCAGGCTCCACGCCGAGATGTCGTACATGCTCGGCAGCTTCTGCGAGATGTCCTCACCCAGGTCCAGCAGGGCGTTGGCCAGGCCCCGCTTGGGCTGATGCATGTCCACCACGTAGGACCCGACCGGGTAGGTGGTGCCTCCGATCGTGGCGTCTCGGTCGAGAGTCGAGACCTCGACGCTGTGCAGCAGCAGCTGGTCGACCAGGGCCGAGGCGTCCGAGGCCGAGCGCTGAGCGTCACCGACGGGGATGAGATAGGCGCGGGGCAACTGCACCGGCTCCTGGTCATCGGCGACGTCCCAGTGCTGCTTCCACTGTGCGGGGCCGGGGACTCCGGCGATCGTGGCCTGGGTCAGTTGAGACTTCGGCTCGCCGGCGACGCCACGGCGGAACACCTCGATCTGGTTCTTGACCATCTCCTGAGCGGTGACCGGCCGGTTCAGGTAGTCGACCAGGTAACGCATCGACCGCTCCGCGACCTCCGTGTTGATCACGGCCCGCGCCGGGCTCTGGCGTCCGCCGCCGCCGTTGCGGGTGAGAGGTAACTCGACGGTCGAGGAGGCGGCCCCGTAGAACGCCGCGTACTGGGCGGTGAAGATCGGCGGGAAGTCGTCCCATCCCGAGGGGGTGTCCCGGTAGGGGATCTTGATGTGGCTGGTGTCGGGCCCCGTGTTGGTCGCCGAGATCTGGTGGGTGACCACGTTGAAGTAGGTGTTGCCGGGGATGGCGTCGGCGACGATCCGCTGCTCCACCTCCAGGGCCAGCGCGTAGTTGTGCGGCAGATACAGGTCGTACTCGTAGTTGGACCCGTGCGGCGGGCCGGTCGGTTCGATCTGCAGCACGTCGGTGTACCCGTGGTAGTCCGCGGTGTACACCGGCTGGATCGCCTGCACCGAGCGGATGTAGGAACGTGCCTCCGGGGTGCTGTTGGTGATCATGTCGCGGTTCGGATCCAGGCCCAACGTGGTGGCCCGGGTCGCGTTCGTGCGGCCGTCGGGGTTGAGCGAGGGGGAGAAATAGAGTCGGTTGTTGCGCAGGATGCTGCTCACATCCTCCTGCGGAGCGGTGGCCAGCCACTCGATATATCGCAGAGCGGCGTCGGTGCCCTCCCACTCATTGCCGTGGATGTTGTTACTGATCCAGATCGGGGTCTTGTACTGGGTCAGCAACCGGGTATCGGCGGCCGCAGCCCTCGGATCGGTCCGGATCTCGTCCTTCCAGGTCGCCTGTTGTGCGGTTTCGACGGAGGACTCCGGGGCGGTCAGGGTGACCAGGTACAGGTCGCGACCCTCGGTGGACTGGCCCACCACCTGGACCGAGATCCGGTCGCTGCGCTCCATCAGCTCCATCAGCTTCGGGGCCAGGTCGGGGTGCCCGAGTAGTTCCGCGGTGTGCGCGGCGTCGTCGGGATTGTCCCGATAGGTCCGCAGCTGAGGCTGGAACGGGTAAGAGGTCGGCATCGAGATCGGATCGCCGGCCTTGATCGGCGTGGTCCCGGCCGGGTCCGCCAGCAGGGCCTTGCTGATCGGGTCGACGCTGATCGCGGTACCGGCTCCGCGGCCGCTACCGGCACCGAGGGAACTGTGTGGAGCCTGGTCGCCGGGGGCCGCTGTGGTGGGTGGAGCACCCACGAGTAGCGACCCCACCAGTGCGCTGGCGGCAAGTCCACCAAGCAGGGGGATTCGGGTCACGTCGTTCCTCTTCTAAGGGAGAGCGGGGAGACCGGTGCCTGAGTTCCGGTGCCCCGATGCTGTCCGATTTCTGTGCATTTGCCGAGGGTCCGTAACGAATTGACCGAATAATGGGCGAGACATGACGCACACCCAGGTCTTCAACGAATCGTCGGGAAGGCCGATCGTGCGGTCGTGACGCCGGACATGTCAGGGTGGTGACATGGAACTGCGCATCTTCACCGAACCCCAGCAAGGCGCCACCTACAACGAGCTCCTGGCCGTCGCCCGCAGGGCCGAGGAGCTCGGTTTCGGAGCGTTCTTCCGATCCGACCACTACCTGACCATGGGCGGGGACGGGCTCCCGGGGCCGACGGATGCCTGGACGACCCTCGCCGGAATCGCCCGGGAGACCACCACGATCCGGCTCGGCACGCTGATGACCAGTGCCACCTTCCGGCACCCCGGAGTGCTCGCGATCCAGGTGGCCCAGGTGGACCAGATGAGCGGGGGCCGGGTCGAACTCGGCCTGGGCGCCGGTTGGTTCGACGCCGAGCACACGGCCTACGGCATCCCGTTTCCGGATACCGGTGAACGATTCGACCGCTACGCCGAGCAACTGGAGATCATCACCGGCCTGTGGGCGACGGAGGTCGGCGCCAGGTACGAATTCGCGGGCGAGTACTACCGGTTGACCGACTCCCCGGCGTTGCCGAAACCGAGCCAGGCCAAGCCGCCGGTGCTGGTGGGCGGGCTGGGCAAGAAGCGGACCCCGGCCCTGGCGGCGGCCCATGCCGACGAGTTCAACCTCCCGTTCGTCGGCCTGGAGACCACTCGCGCCCAGTTCGCTCGGGTGGCTGCCGCATGCGAGGCGATCGAGCGGGATCCGGCCACGATGACCTGGTCGAATGCGCTGGTGCTCTGCGTGGGTGCCGACGAGGGCGAACTCGCCCGCCGGGCGAGCGCGATCGGCCGTGAGGTGCCCGAGTTGCGCGAGAACGGACTGGCCGGCACCCCCGAGGAGGTAGCCGCGAAGATCAGTGCCTATGCAGAAGCCGGCACCGAACGGGTCTATCTTCAGGTCCTCGATCTCACCGATCTGGAGCACCTCGATCTGGTCGCCGCCGAGGTGGCGCCGTTGCTTCGGTGAGTCGGCCCGAACGGGCCGTGTCAGTGCTTCGGTTGCGGGGCCGATAGCCTGGGGGACATGACTGCTCCTGCTGCCCCCTTGGGCACGGTCCTGACCGCGATGGCCACGGCGTTCCACGCCGATGGCTCGCTCGACCTCGAGGGTACGCAGAAGATCGCCAAGCACCTGGTGTCGCACGGCCACGATGGGTTGGTCGTCTCGGGCACGACGGGGGAGTCCCCGACCACGACCACCGAGGAGGACGGCGAGATCCTGCGTGCGGTACGCGACGCGGTGGGTTCCGAGATCAAGCTCGTCGCCGGGATCGGCACCAACGACACCCGTACCTCCAAGAAGCTGGCAGCGCAGGCCAGGGAGTCCGGTGCCGACGCCGGTCTACTGGTCACCCCGTACTACAACAAGCCCGGGCAGCGCGGGATCCTGAACCACTTCCGGCAGGTGATCGACGCCGCCGAGATGCCGGTCATGCTCTACGACGTCCCAGGACGCACGGGGTCGCAGATCTCGCTGGAGTCCTACGAGACGCTGAGCACCTGGTCCGAGGTCGTGGCG
>CAYNFY010000193.1:0-4113 GCA_964396585.1 uncultured Nocardioides sp.
TCCGGACAGGCCTGCGAGGCCGGCGAAGACGATGATCAGGGCCAGTCCGCCGAGCAGAGTGCGTTTGGGACCGATCCGGCTCGAGATCACCCCGGTGATCAGCATGGCGACACCCATCACGGCCATATAGGAGGTGAAGAGCAGCGAGACCTGGCTGCCGGTGGCACCGAGCTTGGCCGCGATTTCCTTCAGCAGAGGATCGACCAGGCCGATGCCCATGAAGGCGATGACGCAGGCGAAGGCGACGGCCCACACGGCGCGGGGCTGGTTGAGTAGCGAACCGCCTCGGGTGAGGGCCTCCTCCTCATCGTGCGAGGCGTGTGTTGCGGGATTGGTTGGCGGCGTGGTGCTCACCTGGGTCCTTCCTGTTCGGAGGACCTCGGCCTGAGTGGTCGGGGTCTCGCTAGTGGTCGCTCGTCTGACTGCGCCGTAGTAGGTCGTCGAAGAGTTCGATGCTCAGGCGCACTTGCTGGGTGTGAGGTGACCGCTCACCGAGCCAACCGAGCACGATCTCGCCGATCCGGGTGCGGATTCGGACCAAGGCCGCGCGGCCTTCGTCGGTGAGTTCGACCAACTGGGCTCGGGCATCGGCGGGGTCCGGGACTCGAACCACGTAACCCTTCTCTGCGAGGGCGTTGACGGTGCCGGTCATGGTCGGCTGCGAGCACTGGTCGATCGCGGCGAGTCGGGTCACTCGTGAGGGGCCGAACTCGTCGATGAACGAGAGCAGCCGGACACCCGGCGCGGGGTACTGCCCTTCGTTGCGGGCCGCTCGCACGAGGCGGGCCGCCTTGGTCACCAGCTCGGCCGCGATCTCCGGGGTCAGGGGCGCGTCGGGAGCGGTGTCGGTCACCTGATAATTACATCGGAAACCTATGTAAAAGTCGAGTGGGTGTGATGCTCGTCATATGCGCCGAGGCGGCACCCTCGCGGTTTTTCGGCCCGGCGAGGATCAGTGCAGGATCAGGCCGATGCCGAGGGTGCCCATCACGACGGCGATCCCTGAGTCCAGGGCGCGCCAGGCCCGGGGGCGGGCGAACAGTCCGCGCAGGAGTCGGGCGCCGTAGCCCAGGCTGAAGAACCAGAGGGTGCTGGCGATCACGGTGCCCGCCAGGAACCACCATCTGTCGCCACCGAACGAGTTGGCCACCGTGCCCAGCATCAGAACCGCATCCAGATAGAAATGCGGGTTGAGCCAGGTCAGCGCGAGGGTGGTCAAGACCGCAGCGGCCAGCGACATCGTGCTGCCCTGCTCGGCTGTCATGGCGGTCGGTCGCCAGGCACGCAGGGCGGCGTGGATGCCGAACGCGATCAGGTAGAGACCGCCGAAGACCTGAGCCACCGGCAGTACCCCCGGCCACCGTTCCAGGACGATCCCGAGCCCGGCCACGCCGGCCGTGATCGCCACGATGTCAGAGAGTAGGCAGGTCAGCACGATGGGCAGCACGCGTTCGCCCTTGATGCCCTGGCGAAGAAGAAATGCGTTCTGGGCGCCGATGGCAACGATGAGGGCCAGGCCGGTGAAGAGGCCTGTGAACATGACGTGCAGCATGGAAGTAACGGTAGAGCCGTTAGATGCGTCAATCCAGCGAAGGATTATGAGGGATCATTAGAATCTCTAAGTATGAAAGAGGTCACTCAAGTAGACCCCGTGGGGCTGCGCACGCTGGCCGTTGCGGTCCGCCTCGGTACCTTCGAGGCGGCGGCGCGAGACCTGCACGTCACCCCTTCGGCGGTCAGCCAACGGATCAAGGCCCTGGAGACCCGGATCGGCCGGGTCCTGCTGCACCGGGTGAAGCCACTGGTTCCCACCGACGCCGGTCACGTACTGGTCAGGCTGGCTGCCCAGACCGAGCTCCTCGAGCGCGAGGCGCTGGCTGAACTGGTAGGGGAGGTGGGCGAGGAGGACGACGTCCCGTGGACCTCGGTACCGATCGCGGTCAATGCCGATGCGATGTTCCGCTGGCTGGTGGAGGTGTTGGCCGAGGTCCAGTCGCGGCACCGGGTCACCTTCGAGGTGCGTCGTGACGATCAGTCGCGCACCGCCGAGCTCTTGCGACAGGGGGAGGTGATGGCGGCGATCACCGCCGAGCCGCAGCCTGTGCCCGGGTGTCGGGTGGTGCGATTGGGTCGACTCGCCTACCGTGCGGTGGCCACCCCGACCTTCTACGAACGCTGGTTCACGCAGGGGGTGCGGGCGGCGACCCTGGCCGAGGCGCCGATCGTGGTCTTCGACCGGCACGACACCTTGCAGCACGACTTCATTCGCAAGGTGACCCGACGCCATCTGGCGCCGCCGGCCACCTATCTGCCCTCGGTGCGCGAGTTCGACAGCGCGGTCCGCCTCGGCCTGGGTTGGGGCCTGATCGCCGACCGGGACGTGCGCGCCGAGATCGAGGACGGGTCGATGCGGGAGCTGGTTCCCGGCAGGCGAGTGGAGGTGCCCCTGTTCTGGCAGCACTGGAAGCTCGGCGCCGCTGTGGTCGAGGACCTCACCGACACCATCACTTCGGAGGCACGACGGCGCCTGAGGTGAGCACCCGGCAGACCGGCAGTGGCAGACTGCTGCCGTGTCCCGAACCGGAGCCTCCGCACCTCGTCCCGTCCCCGTCGGCGTCCAGTTTCCCGAGACCGACGGGTCCCGTAGTACCTCGGCCTTCGGTCGGGCCGTGGTGGCGGCGGCCCTGACCGGGGTTGATCCGCAGGCGGCCGCCGATGTCGCTGCCACCAGGGACTGGCGCGGTGGCTACCTGCCTCACTTCCGGGCCCTGGTGGAGTCCGGGCTCGGCAGCCGGGATGACGCGATCCGGATCGCCCGACAGGGCCTGACCGCGGTAGCCGAACAGATGTGCTGGGTCGAGCAGGACGGATCCCACTCGTCGTTGGGCGGGTTGCAGCCACGTTCCGGCGACCTGGAGATGGAGCGGCTGGTCGGCACGGCGCCACCGGTCGAGGTGCTTCAGGTGCCGGTGGGAGATCGCATCCTGAGCGGGACGGAACTCAGTGCACAGCTGGAACGCTGGGTGGACCGCGGTGCCATGGAGCCCAGCGCCGCGGCTGCCGTGCGTGAGGTGGCCGAGCATCCCGAATGGTTGTCCTTGCCGGGCCGGACGCTGGTAGCTCTGGGGGCCGGCGCCGAGGTGGGTCCGCTCGGCACCTTCCTGAGCTGGGGGGCCACCGTGGCCGCGGTCGATCTGCCTCGCTCCCGGATCTGGGAGCGGGTGCTCGGCATGGTGGAGCAGACGGCGGGAACCGTGCTGGCTCCCCGCCGCTCCGGTCGTGCTGGGGGCGGGCCGGCCGACCTGGGGGTGGACCTGGTCACGGAACTACCCGAGCTGATGGCCTGGCTGGACGGGCTGGCGCTCTCCCGGCCGGTGCTCGGCAACTTCCTGTACGCCGACGGTGGCACGAACGTTCGGGTGGCCGCGGCGGGGCAGGCGCTGGCCCGCGCATTGCAGGCATCGCATCCCGAGACGACACTGGGCTTTCTGGCGACCCCTACCGATGTGTTCGGCGTTCCGCAGGAGGCGGTGGACTTCTCCATCCGGCGGTGGGAGCACCGGGCTGCCTGGTCCAGGGGCGTCGGGGGAGTGCTCGGCACTGTCAGCGGGCGACGTCTGTTGCAGCCCAACTACACCGAGCGGCGCCATCCCGCGGTGGTGGACTCGCTGGTCCCGCAGCAGGGGCCGAACTATGCCCTGGGCAAGCGCATCCACCGCTGGCAGGCGAGCATCGAGTGGGCATCGGGGCGGCCGGTGTCGATGAACGTGGCGCCCTCCACTCGGACCCGTTCGGTCACCAAGAACGGGGCACTCGCGGCCGCTTTCGCCGGAGCCCATCACTATGGGGTGGAGGTCTTCGAGCCGGACACCACCCGAGTGCTGATGGCGGCGCTATTGGTGCACGACCTGAACGTGCCCGCACCCAGGCTCGCGCATCCCTGGGAGTTTGAGGCCTACCAGGCCACCCACGGCGGGTTGTGGCGGGGAGCCTACGCCCCGCGCAGCGCCCTCGGTCTGGCCGCCGGGCTCGGCCTGCCTGCCTCCCTGAAACGCTGATGAGGCACTAAGAAGCCGTCTCGCTCCCCGCTGATGAGGCACAAAGGTGCCTCAT
>CAYNFY010000194.1:0-4017 GCA_964396585.1 uncultured Nocardioides sp.
CCTGACCAAATCCACCCTCGAAGCCTGGAAGTTTGGGCACACGGACGGGACTGCTGCACGATCAGGCGATAGCTGGGGGTTAGACAGCGGATCGTCAGTGGGCCCAAAATGCCCCCAACGATCCCCATTCCACGCGGCGGACCACCATTCAATTCCGGACTCGCCGCTGAAGCTGCCGCGACTGGGCACCTCCTCCGTTCCCGGGAAGCAGATCGTCCCTCTCCGCAGGTACCCGCTTGAGCACCGTCATGTATCGCAATGGCACGATCGCAAGCAGCGCAACGACGACGCCAACGATGTACAGCGCGAAGTAGTTCTGCGAGCTGTCTCCCACCACGTCGCCGTTGCCGATTGCAAGGATGAGCGGTGCAATCGCGGGAGCCAACGACTGCGGCAAGGTCCGCGCGATGTTGAAGAAACCGAGGAACTGACCGGCTCGGCTGGCAGGAACGGTCCGCAGGACCAGCGCCAGATCAACGGCGTAGTAGCACCCGATGCCCACTCCGACCAGTAAGCTGGCCGCCACGAACGCTGTGAGGGACGTGCCGAGGGCCTTGACGAAGAGCGCCGCGATGATCAAGCCGACTGACACGACGATGTAGATGCCGTAGCTTCCGCGCCGCCCTGAGATCCGACCGACGGCCACTGATGTCAGCGCACTGGCCGTCGCTGCGATGGCTGCGGTCGCCGCCACCCAGGTCGCTGCGGAGTCCTCGCTCATGTCAGCTCGCCGCATCAGGAAGTACAAGCCATAAGCGGCCACGATGCCGTAGGCAAGTTGCACGAGGAGGCGCTGGAGCCACACCCACCAGTACTGACTGCTCGACGTCAGCGTGACCAGGAGTCCGTGGAGGCCCTGTCCCGGCTCGCGCTGGGATGGCCGCGGCAACTGGCGAAGATGCAGGTACGCGGCGATCGTGACGGGGAGCGCCAGCAGCGGCATGGGCAACATGATGATGACCAGATCCTTCGGCAGGAAGGTCGCTGCTCCCATGGAGAACACCACCGAGGCCACTGCGGCCGCGCCGAACCATCCCGAGACCCGGGCCCGGTCCGGCTCAGGCACGTGATCGGCAATCATTCCGTACAGACCAGCGAATGTCGCGTTGTAGGCCATCTGCGCCAAACACCACGCGATCACCAACTCCACCAAGCTTCCCGCCGTGGCAACCAGCACCAACGCACCCGTGCCGAGCACGACCCCACCGAGAACCCAGATCGCCCTCCCAGAGCCTCGGTGACGTGTTCGGTCACTGAGCGTTCCAAAGATCGGATTGGCCACCAGGGCCGCGATGGCGCCAAGTGCCGTGACGAACGACAGCGCCTCCTCGGGTGTCCAGGACAGGTCGAGGCGACGCACCGACAATGCCAGGCCGAGCATCAGCGGCACCGTCAGCGAGCCGAGGGCGACGAATTCGACCATGACGATCGCGGCCACGGTGCGTGTTGGAACTCGCTCGTTCACGGACTCTCCAGCAACCCCATGGCACCGGCCACGGCGACTGCTTCGTTGCGAGCGTGCACGTCCAGCTTGGCGTACAGGCTACGCAGCTGAGACTTGAGGGTGTTGCGCGAAACGAACATCTGCTCGGCTAGTGTGCCGATGGTCGCTCCGGTGGCCAAGCCGCGGATTACGACGAGCTCACGCTCGGTGAGGGTGTTGAGAGTAAGTCGCTCCGGATAGATGGGTGCGATCGACTTCTCGTCGAGCATGGCCACCAGCGGCGCGACGGCGGGGACCGCAGCGGACAGTTCCGACAAGATGTCACGAGGGACGGTGGCAAAGACCCGCACGTGTCCGGTCCGGTCGGACAGATTCACCGACTCGATGAGTCGCTCTGCGGCCAGCTCGGCGTCCCCCAGGCGCCAGCGCGCGGCCACCTCGATGAGCAGCAGCTCGAGTTGTTCACGATCTGAGGTGGCCCGAGCCAACTTGTTCTCGTCCGCCATCTCGACCGCCCCGGCCGCGTCGCCGGACAGTAGCCGCAACCTGGCCGGCACGGCTCGGTCAAACTGTTGCCCCTCGCCGACTGCCGCCAAAACTCGCTGCGCCGCCGCACCCTGGCCGAGCACCATGTAGGCGTCAGCACGCAAGACCGCACAGATGTGCCTGGCGACGCCGTCAGCGCCGGAAGTGAACGAAAATAACGACTCGGCGTCGTCAACCATTCGAAGCACGTCACGGGCACGCCCATGCGTCAGGTCGTGGCGCGCACGTGCCCAGAGGACGAACGGCCAGAACTCGTCGCGCGCGTACATGTCGTTGATCCGCCCCGGCACGATCGAAGCCGACGCCAGAGCAAGGCTGTCAGTGGCGATGATGAACTCGGCCAACTGCAGTCCACGTTCGATGAAATCCTCCACGAAGTCGACACCGCGCTGCTGCTGTGCTGCCTCCCCGATCCAACGTTTCGACTGCCCCGCATCTCCGGCCATCGCTGCGTTCACCGCAAGCTTGGCGGCCACATCACGCGCCACGAAGCCAAACTCGTCATACTCGCGCATACGCCAGGCGTGATGGAAGAACCGTCTGGCCTGCTCACTGTCACCCGCCATCTGGCACGACAGCCCGGCGTGGAGGTGCCACAGGCTGACGATCCCAGCAGCCTTGCTGTGAACCGCACGCACGCTGCGTTCCACTGTCGGAAGAAGCTCCTCGGCAATCTCCTTCGCCTCAACCAGACGCCCTCGCGTCCGACGGGCAAGCATCGCCACGATCGTCCGCCGCAACACCACGACCGTGTCATCGATCCCGGGGACTCGGTCCGCGCGGTCGGGTAGGTCGGCCTTCGTCGTACCGACGGGAAGGATTCCGAGCTGCTCGGCGTAATAGCCCGTGCCCGGAAAGGCATTGATCGCATCGACCGGCAGGATTGTCACGACGCGCTGACCTAGGGCGCGATGTCCACGAAAGACAATCTGCGGCCACCACCGATCGATGATCGCCGAGCACAATCGCCAGTCACGGGCCAGGCTCGCGGACCGGAGGCCACAGTCAAGAATTCCGAGACGAAACCGCAGCACAGCAGCTTCACGGTGCATCGCCATCAGCTCGTCCGAGCCACTGACACGAGCCTGGGCATGCAGGGCCTGCTGGAGCGTGGGGAAAAGCCGCAGGTACGAACGATCTTCGGTGGGTTCGGTTTGCAAGAGACACATGTCGCGCATCTGGCTAAGCACGGCTGAGGTGTCCGTGCTCTGCAGTTCGTCGAGTTCACGCAGCGTGGCGCGGCCGACCGACATCAGATGCCGCAAGACCGGGCGCCAATGAGCCGGCAGCCACGCAACGAGGTGGGTGACGATCACGGCCCGTATGTGCACGATAGCGGTGTCGACGTCGCCCGCGTCGGCGCCCAAACTCGCGGTTGCCGCTTCGACCAGCGCCGGCCATCGTCCGCTCACCGACACCACTCGGTCGATGGTCTCAGGGCTCGCATCGGGTGCAGCAGCGGTCAACACCGCGCGGCACTCGTCAGTCTTCAGCAGCATGTCCTCGGGACCCACGAGGCGCGAGAGACGACCGACGAGCGACGTCTCGGGTCGGCGATCAGAGATTACGATGAGATCAAAGACAGCAAAGACGCCGTCGGGGTCAGCCGCGAGATACTCGTCCAATCCGGGGGTCGCTTGAACTCCCGCGACCACCACCATGGCCGGGTAGGATCCCGGTGACTCCAGGTGCGACTGCTCTGCACCCATTCGCTCGACCTTCGAGGTCAGGTCGCGAATCACCGCAGCAAGTTTCTGGCCCTGAGCGGCGTCAAACCACATGAGTCGTCGTCGTGGTGCTCGCGAGTCGGCCCACTGCCGCACGACCTGCTCCGCGCCGAAACCCGGCGGACCGTACACGAAAGTCAACGCGCCGCCCGTGGAACTGAGGCCGAGGTCCAGTTCCTGCCCGGGCCCACCCGATTGAGTCGACACCCCCCGAACTCTAGCCATGACTCTTTGCCCTCGACGAACCAGCTCAGTGATGTGTGCGTCGGCGGTTGGCAAGGATGATGGTGCCTACCAGGG
>CAYNFY010000195.1:0-3943 GCA_964396585.1 uncultured Nocardioides sp.
AACTGCTACCGCTTTGGCCCACCGGTAGAACCCCGATCGCGACACCCCGAGCAGTCGGGTCATGCGGTTGATCTCGTAGTTCGCCTTCTCCGCTTCGATCAGTTCAAACCGTTCGACCGTGGAGGCTTCGACGCGAAGAAGGCTGCCGCTTTTCCCAGGAACTCGTTGTCCTTGCGCAACTCGTTGATCTCCCGACGGAGTCGTTTCAGCTCGGCTCGTTCATCGACCGTGAGAGCGCCCTCGGGTTCAGCCGGCTTGTTCCGGGCCTGCTCCTCACGGACCCACCTGCCAAGCAGTTGAGCACCGAGCCCGAGCTCTTCAGCCACATGCGCAATCGGTCGTCCTGAATCGATCACCAGACGAGCTGCTTCCACCCGATACTCCGGGGTAAAGGTCCGCCATTTCTTCTGCTGTGTCATCTCGACACCTTCCCGCAAGGCCACGTGGCCCCGCTAAATCAGGTGTCCACAAACGGAGGGTAGGCCCAGCGGCGACATGTTCGTGAATGAACTGTTCGACTGGCGGCACACCACCCCCGACGTCACCTTCGAAGCCCCGCCACAGGCCGCCCACCAACCCCACTGGTGCCTTGCCGCTAATCAGAACCTCTGCCTCGCCCCACCAGCAGACGTCATCGACACCCTGCGGGCCGAGGCACAGGCACGAGAACAGCAACCCGGCAGCATGGGGACGGGCGTTGCGACCGTCCATGTCAGCGACGCCACGAACATCAGCATCGGTGACATCATCCGACGACTTTTCTGACCTCGAACGACATCACTAACGTTCCGACCACCACGAAGTAGACGCGTGAAATGACATCCCGCACGGTCAACACCGCGCAACTCGCGACCTTCAAGCGGGTAGCCGATTGCGGATGCCCAAACTGCGGAACCGGGCGACATGTACAAGTGGCCTGCCGTAGCACCACGAGACCGCGCCTCGTCACCACATACGCCGTCACCCTCCCCCTGCTCATTTCCAGCCTCACCGCCCCCGAAGCACCCGCCGCCCGTCTGAGTGTGGATGTGTCGGAGGGGGTGGCTACCCTCCAAGCGGCAGCAGTCCGCTGCCTTACCCCCGAAGGAGCAGTGCACGTTGGACATCCTCGACGTCCCCGACGATGAGCGGCATGAGTCTCTCGCTGAACGCCGGAAGGTTCGCCTCGAATCCATGAAGGCTGAACTTGCGAAGCACAACGCCGACTTTGCGGCGGCAGTGAACGTCAAGAGCATCGCCACACGAGCACTTGATGCTCACGTCCGTCGGTACACGCCAGAGGCCCTCGGGGTTGTGAACGCCGCCAAACTGTTCGAGTCGTACAAGGTTCCCAACATTGCCGACATGCTCCCCAAAATCGTTGATCCCACCGCACGACTGAAAGCGATGTTGGACACCAACACGTTGTTCAAGAGTGCTGGTCGTGCGCCGTCGGTGGTCGACAACCTTCAAGCGTCCGTTGCAGGGCTCGCGCGCCCAGTCGCGTTCGACGCCCTACAAGCGTCCGTGGGGGCTGACGTGTACAAGTCTCTTGCCGGGAGACTGACCCTTGACAGCGGGCTGATGAAGTCCATCGAAGCAGCCCAAGCAGCCGCCGTGTTTAGCCTCCCGAAGGCCCCGAAGTTTGACTTTGGGGTTGGTGCTCTCAACAAGTCGGTCGACGCAACGTTCCGGAAGCAGTTCCTCGACCCGGACTTGTTTAAGAGGTTCTACGAACGGTTCAAGCCTCGAAACCTTCGCGGTGCGGACGTTGGAGTAGATGAAGTCGAAGCCATCATGCGCGATGAAGGCATCCCGTTCTGCCTCGTGCCGGACCTAGGAACAGTAGAACTTCTTGTCGCTGCTGGTAGTCGAAGTGTCCGCCGCGCAGTGCTTGTCGAACGTGTCGAACACATCTTTGACTCCTGCGACAACATCATCGACCTCTGCGTTGGACCGGGACTACCCGAGCAAGGTGTTCTCATCAGGATGGCCATCAGTGCCCATCGAGACGGCCACGTCGAGGCCGCGCAAGCGCTCGCCACCGGAGTCCTCGACAAACTCATCGCCCAGCACCCTCACGGCTCGAACATCAAGAGTGCAGCGAAGGGCCACGCACACATTGACGAGCACTTCGGTACGCGCGACACGTTCTTCATGTACCCCATTCCCGTCAGTCACACAGGAACAGCCTTCTTGGCTGACAAGTCGAACTACAGCCGTCACGCCACCGTCCACGACACCAACCTGAAGCAACTCAACGCCAGTAACAGCGTTCAAGCCATCATGCTCGCCACCAGCATTCTCGGATATCACCAAGACCTCTGGTGACCAGACACTGAACCGGGTGCTGGCCCGGCGCTGACCGTCCGATAGAGCGAGTTGGAGTCGAACCGAATCGAGGTCGTCGAGACGACATCCTTCCTAAGATGACCACCGCAGCGTCAGCCCGCCACAGACAGGAGCACCATGCAGACCCGAGCAGAGACCATGTGCGTCACCCGAATCGAGGTGAACGGGTACCGCCGTCTCGCGTCTACCGCTACGAACATCAATGGCGACATCACTGCGTTCATCGGTTCCAACGAAGCCGGAAAATCGTCGTTCCTGCAAGCGCTGGAATGGACGAGCAATCGAACCCCCCTTCCCGCAGATGCGCATCATGGTCTCGACACGCTCGCTGACGACCACGTCGTTACGAAGGTTTACTACAAGTTGTCCAATGCTGACCGGGATGCGCTGTGGGCGCTGCCGCTGACGCAGACCCCGCAACAACTCACTTTGGCAGTGAAGGTCGACGGCAGCGCCACGTACACGATTTCTCCTACACCAACAGTTGACCCTGACTACCGTGCCAGACTCCGTGATGCGTTACATCGTGCTCAGGGCGTCTTGGGTGACGAGTTAACTGAAGACCCGGATGACGAACCGTCATTCAGTGCGGCAGACCCCGCGCTGTCCCTTGAACGGACCATCGAAACGCTCGACACGAACGAGAACGGGAAGTGGCATGCAGACGAATTGGCGTCCCTTACTGCGATCCGGAACTGGTTCGACGAACTTCCAGAAGACAGCCCACCGTTCGACCGCGAAGCACTCATTGAGCGACTGGATGAAGCCCATAGCACGTTCAGCCACCCCGACGGCATCTACGCGCAAACGTTCGAATTGCTGCACCCTCGCATCCCTCGCTTCATCTCGTTCGCCGAGGAGCACCGCGACCTAGGGTCCACCTATGCGTTGCAGCCTGACCAACGGGGCACCCACACCGCAGCACTCAAGACCGTCCTTGCGGTCGCTGGCCTCGACGTGGACGCTCTGTGGGACGCAATCGCCACAGCCAAGGTCATGTCGCGCAAAGAGACACTCTTGAAGCAGGCCAACAAGCGGCTCCTTGAACTGTTCTCCAACGCGTGGAACCAGTCCGGAGTGACACTGCGGCTCGTCGTCAACGGAACCAACCTCGAAGTTCAGTTGGATGAACTCGACCCCAACGGACGAACCACCTCAATCGATGAACGCAGCGACGGACTCAAAGCGTTCGTAGCGCTCGTCACGTTCCTCGCCCAGCACTCCACCAAGGTGCCACCCATCCTCCTCGTCGACGAAGCAGAACTTCACCTCCACCTCGACGCCCAAGCAGACCTCGTAAGCGTTCTCTTCAAACCCGTCAACGCACGTCAAGTGCTCTACACGACCCACTCGCCCGGCTGCCTCCCCAGTGACCTCGGAACAGCGGTCCGTATCGTCAAGAAGGACCCCAACGACCCCGCCCGAAGCATCATCCGCCACGACTTCTGGCAATCTGGAAGCCCCGGCTTCTCACCCCTACTGTTCGCCATGGGAGCCAGCGCCGCAGCGTTCTCCATCTGCCGCCACGCCGTTCTCGCAGAAGGCGCAGCAGACATGGTCCTGCTCCCCACCCTCATCCGCCTCGCCACCGGAACCGACGACCTCACCTACC
>CAYNFY010000196.1:0-3924 GCA_964396585.1 uncultured Nocardioides sp.
CTGGACCGGCCCCCACAACCAACAAGCACTCGTCACCCACCACGGCACCATCGCGTTGTAGTCAATCAACGGCGTACTGACGCGTGCTCAACTGACCTGATCGCCTGAGAATGAGCGCCCGGTGGGCCACTTCGGCATCCAGCCATGGAATCGACCCAGAAACCTTGACGTCGCCCCAAGCCCCGAATTACGGTCAGTTCTGCAAACAACTGGTCGTATATGCAACCGGAGGAATCGTGGTTCGATACCGCATCGCGCTGGGCGCCAGCGCCGCACTTCTACTCCTTGCCACCACCGCGTGTGGCTCGGACTCATCCCCCAAGGGCGGCGAAGAGGACGGGTTCGTGGTGCAGCCCGTCGCGGGATGCGAACAAGGCTGGACCGATCCTGCGGACCTCTCCGCGGAGCGGAAGGTGGCCCGTTGCGAGCCCGAGGCCCCGGCGCCACAACCGCTCGCCGAGAAGACCAAGCTGACCATGGCGATCACCAACAAGCAGGCCGAGCTGATCGGTCCGCTCCTGTGGGCGCAGAAGCACGGCGAGTTCGAGAAGGAGGGCCTCGACCTCGAGATCAAGGTGATCCCGCCCGCGGACGCGCTCAACCTGCTGGCCTCGAACAAGATCGATGCCTGGCTCTCGGGACCCGATGCCTCCTTCCACAACGCGCTCAACCAGGACTACGACCTGCGCTGGGTGAGCGGCAACTACTCGGAGGCCCCGGACTCGAAGAGCGGGTTGTGGACCCGTGCCGGGAACGAGGACGACCTCGACGGTGACACGGTCGGGTCGGCAGCCGGCCCCGGCAGCGTGATCATGTACCCGATCGCGGCGGCACTGGAGAACAAGGGGCTGACGATCACCGACGTCAAGGTGCAGACGCTCGCCTCGGCCGACCAGATCACCTCGTTCAAGAACGGCGGAATCGACGCGGCCTGGCTGCTCACCCCGGCCTGGGGTGAGGTGGCCGATGACCCCGACTTCACCTTCGTCGGAGGACAGCCACCTGCCGAGCCCCTGGGCGGCTTCATCTTCGGCAAGAAGCTGCTACGCGACGAACCCGCGGTCGGGCGTGCCTTGCTACGGGCCTACATCCGGGCCATCAACACCAAGTTCACCGGGGACTACAAGAACGACAAGGCGTTGGTCGACGAGCTCGCCGGGCTCCTCGAGGTTCCCGCCGAGACGATCGCCGCGACCCCGTCGCTCAACTTCGATTGGGAGATCCGCGAGGGTACCTCGGAGCGCGCGCAGCAGGTCTGGCATCAGCTGGACTCGCTCAATTACGAGGACACCATCAAGGAGTCCGAGGTCGTCGACCGGTCGTTCTACGAGGCCGTCGTCGGGCACGTGAGCAACTGATGCCTCGTAGATCGAGTACCACCGCGCGCGTCATCGCGGTCCTGGAATACCTCACCGACAGACCGAACGAGACCTTCGGCCTCTCCGAGCTGGCTCGGGAGCTGAAGATCAACAAGGCCACCCTGCTGACCGTGGTCACCACCCTCATCGACTCCGGCTGGCTGCTCCAGCACCCGAAGCGGAAGACCTACGGGCTCGGTCCCCGGGTGATAGCCGCGGGGGCGGCCGCGACGATGAGATTCCCGGACACCTCGGCCGCCGGCCCGCACCTGAACAAATTGGCTGAAGAGCTCCAGGCAGGGTGTGTGGTGGTCGGGGTTCAGGACGCACAGATGGTCGTCCTGGACCGAGCCGGCTTCGCCGATCCGTTGCACGGGCTCACCCGGCTGGGGGTTCGGATGCCCTTCGCGCCGCCGTACGGACTGGCCCTGGCCGCCTGGTTCCCGCCCGAAAGGCACGAGGTCTGGCAGGCCAACGCAACGCCTCCGGTGGGCAACGAGGAGCGGGCTCGACTCCGTGACGGTGTCCGGCTGGCACACGAACGAGGCTTCGTGGTCGGTGCGGACCTGCCGGCAGGTCACGAGCTGGACGATCCGGTGCACGAACTACGACTGGCCTCCTTGGACACCGATCCCAAGCTCTTCAACCGGCTGGCCCAGGCGATGCGCGAGACGGGCTACTACGTCGGTGACATCGACAAGAACAAGACCTACCGGGCGAACCACGTGTCGGCCCCGGTCCGCACCGCGGTCGGAGTGCCCGAGGTGGCGCTGATGGTGCCCCTCTATTCAGGCGAGACCACCGGCGCTCGGTTACTGGAGATCGGTGAGCGCCTCGCCGAGGCGGGCCGGCAGATCGCGGACGAGATAGCAACAGGCGAGGAGAAGTGATGACTGGCAAGCACGCCCACGAGGGTGAGATCACGGTAGAGAGCCCACTGGGCATGACCTCCGGGGAGACGCCGAGCATCGCCCCGGCGCCGAGGAGAAGAGAAGACCTGCGCCTCGCGTTGGTCAGCAACGGCAAGGCCAATGCGACCGAGCTGCTGGAGGCGGTGGCCCTTGAACTGAGCGCTCTGCTGCCGGGCCTCCAGGCCACCGTGTACCGCAAGCCGTCGGTGAGCGTGGCGCCCACCGACGAGGATCTGGCCGAGATCATCGCCACCGCGGACGCCGCGGTCGCGGCGATCGGGGACTGCGGGTCCTGCTCGTCGCGCACCATGCGGGACGCGATCGAACTGGAGTGGAGCGGGATCCCCTCGGTCGCGATCGTCGCGGACGCCCTGCTCAGTCCCGTCAACTTCATGCGACAGCTCTCTGGGATGCCCGACTATCCCTACTGTGTGACCGCGTTCCCCGTCGGAAACCTCAACGCGGCGGAACTCGCCGCCCGTGCCCAGGTGTTGGCGCCACAGATCGTGGACCTGCTCTTCGATCGTCCCGAAGCGGCCCGGGCTCCCGAGGCTCCTGTGCTCAAGCCGGCCGCGGCAACGGGAGCACAGCACTACACCGGGGATGAGGCTGCCGTCGCGGACTTCTTCCAACGCGGCTGGACCGACGGGCTGCCGGTGGTGCCGCCTACCGATGACCGGGTCGCCGCGATGCTCGCGGCCGGTCGAATCGCCGGTGACGAGGTGATCTTCGAGGTACCCACCCGGAACGGGCTCACCGTCACGGCGCGGTTGGCCGCAGCCAACGCGGTGATGGCCGGCTGTGCTCCCGAGCACTTCCCGGTGGTGCTGGCCGCGGCCCGGGCGCTCGGTCAACCGCAATACAACCTGCACGGACACACCGCGACCCTCTCGGGAGCCCAGCAGGTGATGATCGTCAACGGACCGGTCCGCAACCAACTGGGCATCAACAGCGGAGAGGGCGCACTCGGACCGGGAACCCGAGCCAACAGCACCATCGGCCGAGCCCTGCGGTTGATCATCCGCAACGGGTGCCGTTCCGTGCACGGCCAATTCGACCGGGCCACCTTCGGACACCCGGGCAGATTCTCGTGGTGCTTCGGTGAGGCCGAGGAACAGAGTCCGTGGCCCTCGCTCGCAGTCGAGCTGGGACACCGGCCGGGCACCGACGCCGTCTCCCTGGCCGCGACGGTCTGGCAGGCCTCGACGATCAGCCACAGCCGGGATGCCGAATACCTACTCGACGAGATCGGACTCTCGGCCCGGACCGGATGCCACCTCAACTGGCTGCATCGCGACGTCGCGGTGGACTCCAGCTTCTATGAGGTGAGGCCCTTCCTCTTCGTGGTCGGGCATCAGCATGCCCAGGTTCTGGTGGACGGCGGCTACGACGACAAGTCCCGGCTTCGCCAGGCGATCTACGACCGGCTGAGCGGCTCGCACGACAGCCTGCTGCCCACCGCGATCTCGGGCCCCGAGAACGTCCGGATCGTCTATGTCCACGGCACCGGGATGCAGCAGACCTGGTTCTTCGCCCCGTTCCAGAGCCACGAACTGACGCTGGAGCCGGTCGCGCCGTTCTCGGCCCAGGAGGAGGTCGCATGAGTTGCCCTGTGTCAACCTCCCCTCGCTCAGGCGGCCTGTGGAGCGTGTTCG
>CAYNFY010000197.1:0-3914 GCA_964396585.1 uncultured Nocardioides sp.
GTTGTGGCGCTGCGTCGCCATCGACGTATAGAGGATGTCGTTGACCAGCGTCGACTTCCCCGACCCAGAGACCCCGGTGACCGCACAGAAGACCCCGAGCGGGAAGTCCACGGTGATATTCTGCAGGTTGTTCTCGTGGGCGCTGTGCACGGTCAGTTGACGCTTCTTGTCACGCTTACGACGCACCGACGGCAGCTCGATCCGACGCCGGCCGGACAAGTAGGCGCCAGTCAACGAGTCGGGATGGGCCAGCAGTCCGGCCACCGAGCCGGAGTGCACCACCTGTCCTCCGTGTTCGCCGGCCCCGGGGCCTACGTCCACCACCCAGTCGGCGACCTTGATGGTGTCCTCGTCGTGCTCGACCACGATCAGGGTGTTGCCCAGATCCTTGAGCCGGATCAGGGTCTCGATCAGCCGTGCGTTGTCGCGCTGGTGCAGACCGATGCTGGGCTCGTCCAATACGTAGAGGACGCCGACCAGGCCGGCACCGATCTGGGTGGCCAACCGGATCCGCTGAGCCTCCCCGCCCGACAACGAACCCGAGGGACGGTCGAGGGACAGATAGTCCAATCCGACGTCGAGCAGGAAGTTGAGCCGCTCCTGAATCTCTTTGAGGACCCGCTCCGCGATCTGCTTCTCCCGCGGGGACAGCTCGAGTTCGTTGAGGAAGGCCGAGGATTGGTTGATCGGCATCGCACAGACCTCGGCGATAGAGCGCCCGCCCAATGTCACCGCCATGGAGACGGGCTTCAACCGACTGCCCCGGCAGGCCGGGCAGGGGACCTCGCGCATGTATCCCTCAAAGCGGTCCCGACTCGTGTCGGTCTCGGCCTCGCGGTGACGGCGCTCGATGTAATTTCGGACGCCCTCGAACTCCGCGTAGTAGGCCCGCTGACGACCGTAGCGGTTCTTGGTGACCACGTGCACCTTGGTCGAATGGCCGTCCAACACCGCCGAGCGGTGCGCGGCCGACAGCTTCTCCCAGGGGGTGTTGAGGTCGAAGCCGAGTTCCTCGCCCAGTGCCCCCAGCAGTCGGAGAAAGTACCCGGCCACGGTGGCGCCCGTCCAGGGCTGAATCGCACCCTCACCCAGAGTCGCCCCCGGATCCGGCACCACCAGCTCGGAATCGACCTCCATTCGGACGCCCAGGCCCGAGCACTCGGGGCAGGCGCCGAAAGGTGAGTTGAACGAGAAGGAGCGTGGTTCCAGTTCGTCGGTATCGATAGCGTGCTCGTTGGGGCAGGCCAGATGCTCGCTGAACTTGAGCTCGCGACCCGGATCGTTCTCGGGAAGGTCCACGAAATCTAAGATGACCAGTCCATCGGCCAACCCCAACGCCGTCTCCACCGAATCGGTGAGCCGACGCTTGGCCGAACCCTTGACGGCCAGCCGGTCGATCACCACTTCGATGGTGTGCTTCTTCTGCTTGGCCAGCGTCGGAGGTTCGTCGAGTGGATGGGTGACACCGTCGACCCGGGCCCGGCTGAACCCCTGGGACTGCAATTGCCGGAACAGCTCGAGGTACTCCCCCTTGCGACCCCGGATCACCGGTGCCAGTACCTGGAAGCGACGGCCCTCTTCGAGGGCGAGTACCTTGTCGACGATCTGTTGCGGGGTCTGCCGTTCGATCGGTGCGCCACAGGTGGGGCAGTGTGGTCGCCCGGCGCGCGCGTACAGGAGCCGCAGATAGTCATAGACCTCGGTAATCGTCCCCACCGTGGAGCGCGGGTTCTTGGAGGTCGACTTCTGGTCGATCGAGACGGCCGGTGAGAGCCCCTCGATGAAGTCCACGTCGGGCTTGTCCATCTGGCCCAGGAACTGGCGGGCGTAAGCGGAGAGCGACTCGACGTAGCGGCGCTGCCCCTCGGCGAAGATGGTGTCGAAGGCCAGGCTGGACTTGCCGGACCCGGAGAGACCGGTGAACACGATCATCGCGTCTCGAGGAAGGTCCAAGGACACGTCCTTCAGGTTGTGTTCCCGGGCTCCCCGGATCACCAGTTGCTCAATCACCTGTACACCTCACCTGAACCATCTTCGAACGTCTGTTCGTCATCCTACGCAGTGCCACCCAGCACCCCGAACACACCGGACTCCCCCGCCATTCCCGGACCTCGTCCAGCGTCTCATGAGGCACCGACACTCCCCGGATCGACGGTTCAGGGATAGCGTTCTCAGTGGTGGCCACCAGGGCTGCCCTCGATTCCTCCAGCGCTACGGAGACCCAGTGAGTTACACCGGTCATGTCACCCCCGGCGAGCCGGCCCAGGTCCTCGACCTGCCGGGTCTGCGCATCACCAAGGTGGCCGTCGATCCAAAGATGTCGAACAACTGCTATCTGCTGCGCTGCACGGCGACCGGCGACCAGCTGCTGATCGACGCCGCCGACGATGCCGACCTGCTCCTCGAACTCATCGGGGAGCCGGGGCTCACCACCCTGGTCACCACCCACCAACACTGGGACCATCACCGGGCCCTCGCAGCGGTGCACGCGGCGACCGGGGCCGTGGTGGCCGCCGGGATAGAAGATGCCGAGGCGATCGCCGAGCAAACCGGGGTGCGGGTGGGACGCGCCCTGTCCGATACCGACCAGCTCGCGGTAGGCCAGATCCTGATCGATGTGATCGCAGTGGCCGGTCATACCCCGGGTTCGGTCTGTCTGCTCGTGCGCCCCGATGGGGTGGCCCCGCATCTGTTCACCGGTGACAGCCTCTTCCCCGGAGGCGTCGGCAACACATTCGGCGACGCGGAGGCCTTCGCTCAGCTCATCGACGAGGTCGAGACCAAGATCTTCGGCACCCTCGGTAACGACGTGGTCTTCCATCCCGGTCATGGCGACGACGGGATCCTGGGCGACGAGCGCCCTCAGTTGGCGCAGTGGCGCGCTCGCGGGTGGTGAGTCGGCGGCGGGTGAGGTCGAGGACCGTCCCACTCAGTCCAAGATAGTGACCCGCCACTCCCCGGCGCGACGCACCAGGTGCACCCTGCCGGGGCGGGCGTCGGCGCCCACCTCGTCGTAGCTGAAGTCGACCACCGCGTGGTCACCGCTCGCCTTCAGCCCGGTGAAGGTCAGGTTCCGGTACCCCGGTCGCGTCGGCCCTTCGCCGACCAGGCTGTGGTACCGCAGCGCCCATTCTCGACAACTGCTCACCACATAGCCCGAGGTCTGCACCATCGACCGGAAGTAGGTTCGCTGCTGCACCTCGGCAGCGGACAGGTCACACGCACGCTCCAGGTCTCCGTCGAGGAAAGCCGTGACATACTTCTCGGCCACCTGACCCGCACGGGCGCGGACCAACTCGTCATAGCGACGACCGGTCTCCACCTCCTCCACCACGAACACGACGACCCCGGCCACCAGAGCGCTCGCGAGGACGGTGCCCAATACCAGCATCGGCCTGCGCCAGCGAGGTGGAGAACCGTCGGCATCGGTGCCGCCGGACGCGTCGGTGTCGGTGGTCGCCCGCGTCATCGAAGCAGCGGTCCGCACCCGCGGGCCGTTCGGGGGCAATCGCTGAGCCGTCGGCAGCGGGACATCCATCTGCACCCGTTCGGTCCAATCGGCACCGTCCCACCAGCGCAGAGCCCCGCTCACGTCCTGGTACCACCCCGGACCCGGACGGCCCGCCGAGGACTCGCCTGCCGCTCCGCCCATCCCATCGGTTGCGGGCAGCAGCGTCGTCATGGAGGTGAGGTTATCGACCCCAGCGAAACCCCGATGCCACCCTCCACCTTTCGGACCGGGAAGAATCCGGCGGGGCCAGGATGGTGAGCCGGATCGCGCCTTGGAGAGCACGCATGAGAAAGGCCCGGACCCTGGCGAACCAGGGTCCGGGCCATCCCGCGATCAGCCGGTGTAGCTGATCTTGAGCTTCTCGGTCAGGGCCTGGACGACGTCGCCGAAGTCGAAGGCGCCT
>CAYNFY010000198.1:0-3823 GCA_964396585.1 uncultured Nocardioides sp.
GATCTACCAGAACTGCCCCATCTTCAACGACGGCGCCTTCGACGCCATCAAGGACAACGACACCAAGGCGGATGCGATCATCCCGTTGGTGCACGGCGAGCCGATCCAGTTCGGTACCCGCGACGAGAACGGCCAGGGCACCAAGGGCATCGTCCGCGACCCGGTCAGCGGTGTGCGAGTGGTCGAGGTCGGCAGCGAGCCCGGTCAGGTCGCGGTTGCGGACCTCTTGGTTCACGACGCCCACCACCAGGACCCGTCGACGGCCTTCGCCATCTCCCGGCTCACCGACTCGGGCTACCTGAAGCAGTCGCCGATCGGGATCTTCCGTCAGGTGGAGCGCGCCACCTACGACGATCAGGCGCGGGAGCAGGTGACCACCGCGCAGGGTGGGGCCGAGGGTGAGCGTAACGACCGTCTGGCCGCACTGATCGGTGGCGGCGACACCTGGACCGTCGTCTGATCCGGGAGCCGGACACCCGTTCCACCACGTGAGGGGCTGTGTATCTCAATGAGATACACAGCCCCTCACGTATTTTGCTCAGCGCCCCCGCGCCACGATCGAGCGCGCCTGACGCAACACGGCCTCGTCCACCAGACGGCCCTCGGCATCGACACCCACGGCCGCCTCACCACCCTCGAAGCGGGCCAGCAACGCGGCCGCGGCAGCCAGCTCACCGGCTGAGGGCGTGAACACCTCGTTGGTGATCTTGACCTGAGCCGGATGGATGCAGGCACGTCCCACGAACCCGAGCCGAGCCACCGCCTCGGTCGAGGCGCGATAGGCGTCCAGATCACGGAAGTCGGTGGAGACCGGAGCGATCGGGGGTGCGATTCCGGCCGCCGCGGAGGCGAACACCACGTGACTGCGGGCGTAACGCAACTCCGACTCGTCCGCACCCGGAACCACGCCGACGTCGGCGCGCAGATCCGCTTCACCGATCTGCAGGCGCACCACCCGAGGGGCCGCCGCGATCTCACGGGCGTCGAGGATCGAGCGCGCGCTCTCCAGCAACGGCACCACCCCGACCCTCGACCCGAGCCGCGTGAGCAGGTCGTCGAGGGCGACCAGCTCTTC
Organism: uncultured Nocardioides sp.; assembly: GCA_964396585.1. Taxonomy (GTDB): domain Bacteria; phylum Actinomycetota; class Actinomycetes; order Propionibacteriales; family Nocardioidaceae; genus Nocardioides. Next base: position 1,076 of record CAYNFY010000198.1, read on the forward strand.
GGCACTCTCGGTCTTGGCAGCCACGAACCCGGCCAGGTCCGCACACCCGGCCAGAGCCCGGAGATCAGCCTCCCGCTCGGGACCGTGCGGATTGATCCGCACCCAGACCCGAACCGAAGTGGCCGGCAACCCGTCGAGCCAGGTGGCGACGATGTCGCGGGCCCCGGCCCTGTTGCCGGGAAGCACCGCGTCCTCCAGATCGACGATGAGCTCGTCGGCTCCTCGATCCAGGGCCTTGCGCAACTTGTCCGGGGCGTCGCCCGGGACGTACAGCGCGGAACGCGACAGCGCGGACATCTCAGCCGACAACGGTCTCCCCCTTCACCAGGGACTTGGCTACCACGGTGCGCAGGATGTCGTTGGTGCCCTCGCCGATGCTCATCAGGATGGAGTCGCGATACAGCCGCTCGACCTCGAACTCGGTGGAGTAGCCGTACCCGCCATGTACCTTCATCGAGTCGATCGCAGCCTGCAGCGCGACCTCCGAGCAGAAGATCTTGGCCATCCCGGTGGCGCCGTCGGCCCGGCCACCGCGGACCGCGTCCGCGGCCCAGTAGGCCATCAAACGCGCCGCCTGCACCTGGGTGCCGAGCTCACCGAGCTTGAGCTGGATCGCCTGGAAGTCGCTGATCGGCTGGCCGAAGGCCTTGCGTTGCTGGGCATAGGCGAGCGCCTCGTCGTGCGCCCGCTGGGCGATGCCGACCGAACGAGCAGCGATATTCACCCGGCCCCACTCCAGTGCCGAGAGCACCTGCTGCATCCCCCTACCCTCGACCCCGCCGACCAGCTGAGAGGCCGGAACCCGAACGTCGTCCAGCAGAATCTCGCAGGACTCGGTGCCCTTGTAGCCCAGCTTGGGGATGTCCTTGGTGACCTCGAAGCCGGGGGTACCGGCCTCGATCAACAGCACCGACATGCCCCGGTGGGCCGGCTCAGCGGACGGATCCGTCTTGACCAGCACCGGCAACGGGTCGGCATAGCGAGCGTTGGTGATCCACATCTTCGACCCGTTGACGATGTAGTGGTCACCCTGCGCATCCGTACCGCGCCGGGCCGTGGTCCGGATGCCCTGTAGATCGGTACCGGCATCCGGCTCGGTCAGACCGATGCCGGTACGCCGCTTCCCGGTGGCGAGGTCCGGCAGGTAGGCGTCCTTCTGCTGCTGGGTGCCGTGCATCGCGATCAGGCGGCAGGCCAGCGAGTGGCTGCCCAGGATCCCGGCGATCCCCATCCAACCCCGCGCGATCTCCTCGAATACCAACGCGAAGGCGACGGGGTCCAGGTCGAGACCGCCGTACTCCTCGGGCACGGTGATCCCGAAGAGCCCCATCTCCTTCATGCCGGCCACGATCTCGGTCGGATACCGCCCCGACTGCTCCCATTCGCGAGCGACCGGAACGATCTCCTTGTCCACGAACTGACGCAGTAATGCCTTGAACTCGCGTTGGTCCTCGTCGAGTTGAAAGTCCATCGGTGCCTCTCAGAGTGTGTGCCCGCGGTCATCCACGGGAAGGGAAGTGGTCGTCTCAGGTGAGCGGGGTGAACACCGGAAGCGCACGGCCGTCGTCGAGGTCGACCCAGGCCACCCGGACCGGGTCTCCGATACGCCACGCATCGGGAAGGGCCCCGACCAGTTGAGTGAGCACGACCGGCCCCTCGGCGAGCCGCACCCGCGCCAGCGTGAAGGGCACCTCGACGCCGGGCCTGGGAGCCCGGTGCACGACCGTGAAGGAATCCACGACGCCGGTCCCCGTCGCCTCACGATGGGTCAGCGAGTCCATCGCGGAGCAGGTGGTGCACACCGCACGGGGCGGGTGCTGGTACGCCTGGCAGGCGGTGCAGCACTGCACCGTCAACCGGTGGGTACGGGTCGCGTCCCACCAGTCGGCGGTGACATCGTCGGGTGCGGGTACGTCATCGGTGATCATCGGGTGGCTCCCAGGACGACGGTGGCGTGGGTGGAGAGGATGCCGCCGGTGCCGTGCGCAACCGCGATCCGGGCATCCGGTACCTGTCGATCGCCGCACTCGCCGCGTAGCTGACGCACGGCCTCGACCAGCAGCAGCACCCCGAATTGACCCGGATGGCAATAGGAGAGACCACCACCGGAGGTGTTCAGCGGAAACTCACCACCGGGGCGGATCCGGCCGTCGGCGATGAAGTCCAGTACCTCACCACGACCGCAGAACCCCAGCGCCTCGATGCTCAACGCCGCGGTGATGGTGAAGGAGTCGTAGACCTGAACGACGTCGACGTCGGCCGGAGTGATCCCGGCTCTGGCGAAGGCATCGGCACCGGCCGCCTCGGCTCCGGTCAGCGTGAGGTCGTCGCGCACGGTGAAGGAGGTATTCGTGGTGCGCTCGCCGTAGCCGAGCACCTGTACCGGCGGCTGCCTGAGGTCGCGGGCCCGCTCCATCGAGGTGAGCACCACCGCGCCACCGCCGTCGGTGACCAGGCAGCAGTCGGCGGCCGTGAGCGGGGAGGAGATCATCGGTGCGCCCACTACCTCCTCCAGGCTCAACGAGCCCTTGCCGTACCGGAAGGCCTTCGGGTTGAGCAGCGCCCATTCACGGGCCGCGATGGCGATCTCGGCGAGTTGCTCGCGAGTCCCGCCGTAGCGGTGCAGGTAGCTCTGCGCCGCCATCGCGTAGTACGAGAGCGGGTAGAGCATGTCGTACGGTTCCTCGAACTGGGCCTCGGGGATCCACGGCTCATGCACGCCGCCGAGCTTGCGGGAGCGGGCCGAAC
>CAYNFY010000199.1:0-3805 GCA_964396585.1 uncultured Nocardioides sp.
TCGCGTTATCCCAGCAGACTCCGGTCTTTCCCATGGATCTGGTGATCCCGTTTTCGGTCGCGAACCGGGTCAGTTGCGCTGAGGCGTATTGGGCAGGTTCAACCGGTCGTTGCAACACCGGGTTGTTGAAGGGAGCGTAGCTGCTCGTCGAACACCTCAGCAGGTGTCTTCCACCCGAGTACTTTGCGTGGTCGGTTGTTGAGCGTGTGAGCGACGGCCTCGAGCTCCTCAGCTGACCAGCGGGACAGGTCGGTGCCTTTCGGGAAGTACTGACGTAGCAGACCGTTGGTATTTTCGTTGGTGGGTCGCTGCCAGGGTGAGTGGGGGTCGGCGAAGAAGACCTTGGTGCCGGTCTCGAGTGCGAACTGCGCGTGCCCGGAGAGCTCTTTGCCGCGATCCCAAGTCAGGGTCTTGCGCAGCTGCTCGGGCAACGTAGTGATCGAAACTGTCAGTGCTGCGTTCATGGCGACGGCCCCGTAGCCGCCGAGCGACGGACCGCTCTTCACGTAGGGCTTCTCACCCCACCCCTCGATGCGTGGCAGGTGGACCAGAATCGTGGACCGGCTGCTTCGCTCGACTAGCGTGCCGATGGCGGACCTACCCGTCCCGATGATCAAATCGCCCTCCCAATGGCCAGGAACAGCACGGTCATCGGCCTCTGCGGGACGTTCGCTGAGGACGACGTCGGCGGTGATGTGTCCTTGGGGCTTGTTCTGTGACCGTGCCCGCGGCTGTCGTAGCGCACGGCCGGTGCGCAGGCACGCGACCAGTTCCCGCTTGAGCGCACCGCGGCCCTCGATGAACAGGGCCTGGTAGATCGCCTCGTGGCTGATGCGCATGGATTCATCATCGGGGAAGTCGACTTTCAGGCGATGGACGATCTGCTCGGGACTCCAGGCGGTCGACCATCGTCGGTCCTCGCGGTGCGGCTTGTTCCGCCCCTTCCACTGAGGCGTGGTGGGGCCCTCGACCGTCGTGCCGTCAGGTCGACAGACGTTTCCGGCAAGGCGGTCTTGGACGTACTCGCGCAACCTGTCGTTGGTGGCGAGCTTGGCGGGCTTCGGCCGTTTCGCGGCCTGCTGTGCCTTCCACTGCGCCACCGTGGCCCGGTACTCAGGCTTCCCGCCCCGAGTGGCGGCGTTGCGGCGCAGCTCGCGAGAGATGGTCGACGGGTGCCGCCCCAGCGCGTTAGCGATCTCGCGCACGCCCATGTCCTTGGCACGCAGGATCGCGATCTCCTCGCGCTCCTCGAAGTTCAGGTAACGGCCCGTGGGCTCGGCCAGTGAGATCGGCGGCATGCCGCCAGCGTGGCGAAACCAGCGAGTCCCGACCGGCACCGACACGCCGACCGCCAGCGCCGCCTCTGCTGTCGTGATACCCGTGGTAACCATGCGCCAGAACTGCCGCTGCACCACCCGCGACGGGTCAGGCCGCCCGGGCGAACGCATCGCCGGCCTCAGCGCCCGGTCGGCACGCCACTGCCGCCGAACCCCTTCGGGTGCATCGCTGGTCTTCTTGCTCCAGTCTGCTGTTGCCATCGCTGAACACCTCCGTGATCGAGGCGGTGCGACGACCAATTGAATCCGCCTTGAGATCCTCGATCGGTATGTAGCACGCAACCGGCGACGTCACCGCGTCGTGCGACGGCGTTGGTGAGCGCAGCCACGGCCAGGCTGGACTTCATTCGCGAGTTGATGGAGTAGCCCACGATCCGGTTGGAGTAGACGTCCTTGACTGCGCACAGGTAGAGCTTGCCTTCACTGGCTTGGATTTCAGCAGTCGTCGCAACACCTACCGGAGGTGTTGAGCGATGCCAGGTCCGAAGTACACCGAGGAGCAGAAGGATCGGTTCTTCGAACTGGTCGACAGGGGCGGAACGGTGAGGGCGGCGGCTGCGGCGGCAGGTGTCCATGAGAGTGCGGCCTACACGTGGTTGCGTAACGCTGGCCTGTCGATGCAGCGGGCCACGCCGCGGGTGTACTCGGCTCAGGAGAAGGCCGAGTTCTTCCGCCAGTTGGCGGTGAATCCGAACGTGTCGGCTGTGGCGAGGGAGATGGGGTTCCCGCGCGTGACGTGTTACGCGTGGGCCCACAAGGCGGGGATCTTCACCAGCGAGGCCCGCAAGGTGAACTCACGGCGTGAGGAGTTCCTTCGGTTGCGAGCCGCTGGACTGACGCGGTCCCAGGCACGCAAGCAGGTCGGCGCTGATGCTCGCTCTGCTACTGATTGGGACAAGGGCATCACGATCATCAACCACGGGCGTGTCTATCCAGATGGCCGCACGGTTCGCTACCCAGAGCCGAAGATCAACGGTGTGCCCGAACGAAGAACCCGCGCGATCGGCGGGAGCGTCGACCTCAACGTGGTCGAGAAACTCATCCATCCCCGCTACCTCAGTCTGATCGAGCGGGAGCAGCTTCAAGACCTGCGGCGGTCAGGGTTGTCGGTGCGTCAGATCGCCGCCGAGATGGGCCGCTCGCCGTCAACGATCAGCAGGGAACTGCACCGCAACACCGCATCCTCGCGGGGCTACCTGCCCTACACCGCCCACCGAATGTCGGTTCGACGCCGCGCACGGCCGAGGCCACCGAAGCTGGTGGCCAATACCGAGTTGCGGACCTACGTGCAGGCGAAACTGAAGAAGAAGTGGTCGCCCCAACAGATCAGCAACCGGCTGATCAAGGACTTCCCGGCCGCACCAGGAATGCGCGTGAGCACCGAGACGATCTACCAGGCGATCTACGTTCACGCACGCGGGGAGTTGAAGCGTGAGCTGGGCCGGCAACTGCGCAGAGGCCGCCCCGCACGCAAGCCCCGCAAGCAGCCCGATGCCCGACGACCGCGTTTCGTGGATCCGATGACACCGATCAGCGAACGTCCTACTGCGGTCGATTCCCGAGAAATCCCCGGACACTGGGAAGGCGACCTCATCATCGGGGCTGGCGGCGGGTCGGCCATCGCCACTCTGGTCGAGAGGTCCAGCCGATTCGTGATGCTCGGACACCTCGGACAAGGGCGCAGCGCAGACGCTGTGCGCGACAGCCTGATCGCGACCCTTGGACACCTGCCTGACTCCTTGCGCGGCACGCTCACCTGGGACCAAGGTGCCGAGATGGCTGAACACAGGGCATTCAGCATCGCCACCCAGATGGACGTCTACTTCGCCGATCCTGGGTCACCCTGGCAGCGCGGCAGCAACGAGAACACGAACGGCCTGCTGAGGCAGTACTTCCCCAAGGGACTAGACCTATCCATCCACGACCCCCGTGACCTGGAGACAGTGGCCGAGGAACTCAACGACCGACCACGCAGATCCCTCAACTGGGAAACCCCAGCCGAGCGTCTGGCTGCTTTACTGAACGCGTCATAGACGCAAGCGTTGCGACGACTGCTGGAATCCAAGTGGTGCGATGCTCGGTGATGTCGGCCAGCCAGAGCTCGTTGGTGGCCGTGGCGTTGAACCGGTGACGGGTTACTCCGTGCTTGTCGAGGTAGGCGCACAGGTCGTCATGAACCGGTGGGCCGGGTTGGCCGTTCTTGGCGTGTTTGGGCTTGCCGAACGCTGACCACCACCCGTTGCTCGAGCAGATCCGCCACGCTGTTCTGGGTGTCATCGGCTCGCCGGCATCGGCGGCCCACGTCCGCACCGTGTAGCGGAAGCGCGCGCTCGCGCTCGACAAGCCGACCGCCGCCCGCGGCACGGTCATCGTCAGGATCTCGCTGTCGTACGTCCCGCCTTCGGCGCGCGCGACCTCCGGTGCCGTATCGGCGAGGTAGCAGGCGTTGGCGCTGGTGACGACGGTCC
>CAYNFY010000200.1:0-3793 GCA_964396585.1 uncultured Nocardioides sp.
GATGGCGTCCTCGGGGGTGTCCACGTCGGCTGCCTCGCCGTCGCGCGGAGCCGGCGTGGCGACCCGGATCCCGGCGAGTAGACGCCTGACCGACATGCCGGCAACGACCTCGCGGTGTGGATGCGCGTCGAGGAGCGGCTGGGCACGCAGCACTCCGGCGAGATGACGGCGACCGTCGGAGTCGGTCAGGAAGGCGCCGTCGTGCCCCTGTGCCGCCTCTCGCAGTCTTCCGTAGGTGGCCGCGGAGACCAGCGGCATGTCCACCGCCAGGATCAGCAACCAGACCGCCGCCGGGTCGTCGACCCGATCGGGTGCCTGATGGATCGCCGACCAGGCAGCGGCCACGATGGCGGCGGCCGGTCCGACACCGGCGGGCTCCTCCCGGACCATCTCGATCCCGGGCCGGGTCGAGGGCCGCGGCGGCCCGACCACCAGCAGACGCCTGCATCCGGCGGCGCGCAATGTCTGCAGAGCCCGGTCGATGAGCGGGGTGCCACCACGGTGGAGCAGAGCCTTGTCGACGCCTCCTAGGCGACGCCCGGCACCACCCGCCAACACCACCCCGACCGCCTCGAAGGCGGGGTGCGGACCAGTGCGCTCGGCTGGTGTCATCGCACCAGTCTGGCAGGCTGGGAGCGTGAGCATCTTGCGCGTGAGCCTGGTTCAGGCGGCCTCGACGACCGACCCGCGCCCCAATCGGGAGCGTCTGGCCGAGTTCGTTCGATCGGAGGCCGACCTGGTGGTGCTGCCGGAGGCCTGGGCCCGGGACTTCGGGAAGCCGGGGACCGATGTGTCCGCGGAGGCCGAAACGCTGGACGGGCCGTTCGTGACCGCACTCGATCGACTCGCCCGCGAGAACTCGACGACGATCGTGGCCGGAATGTTCGAGCGCGCGGACGATCCGGGCCGGCCCTTCAACACCCTGGTGCTGCGAGGGGCCGCGAATGCGGAGTATCGCAAGGTCCATCTCTATGACTCCTTCGGGTTCGCCGAGTCCGACCGGCTGACGGCAGGCCCGATCGAGTTCGTGACCGCGGCTCTGGGTGACTTCACGCTCGGCTTGATGACCTGCTACGACCTGCGGTTCCCGGAGTTCGCCCGTGGTCTGGTCGCCGCGGGGGCGGATGTGCTGGTGCTTCCGGCCGCGTGGGTCGCCGGGCCGCTCAAGGTGGATCACTGGCGCACCCTGGTACGGGCCCGGGCCATCGAGAACACCTGCTTCGTGGTGGCCGTCGGTCAACCGGGACCGCGTTACACCGGGCATTCGATGGTCGTGGCTCCCGATGGCGAGATCCTTGCCGAGGCCGGCGAGGCCGAACAGACGTTCCCTGTGGAGCTGGAGCATCGACGCCTGGTCGAGGCACGACGCACCAACCCCTCACTGGGGAATCGCCGGTTGTAGTCTCGTCCGGTGGCCCCCCTCCCCGACACTCGGCCCGGCCGACGCGCCGCCGATCGCGCACCGTCCAGGCTCCAAGGGCTCGCCGTCCGGCTCGAGACGATCGGCGGCGCCCGGGAGAGGCTGCTCGCGTTGGTGAGCTGCGTGGGCGTCGGGAGCGCTCTGGTGTTGTTGCGTCTCTGGGAGGTCGGCCCGGCGGTTCTCGGCAACTGGGGCTCGGTCTTGCTCTGCGCCGCTTTCGCCTGGGCCTTGGCCCGCCGGGTGGACGGTCGGCCGATGGTGGCTCTGGCCTTGGCAGTGGTGGCAGGTGTGGTCACCGTCCTGAGCGGCGGTGAGTTCGGTGAACTCATGCATGCGGGGGCGGCGGTCTTCGCCACGGTCCTCTCGGGGATGCTCGCCGTGCTCGCCACGATCCCGAGTAGGAGCTTCCTGGGTGCGGTGCGCGAGGGACTCCTGGCCGTCGGCATCGCCGGTGTCGGCGCGTTGGCCATGGTCGGATTCGACCCGGTGGTATCCCGGCAGCGGTTCGTCTATCTGACCCTGGCGATGGCGATCGGATTGATGCTCGTGGTGGTGTACCGATTGGGTGCGGGGCTGACCGGGCTCGGCAGACGGGGCCTGATCGTGGTTCTGATCGGCTCGGTTCTGATCCTCCTGAGCCTGGGATATGTGGACCTGATCCAGCGCTACGGATCCAACGGGGTGGTGGAGGCGGTCAGCGACACGGTCGGTTGGAGCCGCGATCATCTGGGCGCATTCCCGCGGCTGATCGTGGTGTTGGTGGGCGTTCCGGCTCTGGTGTGGGGGATTCACATGAGGGCTCGTCGCCGACAGGGCTGGTGGGTGTGCGCGTTCGGGGTCGCGGCGACGGTGCCGGTGGCGCAGATGTTCATCAACCCGGACAAGCACTACGGCGAGGCGGTGTTGCAGGTGGTCTACAGCGTGCTGCTGGGCCTGGTCGTGGCCTGGGTGGTGATTCGCGTCGACCTGATCCTGACCGGCTCTCGTGGTTCCCGCGCCCGTCGTCTGGAGGAAGCCACCGCGGTTCGACCCGAACCGTCCCGTTTCGCCGCCCTGTGAGGCCCGGGTTCGGCTACGGATCAGTAACGCGTAGGTTCGACCTATGACTCGATCGAAGTCCTTCGACATCGCCGCCGAGATGGTGGCCAACGTGATGACCGTCAACGTGGCGGCGGGTGACACCGTCGCCGTGGGCGACGAGGTGGTCCTGCTCGAGTCGATGAAGATGGAGATCCCAGTTCTCGCCGAGCGCTCCGGCACGGTCGCCGAGGTCAAGGTCGTGGCCGGTGACGTGGTCCAGGAGGGCGACGTGCTGGTGGTCCTGGCCTGAGCCGTCTTCCACTCGGACCTGAATTTCTGCCGACGACCGCTCTCCGGTAATGTTCCTCGCGGTGGCGTGTCCGAGTGGCCGAAGGTGCAGCACTCGAAATGCTGTGTGGGGAGACCCACCGTGGGTTCAAATCCCACCGCCACCGCCAGGGGCTTGAGACGAAAGTCGAGAAGCCGAGCGACGAAAGTCGTGTGGAAGCCGGTTCCGGCCCGAGAAATCGGGCGGGGACCGGCTTTCGGCGTTTCTGAGGGCGGTTGACCGCTGCCGTTCCGCCGCTGCGGCTGCCGTGCGGCGTGGTTTGGTCTTCGAGAACGTGCTCGGGATACGAAAAGGCCCTGCGTCAGCGGGTGCTGAGGCAGGGCCGGGAAATGACAGGGTCGGGCCGTTCGATAGGACGCGTTCTGGTCGGTCGTCAGCCGTTGAAGGGGTTCGCTGCTCCGGGTGGAGCCCCCGAGGTGAGGGATGGTTCGGCGTCGCTGACGGGGACCCGTCGTTCAACGTAGAGGTGCCCGTTTTCGTCGAGCACGGCGTCGCGGAGGAACGCGAAGATGCGGTTCGTCGCGGTCTGCGCGAGAAGGAACGCAGCGAAGAGTTGTTGGGCTGCCCAGCCGCGTACACGTCGGCGTCCGGGGTTGGCGAGCGCGACTCCGGCTTCGTCTTTCGCGGAGCCGTGTACGCCTTCTTGGGACTGACGTAGGCGGTGGTAGAGCGCTGTGTGTTCCTCGGACCCGTACGGCAGGTTCTGTCGGTACTTCGCACCATCGGTTGGTTTCACCGTGACCGCTTGCTGCTGGCACACCTTGGGTGCGATGTCGTTGGTGAGGACGGGGAGATGATTCATGGTGCGGCGCAAGTCGACCACAACTCCGTTCGCCTGTGTGATGGGCCGGTCGGTCATGGAGTCTGGTTTGAGGGCGCATTTCGCGACGGGTGCTGGCCCGGATGCGGGGCAGCCGAGGCGTTCGTTGCCGTGCGCGCCAGCCTTTTGTGGCCTTGACCCCGTTCTGTGGACACAGGGCTATGCGGCTTGAGGTACTGCCGCG
>CAYNFY010000201.1:0-3737 GCA_964396585.1 uncultured Nocardioides sp.
TGTCTCGTTCAGCCTGGGCGGGCTCTCCGGCGGGTTGGCCAATGCCGGCGTGATCGTGATCGGCATCTGGCTCGGGCTGACCGGCAACCTCAGTACCGGCACCGTGCTCGCCTTCGCCTTTCTCGTCACCCTGTTCGTCAACCCCGTTCAGATGGGCACCCAGATCATCACCGACGCCCAGAACGCGCTGGTCAGTTGGCGGCGGGTGATCGGGGTACTTGAGACCCCGGCGGACCTGGTGGACCCCGGCGTCGACGGCGTGGACCTGCCGCGAGGTCCGGTCGATGTCACCTTCGAGCATGTCGGCTTCGCCTATCCGGGCGGAGACCCGGTGCTGCACGACATCGACCTGCACCTTCCGGCCGGTACCCGGCTGGCGGTGGTGGGAGAGACCGGCTCGGGCAAGTCCACCGTCGCCAAGCTGCTGGCCCGGCTGATGGACACCGGCTCCGGAACGGTGTTGCTCGACGGGGTCGACGTGCGTCGGATCCGTTCGGAGTCGTTGCGGCGGTCGGTGGTCCTGGTCCCGCAGGAGGGTTTCCTCTTCGACGACACCCTGGCCGCCAACGTCCGCTACGGCAGGCTCGATGCCACCGACGAACAGATCCTGGCCGCGGCCGACGAACTCGGGTTGGGCGACTGGGTCGCCTCGCTGCCGCAGGCCCTGGCCAGTCAGGTGGGGCAGCGAGGCGAGTCGCTGAGCAACGGTGAGCGGCAGCTGCTGGCGCTGCTCCGAGCCCAACTGGCGGATCCGGATCTGCTGGTTCTCGACGAGGCCACCAGTGCGGTCGACCCGCAACTGGAGATGCGGATCAACCGGGCTCTGGAGCGGTTGATGTCGGGCCGTACCTCGGTCACCATCGCGCACCGGCTCACCACCGCCGAGAACGCGGACGAGGTGCTGGTGATCGATCGGGGCAGGGTGGTGCAACGCGGTCCGCACGCCGAACTGGTGGCTCAGCCCGACACCGTGTACGCGCGGCTGCACTCCTCATGGGTAGCCCAACAACAACACTGAGGACCGACCCGGAATACTGGCCGGGTGAGCACCTCCCCACTCGACCCTGACCTGGCCGCCCGCCTCAAGCGCAGCTCCGACGGACTCGTACCGGCGGTGGTGCAGCAGTTCGACACCGGCGAGGTGCTGATGCTGGGCTGGATGGACGACGAGGCGCTGCATCGCACCCTCACCACCGGACGGGCCACCTACTGGTCCCGTAGCCGCGGCGAGTATTGGGTCAAAGGCGACACCTCGGGGCACCCCCAGTGGGTGAAGGACGTTCGGCTCGACTGTGACGGCGACACCCTGTTGGTCAAGGTCGACCAGGTCGGGGCGGCCTGTCATACCGGCGACCGGACCTGCTTCGACGCCGATGTGCTCCGGGTGACGACGATAGGAGAACGAGCGTGAGCGCGCAGAGAGTGGCCCAGCGTTCGACCTTCGCCCGGACCGTGCTGACCGGGCTGCTCACCTCCGGGATCGCGGCCATCGCCGGAACCAGGTCGTGGGTGAAGCTTTCCGACTCGGCTGAACAGCATGCGGCGACCCAGGTCGGCGTCCCGGTCGGTGAGGTGCCCCTGGCCGGCGCCTTGGCCCTGGTGGTGCTCGCCTGCTGGGGGGTGTTGTTGGTGACCCGCGGCCGGGTCCGTCGCAGCCTGGCCCTGATCGCCGCAGTGGTCTCGCTGGCCGTAGCGGTCACCAGCGTGGTGGGGTCGCTCGACGTGGTCGACTCCGCCGTCAAGACGCTGGGTGATCGGGGCTTCCAGAACCCCGAGGCGAGTCGCAATCTGTGGGGGCCGGTCTGCGGAGTCGCGGGCGTGCTGGCGGCCCTGGTGGCGCTGCTGGCCTTCCGATGGGCGCCCGGCTGGCCCGAGATGGGACGTCGCTACGACGCCCCATCCGGTGCCTCCAGTACGGTCCGGCTGCCCGGTACCGAGCCGGCTGACGCCGAGGAGGGTGCGGTCACCGACACCGCCAACCTCGAGCTGTGGAAGTCGCTCGACCAGGGCTTCGACCCGACCGCCGACGACCCCAGCAATGGTCCCGAGAAGCCGGACCACTAGACTCCCTAGCGTTGTGCCCCACGAGCTTGAACATCAGGAGCATCCATGTCTGACAACCACGGCAACACCCCGGCGGCCTGGACCTCTGTCGGTGTGTCCATGGTCGGTATGGTCATCGCCAGCATCGCGCTGATGCTGAACCCGATCAACCTGACGACCTTCTGGGTCGGTACGGTCATCGCGGTCGGGGCCCTCCCGCTCTTCTGGATCCTGGTCAAGATGGGTCTGCACGTGGAGCGTCACTGAGCCTCGGTCCTCTTCGGACCGCGTTCGGACCCTCGTCAGCCATCCGGCTGGCGAGGGTCCTGCGCTTTCCCGGCACGGTTCCCTGCTCGTGTCGGCTCCCGCAGGAGTTCAAGGTTCGCAGGCCCTTGGTGCAACTGAGTGTGCAAGTGAGAGAATCGGCATCATCACCCCCACCACGGCCAAGTTGGAGGCCCACTGTGTCCGCTGAGCGCTCGGTGCTCCACGAGATCATCGACGGTGTCCGCGAGGACCTGGCTCGCCGGGAGGCGGAGCGACCCCTGAGCGAGGTCCGGGCCGCGCTGGCCGATGCCCCGGCACCACGTGACCCGATGCCGCACTTCCGGGCTGCCGGATCCAGCGTCATCGCCGAGGTCAAGCGGCGCAGCCCGAGCAAGGGGGACCTGGCCGAGATCCCCGACCCCACCGTGCTGGCCAAGGCCTACGCAGCGGGTGGTGCGGCCGCGATCAGCGTGCTGACCGAGGAACGCCGCTTCGGCGGCAGCCTGGCCGACCTGATCGCGGTTCGCGCCGCGGTCGACGTCCCGCTGCTGCGCAAGGACTTCATCGTCAGCGAGTACCAGTTGGTCGAGGCCCGGGCGGCCGGTGCCGACCTGGCCCTGCTGATGGCCTCCGCGCTCGACCAGGAGCGGTTGACGGCTCTCTATGAGATCGCGGGAGAACTGGGTCTGACGGTGCTGCTGGAGGTGCACGACGAGGAAGAGACCGAGCGTGCGGTGGCGCTGGGCGCCGGACTGATCGGGATCAACGCCCGCAACCTGAAGACCCTGGCCGTGGACAACGACACCTTCTCCCGGCTGGCCCCACTGGTCGGGGAGGACCCGGTGCTGGTGGCCGAGTCCGGTATCACCGGTGTGCCCGATGTGGCCCGGTTCGTCGGCGAGGGTGCCCGGGCGGTCCTGGTCGGCGAGGCACTGGTGAAGGACGGTGACCCGGAGGGGACCGTACGAGCGATGACAGGAATGACTCGATGAGTAGCGCCAACGACAACGTGTACCTCGCCGACGAACGCGGTTTCTTCGGCGACTTCGGCGGCCGGTTCATGCCCGAGGCGCTGGTGGCCGCGCTGGAGGACCTGACCGAGGCCTGGACCGAGGCGATGGCCGACCCGGTCTTCACCGGCGAGTTCGAGCGGATCGTGCACGACTATGCCGGTGCCCCCTCCCGGCTCTACCACGCCGAGCGGCTCAGCGATCGGGTCGGCGCCCGGATCCTGCTCAAGCGCGAGGACCTGAACCACACCGGGGCGCACAAGATCCGCAACGTGCTGGGTCAGGCGCTGCTCACCAAGCGGATGGGCAAGAAGCGGGTGATCGCCGAGACCGGTGCCGGCCAACACGGCGTCGCCTCGGCCACCGCGGCCGCCTACTTCGGGCTCGACTGCACCGTCTACATGGGCGCCGTCGATA
>CAYNFY010000202.1:0-3570 GCA_964396585.1 uncultured Nocardioides sp.
GATGTCTGAGCCCGGCCTGGGCTCGGATGTCTCGGCGGTCTCGACCAAGGCGACCCGGCAGAGTGACGGCGGCTACTCGATCACCGGCTCCAAGATGTGGCTGACCAACGGCGGTTCCTCGACCCTGGTCGCGGTGCTCACCAAGACCGATGAGGGCGCGGAGTCGGTCTACCGCAATATGACCACCTTCCTGGTGGAGAAGACTCCCGGGTTCGGTGAGGTCGCGCAGGGGATCACGATTCCCGGCAAGATCGACAAGATGGGCTACAAGGGGATCGACACCACCGAGATGGTGTTCGACGGCCACCTGATCGGGGCCGAGCAGATCCTCGGTGGTGAGCCGGGTCGGGGCTTCTTCCAGATGATGGACGGGGTCGAGGTCGGTCGGGTCAACGTCGCGGCACGGGCGTGCGGGCTGGCGATCCGCGGCTTCGAGCTGGGGGTGGCCTACGCCCAGCAGCGGGAGACATTCGGCAAGCCGATCGCCGAGCACCAGGCGGTGTTGTTCCGGCTGGCCGAGATGGCGACCAAGGTCGAGACCTCGCACACGATGATGGTGCGGGCGGCGCGGTTGAAGGACACCGGTCAGCGGATGGACGTCGAGGCCGGGATGGCCAAGATGGTGGCCAGTGAGTATGCCAACGAGGTGGTCGAGGACTCGTTCCGGATCCATGGTGGCTACGGCTATTCCAAGGAGTATGAGATCGAGCGGTTGATGCGTGAGGTCAAGTTCATGCTGATCGGCGAGGGCACCAGCGACATTCAGAAGATGATCATCGGCCGTGCCCTGCTCAAGGACTACGCACTCAAGGGTTGAGCCTGCGGGGGCGAACGGCGCGTAGGCTCTGAGCCATGGCCCAGATCTTCTCGTTGGAATACCCCCAGTCGCTGGGGGTCTTTGCGGAGTACAAGGACGCGCAGCGCGCCGTCGACCACCTGGCCGATCACAGCTTCCCGGTGCAGGACCTCCTGATCGTCGGTACCGATCTCAAGCAGATCGAGCGGGTCACCGGCCGTCTCACCTGGGGACGGGTGATCGGTGGCGGTGCCGCCTCGGGTGCCTGGATCGGGCTCTTCATGGGCCTGTTGATCTCGCTCTTCGCCGAGCCGGGCAGTTGGCTCGCCGCCATGTTCACCGGACTGGGCATCGGGATCGTGTGGGGCGTGGTCTTCGCCGCGGTGCGCTATTCGTCCACCGGTGGTGAGCGTGACTTCGCCAGCATCAAGGCCGTGATGCCCAGCAAGTACGAGGTGCTCGTCGAGCACAAGCACCTGGCTCAGGGACAGCAGCTGTTGACCGAAGCCGGACTGGCTGCTCCGCGCGAGTACTAGTCTGGCTGCGGGCACCGGCCCGCGGTGCACCGAAACAATCGGCTCGATTCGTCAGCCGAGACCTGGCAGGCTGGGCAGAGGAACGTCCGGCGACCCTGCAGTGGAGGCAGTGATGACGAACGAGGACCTCAAGGCGAAGATGCGCGAGGCTCTGGACCGCAAGAACCGCACGGAACAGGGGGTTCATCAGGACGGCCCCACGCCTGAGAAGACCCACGGTGCCGAGGTGGCCGGAGGTGCGGGACCCAAGGTGCATCGACGCAAGGCCGGCGGCGGCGGTTCCTGACCGCGTCGGTCGGAACTGACCGCACGATGGGTGATCCCGGACCATCCGGGGTCACCCATCGGCTCATTCGGACCTCTGCCCAGCGGGTATTTGCGTGCTCACCACGAAGGATCGGGCCAGCGGCAGCAGGGCCAGGACCAGGATCGCCGGCAGCACGAACCCCCAGCGCAGGTCCGAGCCACCCACCAGGCCGGTCAGCACCGAGCCCAGGAGTGCACCGGCATAGTTGAACAGATTGAAGCGGGCGATCACGGTGTCCATTCGGGCTCGTCGGGTCTCCTCGTCGACCGCCCCCAGGCCGGCCATCCGGCCGGCTGCCGAGAAGCTCAGCGGCGCCACCACGGCCAACCCTGCCCCGACCACCACGAAACCGCCGACGGCGATCGGCCAACTCGGAGCGATCACGATGACCACCAGGCCCGCGCAGCCGACCAGGGCGCCGATTCGCAGGACCGGAACCGCTCCGTGTCCGGAGACCAGCCGGTCGCCGAGTAGCCGGACCGTGCCGGAGGCGATCAGGTAGGCGAAGACTCCGGTCGCCTCGGCACCCTGGGTGGTGTCGAAGACATCGCTGGCATAGGCGGCGCCCCAGGTCTGCACCGCCACATCGACCATGTAGAAGAGCGCCATCGCGCAGCCCACCAGCAAGATCGGGCGCAGCGCCAGGGTGCCCTTGGCCAGGGCAGGGGCGGTGACGTGCTCGGCGCGCAGGTGAGGAGCGAACAGCACCAGTAGCGGTACGACCCCTACCAACGCGAGCCACTGGTGAGCGAGGTCGCCGGTGATCAGGGTGCCGAGTGCGCCGAGGATCGCGCCGAGGGTCCAGGCGCCGTGCAGACTGGGGAGGATCGGTCGGGCATAGCGGTGTTCGAGGGCCACCGCCTGCATATTGGTCCCGGCGTCGACCATGCCCAGCCCGATGCCGTAGCCGGCCAGCGCGACGATCGCCGGTGCCAGGCTGGGGCTGAGTAGCACTCCGGGTACCGACACGGTGATCAGTGCCAGTCCGATCCGCAGACCGAGTGCACTGTCGTATCGGGTGGCCACCCGCTCCATCAGTACCGACCCGAGACCGGCCAGGAGCACCATCATCAGCAGCAGCACCGACAGGGTCGTGTTGCCGACCGACCAGGTCTCGCGCAGGTCGGGGAGCCGGGTCGACAACGACAGGTAGCAGAACGCCTGGGTGGCGAAGGCCAGAGCGGTGGCCACCCGCTGGCGACGGAGTCGGGGTGAGGTCACGGCTCATCGTGACATCATCATGACCCGGGTCACCAGCAGGTCGGCCGTGGTGACCGGCGCTGTGACGACTACCCCTAGGGTGGAGCCGTGAGGATCGATCTCCACACCCATTCACTGGCCAGCGACGGCACCGATACTCCCGGTGACCTGGTCCGGGCCGCCCATGCCGCGGGACTCGACGTGGTGGCGTTGACAGACCACGACACCGCTGCCGGATGGGCCGAGGCGGGCCTGGTGGCCGAGCAGGTGGGGATCCGGCTGGTGCGAGGGATGGAACTGTCCACCAGATACCACCGACACGGCATGCATCTGCTGGCCTACCACCTGGATCCGGAGTACCCGCCCTTGGTCGATGCACTGGACCGGGTGCTCGAGGGACGTCGTGATCGGGTACCCAGGATGGTGGAGGCACTCAACGAGCTCGGGGTGTCGATCGCCGTCGCCGACATCGAGGACCAGGCGGGGGCCAGCGCGGCCACGGGGCGGCCGCACGTGGCCGACGCATTGGTGGCGCTGGGACACGTGCCGCATCGCAACGATGCCTTCGAGCGGTACCTGAGCGTGGGCCGACCGGCCTATGTGGCGCGGTATGCGGTGCCTCTGCCGGAGATGATCGGGCTGGTGCGCGACGCCGGGGGAGTACCCGTCCTGGCCCATGCCTGGGGCAGGCACGGGTGTGATGCGGTCAGCGCGGCACAGTTCGCCGAGTT
>CAYNFY010000203.1:0-3564 GCA_964396585.1 uncultured Nocardioides sp.
AGCGGTTCCGATCACCAGCGTCACGGCGGTCGGTGCTCCCTGATAGACGTCCGGGGTCCAGGCGTGGAAGGGCACCGCACCGACCTTGAACAGCACGCCCACCAGGAGCATCCCGGTGCCGAGTGCCAGCAGGGTCTGATTCTGGGTGTCGTTGACGACCGCCGTATGGATCTCGGCATATCCCATCGAACCCGCGTAGCCGTAGATCAGCGCAGCACCGTAGAGGAAGAACCCCGACGAGAAGGCACCCAGCAGGAAGTACTTCAGCGCCGCCTCCTGGCTGAGCAGACGGCGGCGACGAGCCAGCCCGGCCAGCAGGTAGAGCGGCAGGGACATGATCTCCAGGGCCACGAAGGCGGTCAGCAGGTCGTCGGCAGCCGCGAACAGCAGCATCCCGACCACCGCGAAACTCATCAACGGGTAGACCTCGGTGTGGTCGAAGCGGCGAGCCACCGCCTGCCGCTCGGCATCGGTTCCCGGCAGTGCGGCCGCCTGACCGGCGAAGGCGGAGACTCCCCCGTCGAGCTGCCGTTCGCCGAAGAGCAGCGCACCCAACACCGCGATCACCAGGACCAGCGCCCAGATGAAGATCGCCGGTCCGTCGACGGCCACCGAGCCGACACCCGCGATCACACCGCGAGCCGCGCCGGCCGAGTGCTCTGGCAGGTCGATTCCGACCCAAATCGTGGCGACCAGGGCCACACCCATCCCGAGCACGGTGCTCCACAACTGGAGGTGGTGCCGTAGCGCCCGAGGTACGAACGCCTCCACCAGCACCTGCAGACAGGCCAACGCGAAGACGACGATCACCGGCAGCAACCGGACGTACTCGACGTCGGGCGAGACGAGTCCGGTCACTGCGGCATCCACTGCGGCCATCACTGGGCACCTCCTTGCGCCGGGGGCTCGACGTGCACCATGACCACCTGGTTCAGGTGCATGTCAGCGGTCGAGTCGACCAGGTTGAACAGCGGGGTCGGCCAGAATCCGAAGACCACCAGAGCGACCATCAGCGGTGCCAGCACCCCGATCTCACCCCGGGTCAGATCGGCGATCCGACCGGGCCGGGCATTCGAACCGTCCGGTCCCGAGCCGGTGAAGACGCGCTGGTAGAGCCACAGCACGTAGACCGCGGCCAAGACCAGCGCCAGCACCGCGACCACCCCCACCAGCCAGTGGTGCGCGAAGGCACCGATGATCACCAAGATCTCGGAGACGAACGGCGCCAGCCCCGGGAGACTACAAGCCGCCAGCCCCGCGACCAGGAACATTCCGGCCAGGATCGGCGCCTTCCGTTCCAGACCACGCATCTGGCTGATGGAGGCGGTGCCGGTGCGCTTGATCAGGTACCCCGCCACCAGGAAGAGGGCCGCGGTGGCGATGCCGTGGTTGAACATGTACAGCATCGCTCCGGTCAGGCCGTTGTCATTGAGCACGAAGATGCCCAGCACGATGAACCCGAAGTGACTCAGCGAAGTCAGACCGACCAGGCGGAGCAGGTCGTCGGACCCGATCGCCACGATCGCCCCGTAGATGATCGAGATCAGGGCGAGCACGATCACCACCGGGGTGGCCCAGTCCGAGGCCTCGGGGAAGAGCCCCAGACAGAACCGGATCATTCCGAAGGTGCCGATCTTGTCCAGGATGCAGACCAACAGCACCGAGGTCGGCGGGGTCGCCTGCTCGGTGGTGTCGGCCAGCCAGGTATGCACCGGGAACAACGGGGCCTTTACCGCGAACGCGATGAAGAAGCCGACGAACAGCCACTTCTGCACCGTCGGGTCGAGCTGGAGCTGAGCCAGGTCCCCGATCAGGTAGCTCGGGGTGCCGGCATCGGCGGAGACCACGTAGAGCCCCAGCACCGAGACCAGCATCACCAGGCCACCGCCCAGTTGGTAGAGCAGGAACTTGGTGGCCGCGCGCCCTCGCTTGGCACCGCCGGAGCGGGCGACCAGGAAGTAGGCGGGTACCAGGGTCGCCTCGAAGAACACGTAGAACAAGAAGACGTCGGTGGCGCAGAAGACCACCAGTGCAGCGGCCTGCAGGGCCAGGGTCCAGCCGAACCAGGACTGCGGACTCGCCTGGCCCTCCTGGTCACTGTCCTTCCAGGCCGAAAGCATCACGATCGGTACCAGAACCACGGTCAGGACGACCATCAGCATGCCCAGACCGTCCAGGCCCAACGCCCAGTGCACCCCGAAGTCGGGGATCCAGTCGTGGGTCTCCTGCAGGTGCATCTCACCGTTGGTGGCGAAGTCCGAAGCCGCCCACAGCACCGCCGTGTAACCGGCGGTCAGCAGCGCGAAGCCGAGACCGACCCGCTTGGCCAGGGCCCCGTTGGGTGTGAACGCGCAGGCCAGCGCCCCGATTGCGGGGATCGCGACCAGTACGGTGAGCCAGGGAAAGTCGTTCATGCCAGATTCACCGCCAGAAGGGCCAGGACGACGAGCAGAGCGCCGCCGAGAACCGAGAGTGCGTAGCTGCGGACGTAGCCGTTCTGCATCCTGCGCCCGACCACCGACAGCGCGTTGACCGCCAGCGCGCCCCCTTCGACGGCGCCGTCCACCAGCACCTTGTCGGCGGTAACCGATCCCCGCACCAGCGCGGCCGTGGGCTGCACCACCAGGGTGTCGTTGATCGCGTCGCCACCCATGTCGGCGCGGGCCAACCGGGTGAATACCGAGACGTCCGCGGGCGCTGTGCGAGGAACCTCGCGCTTGCCCACCAGGAACCAGGCAAGACCCACTCCCGTAGCGACCACGGCCACCACCAGCAGGGTGATCACGATCGCGGGCACTCCGAGTTCGTGGTGTTCGGCGACGCCGGTGACCGGGGTCAGGAAGTCGACGATCCAATCGCCGATCAACAGCACCCCACCCAATACCGACAGCGCGGCCAGCACGATCAGAGGCACGGTCATCACCTTGGGTGACTCGTGTGGATGCACGTCGGGCTCCCAGCGTTTCTCCCCGAAGAACGTCATCAGCATCAGTCGGGTCATGTAGAAGCCGGTGATTCCGGCGCCCAGTAGCGCCAGCAGACCGACCAGAAGGTTGTCAGAGAGTGCCGTCTCGATGATCTTGTCCTTGGACCAGAAGCCGCTGAATCCGGGGAACCCGATGATCGCCAGGTAGCCCATCGCGAAGGTCAGGAAGGTGACCGGCATCGCCCGGTTGAGCGCTCCGTAGTGCCGCATGTTCACGTCGTCGTCCATCCCGTGCATCACCGATCCGGCCCCCAGGAACATGTTCGCCTTGAAGAACCCGTGGGTGAGCAGGTGGAAGATCGCGAAGGGGTAGCCGATCGGACCGAGTCCGGCCGCCAACATCATGTAGCCGATCTGGCTCATCGTGGACCCGGCCAACGCCTTCTTGATGTCGTCCTTGGCGCAGCCGATGATGGCGCCCACCAGCATGGTGATCACCGCGACCACCACGACTGCTGTCTGCGCGGTCGGGGCGAACTCGAAGACGAAGTTGGATCGGGTGACCAGGTAGACCCCGGCCGTGACCATGGTGGCCGCGTGAATCAGGGCCGAGACCGGGGTCGGGCCCTCCATCGCGT
>CAYNFY010000204.1:0-3383 GCA_964396585.1 uncultured Nocardioides sp.
CCGCGCCGCCGGCCTGATCGTCCGGGGCGTGACCAACACCCCGGAGTTCGGACTGAACGCCTCCACCGAGCCGGCACTGTTCGGTCCGGCCCGCAACCCGTACGACACCTCGCTGTCCACCGGCGGTTCCTCGGGTGGTGCCGGTGCGGCGGTGGCGGCCGGAATGGTGCCGGTCGCACACGCCAGTGACGGCGGGGGATCGATCCGGATCCCGGCCGCGATCAACGGGCTCTTCGGTCTCAAGCCCAGCCGCGGCCGGGTCACCTCGCACCCGGACCCGAGCACCCTGTCGGGTCCGGTCTCGATCAGCCACGCGGTGACCACCACGGTCCGAGACTCGGCGCTCCTGCTCGACCTGACCCATGGCGGGATGCCGGGGGAGGCGCTGGCGGCCCCGAGCCCCGAGGGGACCTTCGCCCAGGCCGTCACCCGCGATCCGGGCGCGCTCCGGGTCGGCTTGATGACCGCTCTGGTGAACGGCCCCGAGACCGGTCCGCAGAATGTTGCCGCGGCCCGTGCCGCAGCCGAGCTGCTGACCTCGCTGGGTCATGACGTCGTCGAGATCGTCGCTCCCTGGGACACCGTTGCGGTGGCCACCGCCCAGTCGGTCGGGATGGGAGCGGACCTGGTGGTGGGGATCGACGAGTTCGTCGCCGCCCGAGGCCACGAGGTTCAGCCGGGCGAGCTCGAGCCCTTCACCGAGTACCTGATCGGGGAGTACCGCAAGCTGCCCGCCACCGCGATGGTCGACGGCCTGCGTCGCGCCCAGGCGATCGGCTGGCAGGTCGGCGAGGTGTTCCGCAGCCGGTTCAACCCGGCCGGTGTGGACGTGCTGCTCAGTCCCACCACCTGCGTGCCGACCCTGGCACTGGGTGAGCTGGACACCACCAGCGTCGAGGCCATGTTCACCAAGGCGATCTGGATGTCGGGCTGGACCGCCCCGTTCAACCTGACCGGAATGCCGGCCATGTCGGTGCCATTGGCCCACGACGACCGGGGGATGCCGCTGGGCGTCCAGTTCGCCGCCGACCTGGGTCGTGAGGAACTGCTGTTCTCGCTGGCCGGCCAGCTCGAACGATCCGCTCCCTGGCAGCGACACGCCCCTAGCCGGCCGACCAGCTGACCGTTCGATTCGGAGGAGATTCATGTCCCAGCACATCGACGCCATCGCCCTGGCCGAGGCGATCCGCACCGGAGAGACCACGGCTCCTGCCCAGGTAGAAGCGGCGGTCAGTCGAATTCAGACGAGTGACCCCGAACTGAACGCGGTGGTCACTCCGATGTTCGACGAGGCTCGCGCCGCCGTGGAGCGGGGCCTGCCGGAAGGGCCGCTGACCGGTGTGCCCTTTCTGGTCAAGGATCTGGGCGTGCATGTGAAGGGGGTGCGCAACTCCCGCGGCAGCAGACTGTGGGCCGACAAGATCGGCGCGGTCGACTCCGAGATCATCCGACGCTACCGGCAGGCGGGCCTGGTGATCCTCGGCTTGACCAACACCCCCGAGCTGGGGAAGAACGCCTCCACCGAACCGTTGCTCTACGGGCCCACCCACAACCCGTGGAAGCTGGGCTATTCCTCCGGTGGATCCTCGGGCGGGTCCTCGGCCGCGGTCTCGGCCGGAATGGTGCCGATCGCGCACGGTAACGACGGCGGTGGCTCGGTTCGGATCCCAGCCGCCAATACGGGCTTGTACGGGCTCAAGCCCAGTCGGGGCCGCTCCTCCCTGTGGCCCGACAGTCATGCCCTGACCAACCCCACCAGCGTGGCCCATGCGGTGACCACGACGGTGCGCGACAGTGCCCTCCTGCTCGATGTGATCGCCGGTGGTGTCAGCGGGGAGCCGTTCGGTGCCCGGGCGCCGCGCACCACATTCCTGGACGCGGTCTCGCGTGAACCCGGCCCGCTGCGGATCGGGGTGGTCACCGAGGCCCCGGGCGGCGTCGTCACCGATCCCGAGGCAGTACAGGGCGTCCTCGAGGCGGCCGAGCTGCTGGCCGGCTTGGGTCACCGCGTGAGTGCGGCCCGGGCCAGCTGGGACACTGCGGATGTGATGGGTTCGTCGGCCAACCTGATGGGCTCGACCCTGGTCGCCTCGGTCAACGCACGCCTGGCCGAACTGGGCCGGGAACTACGCGAGGACGACCTGGAGCCGTTCACCCGGATGATGTACGAGCACTATGGACAATTGAGCGCGCAGGACCTGGATGCGTCGCTGCGCCGGGCCGTGACGGTCGGATTCGAGGTCGGCACGTCGTTCGAGACCCACGACGTGCTGCTCACCCCGACGATGGCGCAGCCCTCCCCGATCCACGGCTTCTTGGACACCAGTCGCTGGGAGGTGATGTTCGAGCACGGCAGTACCTACTCGGCGTGGACCAGTGTCTTCAACGTGACCGGGATGCCGGCCGCGTCGGTCCCGTTCGGGTTGTTCAGCCAGGGCACCCCGCGAGGCGTGCAACTGGTAGGTGACCTGGGTACCGAGGAGTTGCTGTTGTCGCTGTCGGCGCAGCTCGAGCAGATCGCTCCCTGGCAGCCGTACGCTCCGGGTTACGCTGGCGCCACCGTGTGAGAGTGTCGGCCCTCGGCCCGGACCCGGGCGATGACCGGGCGATGACACGGCGATGAGGCGAATTGCGTGAATGACGTGCTGCTCCTGCTCCTGCTCGGAGCCGGGATCTTCGTCCTCTCCGGGGTCGCCCAGGCGGTCTCCGGGTTCGGTTCGGCGCTGGTCGCGGTACCGCTGCTGGCGCTGTTCGTGGACCCTGTCACCGCCGTGGTGGCGGCCACCATGGTCGGGTTGGCACTGTCCGGTTTCGCCGTGCTCAGTGAGCACCGACATGTGGAGGTCACCGCTACCTGGCAGCTCCTGCTGGCGGGGGCGCTGGGCATGCCGCTGGGCCTGTGGTTGCTCACCACGCTGTCCGAGGCGGCGCTGACGGTGCTCATGGCAGCCAGCGTGCTGGCGGCTCTGGTATTGATCCTCAGCAGGGTTCAGCTTCGCGGCGGGCGATCGGCGACCTTCGGGTCCGGCCTGGTCTCCGGCACGCTGCTCACCTCCACCGGTATGAACGGACCGTCCCTGGTGCTCGGACTGCACCTGCTGGGGCTGGCTCCGCGTCGCTTCCGAGCCACCCTGCAGGCGGTCTTCGTGGGGCACGACGCGCTGGCGGTCCTGGGCTTCCTCCTGGTCGGCACCGTCAACTCTGACGCCGCCATCCTGGCCGCTGCGGGAGTCTTCGGCAGCATGCTGGGCTGGCGGATCGGGGACCGACTCTTCCATCGGCTCTCGCCGGAGGTCTTCCGTCGGGTGCTGATACTCGGCCTGTTGGCCTCCGCCGTGTCGCTGCTGATCACCGCCCTGGCCTGAACCGGACGACCACGAGTC
>CAYNFY010000205.1:0-3380 GCA_964396585.1 uncultured Nocardioides sp.
CACACTGACCCGGCTGGGCAGCCGACCGCATCGGTTCGTCCTGACCGTGTTCGACGACGAGATGCGGGTGCACGACACCCGACTGGTCGATCTGGGCGCGGAACCGCTCCGGCTCCCTGAGTTCGCCGACTACACGGTGCTGCCGAACTCGGCGGACGAGACCTATGCCGCACTCGACCTGGATCCGGTCACCTGGCAGGCGCTGCGATCGGGGCTGGCGGCGATCGGCTCACCGCTTTCCCGAGCCGTGGTCTGGCAGACCGCGCAGGCTCGGGTCGGAGCCGGACTCGACTCGGTGGACGAACTGGTCGGCTTCGCGGCCGTAGCGCTGCCCGAAGAGCCGGAGCCCGTGATCTTCGAGGGTGCCCTGGCGCTGGTATCGAGCATGATCCGCTCTCACGCCACTCCCGCAACGGTGGATCCGCTGCTTGAGCGGCTCGCGGAACTGGCCCGCCGGGTACTGGCCGGCGGCCCGCCGTCACATCATGCGGCCGCCGGTCGTTTGCTGACCCGCACCGGATCGGATGCGGCACTGCTGCGTACCTGGCTGGACGGCGACGCCGGCTTGGTCCACACCGACCAGGAACTGCGCTGGGCGGTGGTCACCCGACTCGCGGAGCTCGGGCACCCCGAGATGGTGGACGTCGAGTCGGCGCGTGACCCGAGCAATGCCGGACGACAGGCGGCGCTACGGTCCCGAGCGGCCGTCCCGACCGCTGCGGCCAAGGAGTGGGCCTGGCAGCGGCTGGTCAGTGGAGAGCTGTACAACCGCGAATTCGCTGCCGTCGTCTCAGGGTTCTGGGGCCTGCAGCAGGGTCGACTGGTGGCGGACTGGGTGCGCCGCGCCCCCGCCGAGCTGGCGGCGGTGGCCCGGGCATCCGGTCAGGCGATGGGGCAGTTGACCGGCCGGGCCCTCCCGATGCTGCCGTTGGACACAGCCGCCCTGGAGGACCTGGCCGTAGCGATCAACGAGGCCTTACACGGCGCGGTCCCCACGGTCGCCGCCCGCCAGTTCAACGATCACCTCGACGACATCCGCTCGGTGCTCGCCGCGCGGCGTTCGTGAGTTGAGCAGCGGACGCGTCCTCGGGCCCCGATTCGCCGGTCGGTAGCGTGAAGCCCACAAAGGGGGTTGAGCGCACGGGGAACTGAGGAGGACGTATGGCTCGAATGCCGGTGGCCGAACGACGCGAACAGTTGGTGGCCGCAGCGATCGCAGTGATGACCCGCGACGGGGTGCGCGCGGCTACCACTCGAGCGATCGTCGCCGAGGCCGAAACTTCGCTGAGCGTCTTTCACTACTGCTTCGACTCCAAGCACGAGCTGATGGAGGCCGTGGTCGACACCATGGTCAACCGCAGCGCCGAAAGGTCCGCCGCCGCCATCGCCGACGGGACCCCGGTGGAGCAGATGTTCCGGTCCAGCATCTACGGATACTGGCAGCATGTGGTGGAGAACCCCGAGATGCACCTGCTCTCCTACGAAGTGACCCAGTATTGCCTGCGCGACCCCGATCTGGCCGCCATACCCGCCCTCCAGTACCGGCTCTACGGGGAGGCGATCGCCGATCAGCTGAGAGCGGTCGGTGCCACCGCATCGATACCGATCGAGACCCTGGCCCGCTATCTGACCGTGGTCGTGGACGGGCTCACCCTGGACTGGTTGGTCCGTCGCGACGACGACTCCGCCCGCGAGGTGATCGAGGCGGTGATCGCCCACGTCAACACCGTCATGTCGATCGGCGGGTGAGGACTTACCCCGGCCCGGCACTGGGTACCCGCGACACCGCCGGGTAGCCCGGTACGGCAGGCTTGATGCCATGAGCAGCACTGCTAAGGACGCCGCCGAGTACGGAGAGCGGCTTGCTCGATGGATCGAGGATCTCGGTCTGGCCGGGCAGCTCAAGGAGGCCGGTCTGCCCACGATGGTGCGTGACTGTCACGGCCAGGCGATCTGGCGGGATCCGGGCAACGGCGAGCCGCTGACGCTCGACCAGCTGGCGGAGTTGGACCATCTCCTGCACGACCAGGGGGACGAGCCACGGCACGGGGTCCCGGTCGCGCTGGTGCAGCTGCGCCGTCGAGCGAGGCTGCGTGCCGACCTGTTGGCCAGCCCCTCCTTCGACTACGAGTCCTTGGCCGCTCTACGCGGTACCACTGCGGCGGCCACCCGATTCGCGGTACACAAGGCCTCGGGCGCCGGAGAACTGCTGGTGGTGGCCGGCGATGCGACCGCGAGCGGGGAACCGACCAGCATCATTCCGGGCTTCCAGTTGGACGCCCAAGGAACGATCCGATCCGAACTGGTACCGATCCTGCAGGCCCTGGCCGGGCCCGCCGCCGATGGCTGGGCGATCTGGGCCTGGCTCACCCATCCGGCGGCGCTGCTCGGCGGTGCGATCCCGGCCGAACTGGTCAAGGACCCCGCCGAGGCTCCCCTGGTCCGCTTCGCCGCCACCAAGCTCGCCGCTGCCTCCCGCTGAGACGGCACTTGTTGTTACCACCCGGTGAAACAGAACTGACGTGTCACCGGTGACACGTCAGTTCTGTTTCACCGGCCAGTAACCCCGGTTCCGTTCTCAGCTTTCGAACATGGAGGTGACTGAACCGTCCTCGAAAACCTCACGGATGGCACGCGCCAGCAGAGGAGCGATCGACAGCACGGTCATCTTGTCGGTGATCTTCTCCTCAGGGATCGGGATGGTGTTGGTGAGCACCACCTCGACCGCCGGGCTCTCCTGCAGCCGCTTGGCGGCCGGGTCGGAGAGGATCGCGTGGGTGGCGGCGATGATCACGCCGGCCGCTCCGGCGTCCATGCAGGCCTCCGCGGCCTTCACGATGGTGCCACCGGTGTCGATCATGTCGTCGGTGAGGACGCAGATCCGGTCCTTGACCTCACCCACGACACGGTTCGCGGAGACCTCGTTGGGACGGTCGGTGCGACGGGTCTTGTGGATGAAGGCCAGCGGAGCCCCGTCCAGCCGGGCGGACCAGCGCTCGGCCACCTTGATCCGACCCGCATCGGGCGAGACCACGGCAAGCGGCTGGTCGCCGTACTTCTGCTTGACGTAGTCGGTCAGGATCGGCAGCGCCATCAGGTGGTCCACCGGGCCGTCGAAGAAGCCCTGGATCTGGTCGGCGTGCAGATCGACGGTGATCAGCCGATTGGCACCCGCGGTCTTGAACAGGTCGGCGACCAGGCGGGCCGAGATCGGCTCCCGACCCCGGTGCTTCTTGTCCTGACGGCTGTAGCCGTAGAACGGCATCACGACGGTGATCCGCTTGGCGCTGGCGCGCTTGAGGGCGTCGACCATGATCAGGTGCTCCATGATCCACTCGTTGACCGGAGCGGTGTGGCTCTGGATCACGAAGGCATCGCAG
>CAYNFY010000206.1:0-3274 GCA_964396585.1 uncultured Nocardioides sp.
CGGACGGACGACGGGTCGATGAGGGGGAGTTGGTTGAGGAGACGGCGACCACCGAGACCACGAATACCGATCCGACACCGTGGTGGGAGGAGACCTGGGCTTCGCTGGAGGCTGCGGGTGATCCGCCCGTCGCGGAACCGAAGAAGAAGCCCAATCAGGAGATCGACGGGACCAAGCCCGAGGTCTCCCAAGGAAAGAGCGACCAGTGACCTCCATCGAGGAGACCGACGAGCGGGTGATCGCGGCGCAGTTGGGTCGGGAACCGCGTGGAATCGCGGGCGTCGGGCACCGGTGCCCGTGCGGCAATCCAGACGTGGTCACCACCAACCCGAGACTGCCCAATGGCACCCCCTTCCCGACCACCTTCTACCTGAGCTGCCCGAGGGCGGCCTCGGCGATCGGCACCCTGGAGGCCTCCGGGCTGATGAAGCAGATGCAGGACCGGTTGGGTACGGACCCTGATCTCGTCGCGGCCTATGAACAGGCGCACCGGGCGTACCTGAGCGCGCGTGCCGACCTCGAGGCCGAGTTGGGCGAGCCGGTCCCAGAGATCGCCGGCATCTCGGCCGGCGGCATGCCGAACAGGGTCAAATGCCTCCATGTGCTCGCCGGGCAGGCGTTGGCCCAGGGGCCTGGCGTGAACCCGTTGGGTGACGAGGTGCTCGAAGTACTGGGCGATTGGTGGGCCAAGGGGCCTTGCGTCACCGGGAACGAGACCGTCGGTCCCCCGGCCCCCGGGCCGGAGCAGGAGTCCTGATGGTGGCGGTGGCCGCGATCGACTGTGGGACCAACTCCATCAAATTGCTGATCGCCGACTTCCCGCGAGTTCTGGTGCGTACCTCCGAGGTCGTTCGTCTGGGTGAGGGCGTCGACCGGACCGGGCGACTCGCCCCGGCGGCACTGGAGCGCACCTTCGCGGCCCTGGACCGATTCGTGGCGATCATCGCCGAGCATCGGGTGCCTGCGGATCGGATCCGCTTCTGCGCCACCTCGGCCACGCGTGACGCCGCCAACTCGACCGACTTCACCGACGGAGTACGTCAGCGGTTGGGGATCGAGCCCGAGGTGCTGCCAGGCTCGGCCGAGGCGGCGCTGGGCTTCGCGGGAGCGACGATGTTCGCCGATCCACGCCCGGTCGATCCGGTCCTGGTGGTCGATATCGGTGGCGGCTCGACCGAACTGGTGCTGGGTGACGTGAGTACCGGCCCGCGGCAGGCGCTCAGCATGGACATCGGATCGGTGCGGCTCACTGAGCGGGAACTCGTTCTCGACCCGCCGAGTCCCGCTCAGATCGCGCGGGCGCTGGCCGAGATCGACACCGAGCTGGACGTGGCCGAACAGGTGTACGGCGTGGACATCGCTTCGGCGGCTACCGTGATCGGGACCTCGGGCACGGTGAAGACCATC
Organism: uncultured Nocardioides sp.; assembly: GCA_964396585.1. GTDB lineage: Bacteria > Actinomycetota > Actinomycetes > Propionibacteriales > Nocardioidaceae > Nocardioides. The sequence goes on from CAYNFY010000206.1 coordinate 1,408, forward strand.
GCGGCGGCCATGATGCAGTTGCCGACCTTCGATCGCGAGGCCCTCGACGGCGCCGAGTTGTCGATCACCGATGCCATCGAATACTGCGCTCAGTTGGCTGCGATGACGGTCGCCGAACGGTTGGCGATTCCCTCGATGCATCCCGGCCGCGCCGACGTGATCGGGGCCGGAGCTCTGATCTGGTCCCGAGTCCTGGCCCGCAGCACGACCGAGACCTTCACTGTCAGCGAGGCAGATCTGCTGTACGGGATCGCGGCCGAAATCCCGGCCTGAGTAGGCGGATATCCACCCATAACTCTCCAGGTCATGTGACCTGCATCGCACTGGATGTGTTCTTGACACGCACGTCGGGCGGCATGGCAATATCTCTGATGGTCCAGTGAGATTCGGGAATCACTTGAGAGTGACCATTGGGTTGGCAACAGAGTTGGCAGCCCGGCTCACAGGGGCGACGACGTGATCATCGGGAGATCATGTCGCCGGTAAGGCGCGCCCGGGTCTGCCGGGCGCCGACACCTGACGCCAGCCATCGCGCAGGCGTCTGCAGCAGGCAGCCGCCGAATCCGCTTCGGAGTCAAGGTGTTGTCTCGATCCTCCCGGTCCCGTTCCTTCCTCTCCCTCCTTCTTACCAGCGTGCTCGCCATGGGCGCCCTGTCCGGTGTCGCGCTGCTCACAGCGGCGCCCGCGACGGCGGCGCCCGCACTGCGCTGCGATCAGAACACGCTGTACGCCACGAACGGCGACGGCGAGATGTATTCGATCAACGTCACGACGCACGCCTCCACCCTGGTCACCTCGATGTCTCCTGCCAACAACGGTCTGGGGATCTCCGACAACGGACTGGAGGCGTTCGCGTTCCAGAACGGTGGGAAGACGCTGACCCGGTACAACGCGGCCAGCGACGAGATCAGCGAGTACAAGAATGTGTTGGGTAGCAACACCACGGTCATCCGTGGCGCGGTCAACCCTGCCACCGGCATCTACTACTACGGGGCCAGCGGGACCACTGCACCGTTGTATGCGTGGAACACCCAGACCAACACCTCGATCGGTCAGGTCGGATCCATCGCCAACCTGACCAGCGGCAACGGTGACTTCGCGTTCAGTAGCCGGGGCCTGCTCTTCGTGGTCAGCAGTAACGAGGTCCGGCGAGTCGATCAGGCGGTTGTGCCGACAACAACCGGGTCCACCTCGCTGAGTACCTCGCTGGTCGCCACCCTCCCCGAGGGGACGAACAGCCCGGGTATCGCCTTCTCCAGCGACGGGTATCTCTACGTCTCCAGCGGCAGCAGCATCATCAAACTCGACCCCGCTTCTGGTGCGAAGCTCGACTCTTGGTCGATCGGCGGCGGTGTGAGCCCCAGCGATCTGGCCAGCTGTAACTACCCGAACACGATCAGCGTCGAGAAGTCGCTCACCGGCAGGGTGCGCGCCGGTGACCAGTTCGGTCTGTCGATCACGGGTGGCGACATCGTCAGTGGAAACACCGCCACGACGACGGGTTCTGCTACCGGCGTGCAGACTGCGGTGGCGGGTGCGGCGCTGACCATCCCGGACCGGACCTACACCGTCTCCGAGACCGCTGCCGGTACCACGAACCTGAGCCACTACACGAGCAGTTACGTGTGCCGCAATGTCAACAACAGCCAGGTGCTCGCCAGCGGTACCGGCACCTCAGGAACCTTCACCTTCCCGGCGGCGAGCACCGCCGACGGGACCGATGTCGTGTGCCGTTTCACCAATACCCCGAAGGACTCGGGGATCTCGATCGTCAAGACGGTCAGCCCGACCTCGGTTGCAACCTCCGGTGAGCAGGTGACCTACTCGTTTGTGGTGACGAATACCGGCGACCTGCCGCTGACCGGCA
>CAYNFY010000207.1:0-3035 GCA_964396585.1 uncultured Nocardioides sp.
AGATCGCTCCTGGAGTGCGGAGGCTTCAGACCCCAACTACACCCGCAACTGCGATAAGCCGTATTAACGACAAAGCGCCGTGGAAGGGAGGGATCCGACTTCGACTCCGCACCCCTAGCAACAACGTGCATGCCTGCTCCACTGCCTTCGCGGTAACCGTGGGTGGTACGGGACGCTTGCTTAGCGCGGGACACTGCGATCCCCAGACCAACGACATCTACCGAGACGGCGCGGGCGACACCATCGCCCCTGCTGGTGCAGCTGCGAACCGACCAGGGATCGATTCACTCCTGATCGACCCCGCGGCATCCCCCGCAACCAAGGCCCGGGTATTCGACGGAGGGTATGCCACCAACAACAAACTTGTCGTGAAGAACTATGCCTCGAACTGGCCGGGAGACCCCGTGTGTGCTTCAGGGGCAACACTAGGCACGCGCTGCGGGACGGTATACGACGACTCCGTGAATATCACCGCCTTCGGCCACGCCGTGAACGTCATCTACGCCCGAGCCCCCGCAGGTAAGCGTCTCGGCGCTACAGGAGACAGTGGGGCTGCGTTCTACAAGTATGTTGCCGGCGGTGTCCAGGCCCGGGGCGTGGAACTTGGGCCGGTCCAGACCCAAAGCTCAGGAAACTGCACCGGGAACCCCGACGTCGGGCAGGTCTCGTGCTCGCGGTTCATCAGCTATGTACCGATCAGCACGATCCTGAACAGGTGGGGCGCCAACCTCGAGGTCGACTGACCTTCTGGATCTACAACTCACTGTTGTGTACAACACATCGAGGGGCCCGCCAACCGGCGGGCCCCTCGATGTGTTGACGGTCAGGATGGACCACGATCGCACAGATCAACGACGTGCTGACGCGAGACACCGAACATGCGTGCGACATCTCCGCTCTTCAGCAGTTCGCGACGATCCGTGGCGGTCACGCCAGGCTCCTCCCGCGCAAACACCAAAAACACAATCAAGGGACCTCGTGCAGAGTCCAGATCCGTCGGATCAGTCCAGAGCGATCGGACCCTCCGGTCCGTGCAGGCTGATCGCCCCCGAGGGGCAGTTCCGGGCCACGTCGAAGAGCCAGTCCCGGTCGACCCCGGCAGTGGTGCCGGTCGGTTCGGCGACCTCCTCGTCGTCGAACCGGAAGACTCGCGGCTCGTCGGCCACGCACTTGCCTGAACTGATGCAGAAGTCCTGGTTCACCTCCACCCTCAACTCCATTCCCGGGCCACCTTTCTCCGTGTCGTGTGTGGTCATCTTGAGGTCCATCAGCCGAGCAGCGCCGGGTAGACGCCCCAGTAGGGACGCTTGGTCTCGGCGTCCCGCTGGGGAGGATGCTGCGGATCGCGGCGGACCCCGTTGCGGAACATGTGCTGGACCGCACCGGGGACCAGTCCGAACAGATGGTCGTTCGGGTCGGCCTGGGCGCGGGGCACCACTCCGGCGGCCAGATCCTGACCGATGCAGACATGCATGCCCGCGGCGAACGAGAGTCCGAACGGACCGACCCCGGCCGGCAGCTCTCGCTCCGGGTCGAATTCGGCGGCGCGGTCCCCGAAGACTGCGGGGTCCCGATTCACGGCCTGCAGGTCGATGGTGACCTGAGTGCCCTCGGCGATCTCGATACCGGACTTCAGCCGGACCGGGGCCAGCGCCCACCGCAGCCCGGTCGGGCTGGAGGGGTTGAGCCGCACGGTCTCGTGGACACAGCGCTGCACGAAGAGCGGGTCCTGAGAGATCCGGTCGACCTGATCGGGGTGCTGCTCCACCCACCCCAAGATGTGGTCGATCGAGCGCACGAAAGCGGTGGCACTGGTGTGCGCGCCGGCCAGCAGGAAGAACGCGATCTCGCGCCGCAACTCGAAGTGCTCCATGGGTAGTTCTTCGCCGTGCCTCAGCAGCGTCGTCAGGATGTCCCTGGGCAGGTCGGCCTCCGGCAGAGCGCCAGCCTCCACCTTCGCCAACGCTTGCCGTCGGCGCTCGATGGAGGGGGCCAGGAACTCCACATCCCATTCCTCGAGGGCTTGGCGGATCCGGTCGCTGACCGCGGCCTTGTCCTCGGTCGAGTGCGACAGGGTCGCGCCCTTGATGAACCACTGCATGTAGTCGTAGAGGCGGCGAGTCTCCTCCGAGGTGCCCTCGGGCCGGTCGATCCCAGCCGTCAGCGCGGCCAGGTTCAGCATCAGCTCGTGACCGAGGTGGACCAGGTCGACTCCGCCTGCCTCGACGTAGGGTGCCACCGTCTTCTGGGTCACGGCGGGAAAGAGGTCCCGCTCATAGTGGTCGAAGGTGTCGCGCCGGAAGATCCGGTTCTCGATCCGGCGGCGCCTACGGTGCTGGTCCCCGTGCAGGTTCACCAGCACGCCCTCCATGACGACAGACCCATCGTCATACAAGGCCTGGCGCAGATCTTTCTGTCGATAGACGTCCTTCGCGTCGTCGAAGGTGCTGATCGTGATGGTCGGGTGACTGATCTGGGCCGTCATAGCGGGCGAACCTCCGTGGTCTACGTCATGGCAAGCATGTAGTCGTTAGGCTTCTTACGTCAAGGGGTTCGTCTTGGTCGGACGCAGTGCATCGAGTTCGGTGCGCAACTCCTGCACCCGGGCGCGGTAGTGCGCGACCGACTCCATCTTGACGGCCTCGTATCCCCGGACCAGATCGGGCAGGGCGGCGATCTCCACCGCTAGGCCGTGACTCTCCGGTGTCAGAGCGTCGAGGAGGTCGTGGACGACTGCGACGTACTCCCCCACGAGTTCGCGCTCCAGGACCCGCACGTGTGCCCGTCCGAACGGGTCGAAGACGGTGCCACGCAACCGGCGCATCGCGCCGAGCAGCTGAAAGCCGGGCCGGAACCAGCCGCCCAGACGGACCTTGCTCTGCATCCCCAGCGCCCGGAAGACGGGTGGGTGCAGGTTCCAGGAGGCCTTCACCCCGGCACCGAACTGAGACTCCAAGTCTCGGGCCACGGCCGGGTCCAGGGCCAGCCGGGCGACCTCGTACTCGTCCTTGTAGGCCATCAACCTGTACAGGTTA
>CAYNFY010000208.1:0-3007 GCA_964396585.1 uncultured Nocardioides sp.
CGTCCGATCCCGAGGATGACCTATGCCGACGCGATGGCCCGCTTCGGCTCCGACAAGCCCGACCTGCGGATGGGTCACGAGCTGGTGGAGTGCACCGACTACTTCGCGGACACCTCCTTCCGGGTCTTCCAGGCTCCCTACGTGGGAGCCGTGGTGATGCCCGGAGGCGCCGGTCAGCCGCGCCGCCAGTTCGACGCCTGGCAGGACTGGGCCAAGCAGCGCGGAGCCAAGGGTCTGGCCTACGTCACCATCAGCGAGGACGGCGAGCTCGGTGGACCGGTCGCCAAGAACCTCTCCGAGGCGGAGAAGACCGGTCTGGCCGCGCATACCGGTGCCAACCCGGGTGACTGCATCTTCTTCGCGGCCGGTCAGCCCAAGCCCAGCCGGGCTCTGCTGGGCGCCGCCCGCCTGGAGATCGGGCGTCGCTGCGGACTGATCGACGAGAGCGCGTTCGCCTTCACCTGGGTCGTCGACGCGCCGATGTTCGAGCCCTCCGCCGACGCGGTGGCCGGCGGCGACGTGGCGGTGGGCGAGGGCGCCTGGACCGCGGTCCACCACGCCTTCACCGGCCCCAAGCCCGAATTCGCCGATACCTTCGACACCGACCCGGGCAGCGCGCTGGCCTACGCCTACGACATCGTCTGCAACGGCATGGAGCTGGGCGGCGGCTCGATCCGGATCCACCGTGAGGACGTGCAGAAGCGGGTCTTCAAGGTGATGGGGATCAGCGACGAGCAGGCCGAGGAGAAGTTCGGCTTCCTGCTCGACGCGTTCAAGTTCGGTGCCCCGCCGCACGGCGGCATCGCGGTGGGCATGGACCGGATCGCCTCGATCCTGGCACGGGCCGACTCGATCCGCGAGGTGATCGCGTTCCCGAAGTCCGGTGGCGGCTTCGACCCGTTGACCGCCGCTCCCGCGCCGATCACCACCCAGCAGCGCAAGGAGGCCGGAGTCGACGCCGAGCCGGTCGTCAAGGACGAGAGCGGGAGCACGGAGCCCGCCAAGGGCTGACCCCGATCCACCCCGTCCGCTGAGAGGGCGCTTCTGCCACGACACTGTCCGGCAGAAGCGCCCTCTCACCGGTGAGAGGGCGCTAGAAGTTCACTCGCGGGTAGCTTGAAGTGCCGTGTCACCGGGAGTCGAGACCAATTTGTTACTCGCAGGTGACCTTCCGTAGTCGGTTCAGGTCCTAAAGTCCCCAGTGGCGCCACCGCGCTGCCCCTCAGTACGTTGGGGTCTTCCGTTCAGATTGGATCGAGCATGCCGAAGCTTTTCCTGGGGGGAGTCGCGGCGAACCCGATGTGGGATCCGGAAGGGTACGAGTGCGCATGAGTGTTCCGACAGCCGAGCTCGTGGCGGAGCTCGAAGAGGCCGAGAGCCGGGGACCGGTGATCAGCAGGTCACCGATGCAGTTGGCCGTCCGGCGCTTCCGCAAGGACAAGCTCTCGCTGGTCGCCCTGATTCTGGTGGTGATCTTCGTGGTGGCCGCCGCGGTGGCACCGCTGCTGGTGAAGCTCGGGGTGCTCAATCCCGATGGCAACCACCAGGACCTGGTCGACGCGCTCTCGCTGCCGATCGGACGCTTCGGGGGGATGAGCTGGTCGCACCCACTGGGTGTCGTTCCGCAGACGGGTCAGGACACGCTGTCCCGAGTCTGGCTGGGAATGAGCTTCTCACTGTCGATCTCGCTCCTGGCCACCCTGATCGCGGTCGGGGTCGGCGTGGTGCTGGGTATCGTCTCCGGCACGGCCGGTGGCTGGGTCGACGCCGTCATCGGCCGGATCATCGACCTCACCCTCGCCTTCCCGCAGACCCTGATGCTGCTGGCGCTGTCGTCCACCGGGGTGCTCTTCATGACCCAGGTGTTCGGGATCCCGGCCGGCACTCCGGCCCAGTTCACCTACGTGGTGGTGGTGCTCGGGCTCTTCGGCTGGACCGGCATCGCCCGACTGGTCCGTGGTCAGGTGCTCTCCCTGCGTGAGCGCGAGTTCGTGCACGCCGCACAGTTGATCGGCGCCTCCCGGGCTCGGATCTACTTCCGCGAGATCCTGCCGAACCTGTGGGCCCCGATCCTGGTCCAGTTCACCTTGATCATGCCGGCCTTCGTCTCCGCCGAGGCGGCGCTGGCCTACCTCAGCGTGAGCGTGAACCCACCCACGCCGACGCTGGGCAACGTGCTCCAGGCGGCCCTCAGCTATGCCGACACGGCGCCGGTCTTCTTCTTCGTCCCAGCCATCACGATCGCCCTGATCGTCGTCTCGTTCAACCTGCTCGGTGACGGGCTGAGAGACGCCCTCGATCCCAAATCCGACCAATGACATACGACCGATGGACTCGGTCTCGAAACTCTCACTGACAACTGTCGGTGACGTGCCGCCGCCTAGCGGAGAAGCACAATCAAGGAGGAACAATGGTTAGCAAGTTCAAGAGGGCAGCGGCGGTTGGTGCTGTTGCTGCCCTCGGTCTGAGCCTCGCCGCCTGTGGCGGCGGTGGAGATGACAACAAGAGCTCTAACGGTGGCGCCAGTGGCGGCACCTCGGGTTCCACTGCCGAAGGGACCGCCGGCGGTACCTTGACGGTTCTGTCGCCTCAGCCCTATGAGAGCGCCGACCCGGCGCGGATCTACTACGGCGTCCAGATTGCGCACTTCCGTCGCACCCTGTATCGAGGCCTGGTCGGCTTCCCACTGTCCACCGACAGCGAGGTCGGCAACACTCCGGTGCCCGACCTGGCCACCGACACGGGCACCTCCGAAGAGGGCGGAAAGGTCTGGAAGTTCACCCTCAAGGACGGCGTGAAGTGGGAGGACGGCTCCGACATCACCTGTGCAGACGTCGCCTACGGCACGTCGCGCCCGTTCGCCAACGACACGATCATCGGTGGCCCGAACTACATGCTGAGCTACCTCGACATCCCGACCAATGCGGACGGCTCGTCGAAGTACAAGGGGCCCTACACCAAGGAGGGCCAGGACCTGTTCGACAAGGCCGTCACCTGTGACGGCAAG
>CAYNFY010000209.1:0-3003 GCA_964396585.1 uncultured Nocardioides sp.
GAGCTGTGAAAAACGGCCTGTGACCTGCGGAAACGCAGATCACAGGCCGTTTTGTTTGTCCGCCGCATCGGCTATGCATCGTTCAGAGCGGTTTCGGCCCCATCAACGGGCGGACGAAGTCGAGGCGGCGTGGCATGGCGGAGCGCGTTTGAACCCGGAGGTCGGGAGTGATTGTGGGGGACCTGGTGAGACAGCTCTTGAGGTCCGATCAGCTGCGCGACCTCGCTCGTCGCTCCGGTTTTCAGGAGTCGGTGCCGGAGAGAACGGCCCGAAAGTACGATGCGGATCGTGAACATCGACGACGTCAACGCTCAGTTGCGCGTCTTCATGGTTGAGCGGGACTGGGAGCAGTTCTACACGCCTCACACTCGGTACTGAACCAGTTTTTGGCGGTGGGCCAGATCGTTGAGAACCGCAGTAGTTCCTCGGGGGTAGCCGCTAGCGTGTCTTCGTGGTCATCGCTGCTTTCGTCGTTTCGCTGGTTGCCCTTCTTCTATCGGGGCTGTCCGTCGTTTACACCCGCACTCAGGCTAACGCAGCAGCCCGAGCGGATATGCGCGAGCGTCGCCCCAACTTGGTGGTGACGCTCCCCGAACCAGTTTCTGCGGGAGTAGCGAGCGCGCCGTTCTACATCGAGAACCAAGGGCACGAGACTCTGGACTCGGTGCTTGTTCTGCGCCCTCGGACAGTCGATGGCGTGCGGTACCCAGTGGCGAAGATGGGCGCGGACTTTGCGGACTCGGCTGAGGTCGGGCCATTAGAGGTCAGGCAGAAGGTGGCGCTAATGCTCGCCATCGGGTCCTCCGAATCCCTTCCGGAGTTCCGGCTCGTCATTCGGTGTCGAATCGGCCGAGACTCCTGGGAAGTCGCGCACGTACTAGACGACCCACGGTTCCACATCGGGATCTACTGACCACAGCACTCGGGTACCGGGGCTAGAGGCGTCCGCCCGGTCCTTGCGGTCTGGCGGGCAGTCGTACCGGTTGGGTCTCACCCACGGGCAGCCCTTCACCGCGCAGGGCGCCAACTGATGCCGCTTCATCCTCGACACTCTCGGGGCAGCGGTAGGCCGATCGCGACCCCGGTAACGAGGCCCACGAGGTTCGAGACGAACAGTGCCGTAATCACGGGGAGACCGCCGTCCAACCGACGTGGCCCCACCGCTGCTGATGCAGGGCCATGACAGACGGAGTAGAGACCTGGGGCAGGCGTGGCGGCGGCGAGGCTTGCTGTTGTTCAGCGCGGCGTTCCCTCCCGCCCGTCTCCTGCTGCGCGGCCAGCCCTGCCGGAGTCACGTTCGGCTTGCGTCCCCGGCTCCAGAACCGGTTCTGGAGGCCTCCCGCTGGTGGGTTTCCAAGCCGACCCGGGTCCAGAAGGAGGCACCTAGGATTCCGTCCCTGGGACAGCTATGACCCGAGTTGGCCAGGTTTGTCCAACAGTCGTTTTTGTTGGTTCGAGTCCAACCGGGGGAGCCAGAGAAGGGCCCTCGCCTGTGAAGTCAGGTGAGGGCCCTTCGTGGTCAAAGTTCCTTACCGGCGGTACGGCTTGTTGTGCAGCAGCGTGATCCGGGCGTTGGCGCAACCGGTGGTCGTGTGCCGGGCGAATTGTGAATGGGTCTCACCGGGCAGGTAGACGCGGAAGCCATCGACTCGAGTCGGGTGGCACGAACGACGCGAATAGTTGCCGGCCTCGGTCATCTGTACCTGGGCGTGAGCCTTGGCCCCGGGTCGCAGTGTGAGGGTCCGTACCTTGGCGGGAACTCGGACCGATGCGGCGCCGATCTGGGTTCCGTTGTGGTGGCCCACGTAGGAGATGCCGCCGTATCCGTGAACCGTGCACGGGCGCTCCGAGGTGTTGCGCACCACGATCCTGCCGTAGAGAGAGCCGGCCGCGCCCTGGCCCGGATGGAATGCGACCGAGGTAGCGCCTGCGGTACAGGCGGCAACAGGCTGGGCGGCGGCCGGGAGACCGGCCGCAGTGGTGGCGCTCGCGGCGAGCAGGATCACCGATCCCACGGCCAGGACCCCGATGCCCTGGCTGATCCGCTGCAGTGGGGTGCGGACTGTGCTTGTCATGACGACTCCTCACTCCGGAAGATGCCCGTCGATTTTCGGCGATGCCCTTCCATGAGACGCCTGACTCATCCGGCTCGCCTGTGCGGCTGCTGAGAATGTGCGAAGAAGATTCAGTGCTCGGGGTGAATGGCCCCGGATGACACCTGTGGACACGTACTGAGGCAGCGCAACGGTGAGGCCTGCTCGACTGGCCCTCTTCGAACACACGTTCTACGCTGATCTCATGGTCACAGGGGGAGCCGCAGGGGGATACGGGACAGGAGGCGGACTGCCGCTCGCAGAACGACGGGATCACCCGCGTCCGGTCGAGGCGCCCATGCCGAACCCCGGGAGACACTGCTGGATCAGCCTTCCGGTGGACGGCTCCACTCCGCGCCCCGGACTGCTACTCGAATGGCGTCAGGTGGTACGCGGCCGCTGGGAGGGGCGGGTCGTCTATGTCGCGCAACTGCGGCCCGGTCGCTGGGCCGTGGTGGAGGAATGGGTCGCGGCAGAACTGCTCACCGCCGCTGATTCTCCGACCTGATCACACCTCCCACAGATCGTTCGGCTGAGCGTGGCATGCTCAGGACATGGAGCAGTCACCTGTCGCCCTGGATCCCCTTCGGCCGCTACCGGAGGACTGGCAGCGGGCGTTGGCCATCGTGGCCCATCCCGACGATATGGAGTTCGGCGCCGCCGCGGCCGTCGCCCGCTGGACCGGGCAGGGCAAATACGTCGCCTACTGCCTGGTGACCAGCGGTGAGGCCGGGATCGACGGGATGACACCGGACGAGTGCCGGTCGGTCCGAGAGGACGAACAACGTGAGTCCTGCGCCATCGTGGGAGTGCACGAGGTCGACTTCCTACGTCAGCCCGACGGGATCCTCGAGTACGGGGTACCGCTGCGTCGGCTCCTCGCCGAGGTGGTCCGGCGGCATCGTCCCGA
>CAYNFY010000210.1:0-2798 GCA_964396585.1 uncultured Nocardioides sp.
TTCGGCCACCCAGTACCCGGACCTCTTCCATGCCGAGGTGGGGGGACGCAACGCCGCCGAGGTCGTCGCCGACCAGGCCTGGATCGAGAACGACTTCATCCCGACCGTCGCCAAGCGCGGCGCGGCGATCATCGACGCCCGAGGCTCCTCATCGGCTGCCTCCGCCGCCTCGGCCACCATCGACGCCGCCCGGGACTGGCTACTCGGGTCGGCCGAGGATGACTGGGTATCGATGGCGGTCCGCTCCGACGGCTCCTACGGTGTCCCCGAGGGGCTGATCTCCTCCTTCCCGGTCACCACCAAGGACGGCCACTGGGAGATCGTTCAGGGCCTGGAGATCAACGAATTCTCCCGGGCCCGGATCGATGCCTCGGTAGCCGAGCTCACCGAGGAGCGCGCCGCCGTCACCGAGCTCGGTCTGATCTGACAGAGACGCTGAGACGGCGCTTTTGCGGGGGATTCATCCCCCCGCAAAAGCGCCGTCTCAGCGTTGGAGCTCAGGGTCGATCTGGGATGGTGATCGACAGCACCACGAGTCCGACCGCTGCCGCGACGAACACGAAGACATCCAGGTACTTGTTCCGGACCGCCAGCATCCCGGCATCACGGATCGGTAGCAGCAAGCGCGCGACCCCGGCCACCGCCAGCGACCCGGCGAAGACCTGGACCCCGACGCGCCAACTGCCGAACCAGGCCATCAGCAAGCCGACCAGGGCGATGCCGAGCACCAGCAGATAGACCATCCCGCCCTTGGTGGAGGGATACCTGCGCGGCGCCTGGGATTCGTCGGCCAGTGCCTCGTCACGTACCTCCCCTTCGACGAGTTCCTCCGCCGAGACCGGCGGCACGTCCTCAGGTGGTTGCAACGACGGGTTCTCCGGAGTCATGGTCGGTGTCCGTACTGGATTCGGCGCTCAGCGCGCCGGGCGTTCGAGGTCGCGTTCAGCCATCGTGACGATATTGCTGAGCAGCATGGCGCGGGTCATCGGTCCTACGCCCCCCGGGTTCGGCGAGATCCACCCGGCGATATCCCAGGCGTCCTCGGCCACGTCGCCGGCGATCTTGCCGTCGACCCGGCTGACTCCGACATCGAGCACCGCGGCACCCGGCTTGAGCATGTCGCCGGTAATGATTCCAGGCACCCCCGCCGCGGCCACCACGATGTCCGCCGTGCGGGTGTGTGCGGCCAGGTCCACGGTGCCGGTATGGCACAAGGTGACCGTGGCGTTCTCGCTGCGTCGGGTGAGCAGCAGCCCCAGCGGTCGACCGACCGTGACCCCCCGGCCGACCACCACCACTTCGGCCCCGTCGATCGTGACGCCGTGGCGTCGCAGCAGTTCGACGATGCCATGCGGTGTGCACGGCAGCGGCGCCTCGTTGCCCAGCACCAGCCACCCCAGATTGGTCGGGTGCAGACCGTCGGCGTCCTTGGCCGGGTCGATCAGCCCGAGCACCCGGTTCTCGTCGCGGCCGCGAGGCAGCGGCAGCTGCACGATGTACCCGGTGCATCCGGCATCGTCGTTGAGCTGCTTGACCGCGTCCTCGATCTCGGCCTGGGTGGCCACCTCGGGCAGGTCGATTCGGATCGAGGTGATGCCCACCTCGGCACAGTCCTTGTGCTTGCCGTTGACGTACCAGCGCGAGCCCGGGTCGTCGCCGACCAGGATCGTGCCCAGGCCCGGGGTGACACCTCGCTCCTTGAGCGCGGCGACCCGGATACGCAATTCGTCCTTGATGGCAGCCGCGGTGGCATTGCCGTCCAATTTCTGAGCAGTCACGTTGTCATCCTAAGGATTTCGGGATCATCTCGAAGATCAAGCGAGAGTCGTTGGGCGGGATGCCCGGCAAGGCCGACGAGCGAGGAGAACGCAGCCAGGCGCCCGCCGGGCGACTCCGGCGGCTCTCGTCAGTGGAAGAAGTGGCGGGTGCCGGTGAAATACATGGTCACCCCGGCTGCCTTGCAGGCTTCGATAGTCAGTTCGTCACGAACCGATCCGCCCGGCTGGACGATCGCCTTGATCCCGGCATCGATCAGGATCTGCGGGCCGTCCTCGAACGGGAAGAACGCGTCCGAGGCCGCGACCGCTCCCTCCGAACGACGCAGGGCGCGCTCTCCGTCGACTGCCAGGGAGTTGGCCCGCTCGACCGCCAGTTTGCAGGAGTCGACCCGGTTGACCTGGCCCATCCCGATCCCGACCGATCCGCCGTCGCGGGAGAGCAGGATGGCGTTGGACTTGGCGGCCCGGCAGGCCTTCCAGGCGAAGGCCAGCTCGGCCAGCGTGGCCTCGTCTGCCGCCTCGCCGGTGGCCAGGGTCCAGGACTCCGGCGCATCGCCCGGAGCGTCGACGTGGTCGACCTGCTGCATCAGCAGGCCACCGGAGATCGGCCGGGTCTCCACCGGCGAGCCGGGGTTGGCGTCGGCGATCAGGATTCGGATGTTCTTCTTGCCCTGCAAGATCTCGACCGCACCGTCCTCGTAACCGGGCGCAACGATCACCTCGGTGAACACCTCGGCCACCTGCTGGGCCAGCTCGACGGTGACCGGGCGGTTCGAGGCGATCACGCCGCCGAACGCGGAGACCGGATCGCACTCGTGAGCCTTGCGATGTGCCTCGGCGACATCCGTGCCGACCGCGATCCCGCACGGGTTCGCGTGCTTGATGATCGCCACCGCCGGCTCGGCGAAGTCGTTGGCGGCGCGACGGGCGGCGTCGGTGTCCACGTAGTTGTTGTAGGACATCTCCTTGCCGTGCAGCTGGGTGGCCTGGGCCAGCCCGGCCGGGCCGAATCCGTTCAGG
>CAYNFY010000211.1:0-2708 GCA_964396585.1 uncultured Nocardioides sp.
CCGCTCGGCCGGGCTACTGCAGGTGGAGATCGACGCCGACGGCAGCGCCGAGATCGCCTCCCGCTCCCGAGGAACCCCACGGATCGCGAACCGGCTGCTGCGTCGGGTCCGCGACTACGCCCAGGTGCGTGCCGACGGACACATCGACCTGCGGATCGCCAGCGCGGCGCTGGAGATGTTCGAGGTGGATCAGTTGGGTCTGGACCGGCTCGACCGCGGGGTGTTGGACGCACTGTGCCGAAACTTCGGCGGCGGGCCGGTCGGTATCGCCACCCTGGCGGTGGCGGTGGGAGAGGAACGCGAGACCGTGGAGGAGGTGGCCGAGCCCTTCCTGGTCCGCAACGGGTTCCTGGCCCGAACACCGCGGGGCCGGATCGCCACCCCGGCGGCCTGGCGACACCTCGGGCTTCGGGTCCCGGAGGGGATCCAAGCCGCGTTGTTCGACGAGTGATGCTCGCCCCGTAGACTGTGGGGGTCGATTCAGGCACCCCCCATTTGAAGGATTGATCCCGTGGATCCCACGCCCCTCGTGATGATGGCGATGCTCGCCATCGTTTTCTGGCTCTTCATCCTGCGTCCCGCGCAGCGGCAACGTAAGCAGGTCAGCACCCTGCAGTCCGAACTCAAGTCCGGTGACCGGGTGATGCTCAGTTCGGGGATCTTCGCCGAAGTGGTCACTCTGGCGGACGACCGGGCCCAGGTGAAGGTCGCCGAAGGGGTAGTGCTGGAGGTGGCTCGTGGCGCCATCGCGGCCGTCGACAAGTTGAGTCTGAGCCCCGAATCCGAAGGCGAGCCCGCTCGCGTCGCGGCGCAGGAGGCCGACGCCGGTGAGTGATGCTCCGGCCCAGGTCGAGAGTGCGCCGGTTTCTCGGGCACGTCGTCGGGCCGGTGAGGCCATGCAGCGGCTGGTGGTGGACGTGCCGGACTATCCCGAACCCGGGGTCGTCTTCAAGGACATCATGCCGCTGCTCGCCGACCATGACGGGTTCACCGCCGTGGTCGAGGCACTCGCGGAGTCCGGTCGCGACGCCGCGGGACATGCAGTGGTCGACAAGGTCCTCGGAATGGAGGCGCGCGGCTTCATCGTCGCCGCTCCGGTCGCACTGGCACTGGGAGCCGGGTTCGTCCCGGTACGCAAGGCCGGGAAGCTGCCTCGGGAGACCCTTGCGGTGGAGTACACCCTGGAGTACGGCAGCGCGACGCTGGAGATCCACGCCGATTCGGTTCTGCCGGGCGAGCGGGTCCTGCTGGTGGACGACGTGCTCGCCACCGGTGGCACGGTCGCGGCGACCAGGAAGCTGGTCGAGCGCTGCGGCGGCGTCGTGGTCGGGGTGGCGGTGCTGATGGAGCTTGGTTTCCTGCCCGGGCGCAGCACGGTAGGCGACGATCTGCCGGTGGACAGCCTGCTCGTGGTCTGAACCTGGGGGATCGTTGTGGTCCTGTGACAGGAGGGTCCCGGAGATCGGCACCGGGGCACCACTAGAATTCCCCCATGACCGACGACGCGAACCCCCAGGCCGGTACTGGCCCACGGGAGCGCGCCGCCGAACCCGCTCTCAGCGCGCGCGGGATGCGGGCCCGACTGGCCCGGATCGGTACCCGGAGCCAGGCCGGCAACCCGGTACTCGAACCGTTGTTCCGTGCGGTCCGCGCCAATCACCCCAAGGCCGACCTCGCGCTGTTGGAGCGGGCCTACACCACCGCCGAGCGGCTACATGCTCCGCAGAAGCGCAAGAGCGGCGAGCCCTACATCACCCACCCGTTGGCGGTCACCACCATCCTGGCCGGGATCGGGATGACCGAACCGACACTGGTCGCCTCGTTGCTGCACGACACGGTCGAGGACACCCCGTACACGCTGGACGAGTTGCGCCGGGACTTCGGCGACGAGGTGGCGCTGCTCGTCGACGGGGTGACCAAGCTCGACAAGGTCTCCTATGGCGACTCGGCCCAGGCCGAGACCATCCGCAAGATGGTCGTCGCGATGAGCAAGGACATCCGGGTCCTGGTGATCAAGCTCGCGGACCGGTTGCACAATATGCGGACGTTGCGGTTCGTGAAGCCGGAGACGCAGGAGCGTAAGGCTCGAGAGACCCTGGACATCTATGCGCCGTTGGCGCATCGACTGGGCATGAACACGCTCAAGTGGGAGCTCGAGGATCTGGCCTTCTCGACCCTGCATCCCAAGATCTACGACGAGATCGTCCGGATGGTGGCCGAACGAGCCCCCGCCCGAGACACCTTCCTGGCCGAGGTGATCAAGCAGGTCGAGAAGGACCTCAAGGACGCCAAGATCAAGGCCACCGTCACCGGACGCCCCAAGCACTACTACTCGATCTATCAGAAGATGATCGTGGGCGGTCGGGACTTCTCCGACATCCACGACCTGGTGGGGATCCGGATCCTGGTCGATGAGGACCGCGAGTGCTATGCGGTACTCGGGGTGCTGCACAGCCGCTGGAACCCGGTCCTGGGCCGGTTCAAGGACTATGTGGCGATGCCCAAGTTCAACATGTACCAGTCGTTGCACACCACCGTGATCGGGCCGCAGGGCAAGGCCGTGGAGATGCAGATCCGGACCTTCGCCATGCACCGTCGGGCCGAGTACGGGGTGGCGGCGCACTGGAAGTACAAGGAGAACAACCGCAACGGCGTCGACACCGATCGACCGCTCGAGCATGACGACCTGAGCTGGCTGCGCGAGCTGG